>JAVHRN010000001.1:0-1108 GCA_036171695.1 Gallionella sp.
AATATCTGCAACTGCATCTGGATAGCGAAGCGAAACGCTGCGTGGTGTTGAGCGGGCAGATGACCTCGTTCCTGCGCGCCCGCTGGGGCTTGGTCAAAGTGCGTAGCGACAGTGATCGCCACCATGCGCTGGATGCCACCGTGGTCGCCGCGTGTAGTCATGGCATGGTCAAGCGCCTGTCCGACTATTCGCGCCGCAAAGAACTGGAACATGTGCGTGAAGGCTTTGCGGACCTTGATACGGGTGAAATTCTCAACCCAGCCATGTTTGAGCAAGTTGAAAAACATTTCCCCAATCCGTGGCCTCACTTCCGCAACGAACTTGAAGCCCGCCTCAAACTGGATGACCCCGCATTGTTGCGTGAAGAAATGCAACGCCTCGGCACCTATTCGGAAGAGGCATTGCAAACCGTGCACCCGCTTTTCGTGTCGCGCGCACCACAACGGCGCAACAGTGGCGCAGCACATAAAGACACCATCTACGCGCAACCGGAACGACTCAAGGCACAGGGTGGCGTGACGCAAAAAGTTGCGCTCACCAGCCTGACTTTGAAGGACATGGACAAGCTGATAGACCCACACCGCAACGAAAAACTTTATGCCGCCATCCGCACCCGTCTGGAACAACACGGCGGCAAAGGCGACAAGGCATTCCCCGCCAGCAACCCGTTACGCAAGCCCGATAGCGCAGGAAACCCGACGGGTCCGATTGTGCGAGGGGTAACGATGGTCATCGACAAACTATCGGGCATTCCCATTCGCGGTGGCATCGCCAAGAACGACAGCATGGTGCGGGTGGATGTATTTACGAAAGCAGGCAAGTTTCATCTTGTGCCAGTGTATGTGCATCACGCTGTGGCAAAAGTGCTTCCGAATCGAGCAATTGTGCAAGGTAAAGATGAAGATGAATGGACGCTTATCGACGACAGTTTTAGATTCTGCTTCTCACTGTATCCAAATGACTTGGTTCGGGTAAAACTGAAGAAAGAAACTCGCGAGGGATATTACGCCAGCACCCATAGAGGAACAGGTTGTATCAACCTCTGGGCACATGACCGAAACCTCAACGTTGGCAAAGATGGAAGCATTGAAGGCATTGGTGTTAAAAC
>JAVHRN010000002.1:0-83472 GCA_036171695.1 Gallionella sp.
ATCGCGAGGGCGATCAGCTCATCGACGTGGTGTGGCGCGGCGGCGCGGCAGATTTACAGTCGCTCAATCGTTTGCCCGATTTGGATATTCCGCTGGCGGGCGGGCGGCATGTGAATTTGAGTCAAGTCGCCAAACTTGTGCCTGTTTTGGAAGAAGGCATTATCTGGCGACGTAATCGCTTGCCGACTTTAACGGTGCGCGCCGACATGGCGGACAACACGCAACCCGCCACCGCATCGGCCGAACTTAATGTTGCGTTGACCGCGCTGCGCGCGCAATTACCAGCGGGCTATCGCATTGAAACTGGCGGCAGCGTGGAGGAATCAGCGAAGGGCGAAAACGCGATTAAGGCGGTGATGCCGCTGATGTTGGTGGGCGTACTGACCTTGCTGATGATGCAGTTGCAAAGCATTAGTCGCACTGTGATGGTGATGCTTACCGCGCCGCTAGGCTTAATCGGCGTGGCATGGGCGTTGCTGATTTTTCAAGTGCCGTTTGGCTTTGTGGCGAACTTAGGCTTTATCGCTTTGGCAGGGATGATTATGCGTAACTCGGTGATTTTGGTGGATCAAATTCGCCAAGACGAAGAGGCGGGCAAAACCCCTTGGGAAGCGATTATTGGTGCGACGGTGCGGCGTTTTAGACCAATAGTTTTGACCGCTTCGGCGGCAATTTTGGCGATGATTCCGCTCACTCGCCAAGTGTTCTGGGGGCCGATGGCAGTGACCATTATGGGCGGCTTGGTGGTGGCGACCTTGCTCACCTGTTTGTTCTTGCCCGCCCTGTATGCGGCGTGGTTTAAGGTTAAAGAGGATGCGGGATTCAGGATTAAGGATTAAGGATTCTGGTTTTGTCGGAGCTCGATTTATCGAGCGATGTTCATGGTGAGTTATCGCCCGATAAATCGGCCTCCTACAATCGTTGTTCCCGAATCCCGAATCCCGAATCCCGAATCCCGAATCCCGAATTTTCGCCCTTCAACCGTTGGTCGATTAAAAATCTCCGTCAGTCGGTTGGCTAGTCTGGGGTGTTGGTTCAATCAATAATATCGTTATGATGACGAGCTTTTTTTTGAAGTTCTTATTATAAAAATATCAGGGAGTCGTGCTGTGTATGCTCATTTTTTAACCCGAATAAACGTCTCGGCGTTTTCACGCCAATTATTTTGGCTCATCGTGCTATTCGTTATATCCGTGGGTAATTTTGCGGTGTATGTGGCAGCGGAAAAGCGCATCGACCGCGCCAATGAGCTGCGTTTGCAAGCGGTGTTGTTGGCGGATGAGTTGCGTCAATCATCGGATGATTTGACGCGCATGGTGCGTACCTATGTGATGACAGGTAAGCCGATTTACAAAGCGCATTACCAAGAGATACTCGACATTCGGAATGGCGTGATTGCCCGCCCACTTGATTATCAAGGCGTGTATTGGGATTTGGTCAGCGATGACGACGTGCGTCCCGCGCCGCGCAGCAGCGTGAAAAAATCGTTACTGGAGCGGATGCGCGAGGCGGGTTTTACCCCCACTGAATTCAAGTTGTTGGCTGCGGCTAAAGCTAATTCGGACGCGTTGACGACGATTGAGTTTGAGGCGATGCGCTTGAGCGAAAACACTGATGCGGGTGCGGAGGAGTTATGGCAGCGCGCGCGCTTGCTGGTGTATAGCGACAAATATCATCAAGCCAAAGCCGCCATCATGCGGCCTATTTCAGAGTTTGAGCGTCTCGCGGCACAGCGCAATGATGCGGCGGTATTGAGTGCGGCCAATGTGGCTTTGCTGTTTCGCGTGCTGATGGTGGTGTTAATTGTTGCGTTGATGATTTCGCTGTGGCGCACCTATCAAGCCTTGCGCTCAACCTTGGGTAGCAGCGTCGCAGTGGTTAAAAATAAAATCGACAAAATTGCACAAGGTGATTTTGATAAAACGACTTCATTAGATTTAACACACCAGAATAACAATGTGTTGGGTTGGTTGTCGGACATGCAGGGCAAATTACAGCAGGCGCAAGTGCAGCAAAACCAGTTGGCGGAACGGCTGTATAGCGAGCGCGAACGCGCACAAGTAACCTTGGCTTGCATTGGCGATGCAGTGATTACCACCGATGCACAAGGCTGCGTAACTTTCCTCAATCAGGTGGCGATGGATTTAACCGCTTGGTCTATGGCGGACGCGTTGAATAAACCCGTGGAGGAGATTTTTCATATCGTCAATGAGGCGACGCGCCAGCCCGTTACGAATCCTGTGCAGCAATTGTTGCAACAAGGCAAAACGGTGTTGTTGGCGAATCACACGGTGCTGATTGCAAAGGATGGTACGGAGTACAACATCGAAGATTCGGCTGCGCCGATATTTTTGGAAAATGGTGAGTTAATCGGCTGCGTGCTGGTGTTTCACGATGTCACCGAAAAGCATCGTTTATTACGCGATGTGCGCTGGCAGGCGGGACACGATGTGCTGACGGGTTTGCCGAATCGCTCGTTGTTGGCGGATCGGTTTGAGTGCGCCTTGGTCATTGCGCGCCGTCATCAATCTTGGTTGGCGGTGTGTTTGTTGGATTTGGACGAGTTCAAGCCCGTCAATGACAAGCACGGACACGAGGTTGGCGATCAGCTGTTGGTACAAGCATCACAACGCTTGGCGCAGGCGGTGCGCGCGGAGGACACCGTGGCGCGGTTAGGCGGCGATGAGTTTGTGTTGTTGCTAGGCGGTTTGCATAGCCAAGAGGAAGCGCGGCTGAGTTTGCAACGCATTTTGCTCGCCATGAGCGCGCCCTATCTGATAAGCGAACATCACATTGAAGTGTCTTCTAGCATCGGGGTAACGTTTTATCCTGATGAGGATGCCGACTCCGATACCTTGTTGCGTCATGCCGATCAGGCGATGTATCAGGCCAAACAGTTAGGGCGTAATCGCTATCACTTTTTCGATGTGCATCACGACAAAGAAACGCACATTAAGCACCAAAGTTTGGCGCGCACTGAACAAGCGTTGCGCCAAGAAGAATTGCGCGTCTATTACCAACCTAAAGTCAATCTGCGCACTGGGGTGGTGGTAGGCATGGAAGCCTTGCTGCGCTGGCAACATCCCGAACAAGGCTTGTTAGCACCGGGTGTGTTTCTACCTGCCGCCGAACAAACCAATTTGATTATCGACATTGGCGAATGGGTGCTAGAACAAACCTTGCGGCAACTGGCGTTGTGGGCGGCAGCAGGTGCCGCGTGGCCAGTGAGCGTGAACATTGCAGCGCGGCATTTTCAGCAAGCTGATTTTGTGGATCGACTCGAAGCTATTTTGGCGCGCCACCCCGATGTCCCCGCGCAACTAATAGAACTGGAGATTTTAGAATCAGTGGCGCAGCGTGATATTGAGCAAGTGCGCAGCATTATTTTGCAATGTCAGGCGTTGGGTGTGAGCTTTGCTTTGGATGATTTTGGTACGGGTTATTCGTCATTGAGCTATCTCAAACATTTGCCTGCTGAGACGTTAAAAATTGACCAGTCGTTTGTGCGTGACATGCTGGATGATCAAGAAGATTTAGCCTTGGTTAAAGCGATTATTGGATTGGCAAAAGTGTTTGATCGGCAGGTGGTGGCGGAAGGCGTAGAAACTTCTGAACACGGCGTGTTGCTGATGCACTTAGGCTGTGATGTGGTGCAGGGTTATGGTATCGCGCGCCCTATGCCCGCCGCGCAGGTGTTGTCTTGGAGTAGTGATTTTGTGACGGAAAAACATTGGCAAATGTGGAGTGATGTGCCGTGGCAATTAGCCGATTTGCCACTGTTAATGGCAGCGCGTGACCATAAGCAATGGGTGGCTCAAATCATTCGCGCAGTAGATGAACCTAACTTTATTTTGCCTATTAAGACATTAGGCAATTGCCATCAGTGCCGCTTTGGTCAGTGGTACGACAGCCTAGGTCAGCAAAACTATGGGCACCTCGCCAGCTTCTTAGCCATTGCGCCCCTTCATGCGCAGGTGCATCGCGCCGGCTTTGAAGTGTTGCGTTTACGCGATGAAGGCGAGTTCGCTGCGGCGCAGCAAAAGGTGCTAGAACTCAAAGCCCTCAAAACACAAGTCCTCGCCAAACTAGACGAGCTGCTTGCCAGCGTGAAGAGTGCGTGTAAATAAACGCGAGCGAGGCGGCACGGCGTGCCTGAGGGCAAAACCCTAGCCTCGCTTTTGCCATGTGTGGGGTATCCATTTTCAACTAGGGCTGGATTCTCACAACACTGCTAACGCATAACCCACCACCTGCCAGACATTATTTTTCATTGACGCATCGCCTCGCATCGGTATAATGCGCGCCCCTGCAATCCGTCCATCGGCTTGCAGCCTTGCTCCACCGCTATGTTGGCGGGGGGCTTTTAACCACAAGGAGTTGTAATGCGCCATTACGAAATCGTATTTATTGTGCATCCCGATCAAAGCGAGCAAGTGCCTGCCATGATTGAGCGTTATCGCACACTGGTTACTGCGCAAGCAGGCCAAATTCACCGTCTGGAAGACTGGGGTCGTCGCCAATTGGCTTACCCAATTCAAAAGATTCACAAAGCACATTATGTGTTGATGAACATCGAATGCAATCAAGTTGCTTTGGATGAGCTGGAACACGCGTTCCGTTTCAATGATGCCGTGTTGCGTCATTTGACCGTGGGCACCAAAACAGCCGTGACTGAACCATCAGCAATGATGCGTGAAGACAAGCCACGTTCATCACACTCAGATGCTGCACCAGCACCTGTTGCTGCAACAGAAGCTGCCGCTGCTTAATCACATAATTTTTTGAATAGGAAACATCATGGCTCGTCCAGACAAAAAGAAAGATGACAAAAAACGCCCAGGTCGCAACAACCTGTTTAAGCGTCGTAAATTCTGCCGCTTCACCGTCGATAAAATCGCCGAAGTGGATTACAAAGATGTGAACATCTTGAAAGAATTCGTTTCAGAAAACGGCAAGCTGATTCCTGCTCGCATCACTGGCACGAAAACACGCTTCCAACGTCAATTGAGCACCGCCGTTAAACGTGCGCGCTTCTTGGCTTTGCTGCCTTACACTGACTTGCACTAGGAGCTAGAACATGCAAATTATTCTGATGGAAAAAGTCATCAACCTCGGCCAATTCGGCGATGTTGTTAAAGTTAAAAATGGTTACGCGCGTAACTTTTTAATCCCACAAGGCAAAGCAAAACGTGCGACAACTTCTAGCTTGGCTGAGTTTGAAGCTCGCCGCGCTGAATTGTTGAAAGCAGATTTGGCTAAGTTGGCAGATGCACAAGCACGCGGCGAAAAGCTGGTGGGCGTTGTGGTTGCGATGTCGCAAAAGGCTGGCGTAGATGGCAAATTGTTTGGTTCGGTAACGAATTCAGACGTGGCTGCGGCGTTGGTTGCGCAAGGTTACGCAATTGAAAAATCGCAAGTGCGTATGCCTACGGGTCACCTGAAACAAATCGGTGAACACCCAGTTAGCATCGCGTTGCACACTGATGTAACCGTGGACATCACTGTTGCTATCACGGGCGAAAAATAATCAGTCTCAGTTGATTGCACTGATTAAGTAAGCCAAAAAAAGGACTCGCAAGAGTCCTTTTTTTATGGCGCAGCAAAAACTTTTTGTCCACAGATTACGCAAATTTACACCGATTAAGAGCCAAACCTAAGTCCGTTTTAGTGGCGGTAAAAATCTGTGTGAATTTGTGTAATCTGCGGATAAATTTTGCCGTTTTTATAGCGCGATAAATCCCCCGTCGGTGATAGCTGAACAAGGTAAAATGCGCTCCGCAAAAATTGCCGTTCATCATCCCTCCTCATGCAAAGTTTCTCTAATTCAGACCCGCAACTCGACCAAATAAAATTGCCACCGCATTCTGTCGAAGCGGAGCAATCAGTGCTGGGTGGCTTGTTATTAGAGGCTTCCGCGCTGGATAAAATTGTTGACTTGGTGTCATCCACTGATTTTTATCGCCATGAACATCGGCTGATTTTTCAGCACATTGTGCGCTTGAGTGAGCAAGCCAAACCCGTCGATGTGATTACCGTTGCCGAGGCGTTAGAGAATGCGGGCGAGCTAGATAAAGTCGGCGGCTTGCCGTATTTAGGCAGCCTTGCGCACAACGTGCCGTCGGCAGCAAACGTGCGGCGTTACGGCGAAATCGTGCGCGAGCGTTCCATTATGCGTCAGTTAGTGGCGGTGGGGACGGAGATTACCGCCAGCGCGTATAACCCCACGGGGCGCGATGCAGGGCAGTTATTGGATGAGGCGGAGGGCAAGGTGTTTCAGATTGCTGAGGCGGGCTCTAAAGGTAAGCAAGGCTTTATTGGCATGCCACCTTTGCTGACGCAAGTGGTGGAGCGTATCGAGACCTTATATGCACGCGAAAACACCAGCGATGTCACGGGGATTGCCACGGGATTTTTGGATTTAGATCGCATGACTTCAGGTTTGCAGCCGGGCGATTTAATTATCGTGGCAGGGCGGCCGAGTATGGGTAAGACTGCGTTCTCCATCAATATCGCCGAGAACATTGCCTTGCAGCCTGGCAGTAAACCGGTGGCTATTTTCAGTATGGAAATGGGTGGGGCGCAGTTGGCGATGCGGATGTTGGGCTCGGTGGGAAAATTAAATCAGCACGATTTGCGCACGGGACGTTTGCAAGACGACGACTGGGGACGCTTGACCCACGCCCTTGGCAAGCTCAATGACGCGCCCCTGCATATTGATGAAAGTGCCGCGCTGTCTGCGCTAGAAGTGCGCGCGCGCGCGCGACGGCTGCATCGTACGCATGGCGGCTTAAGTTTGATTGTGCTTGATTATATCCAGTTAATGAGCTCGAACTCAGGCAAGGCGAGTGAAAATCGTGCCACCGAAATTTCCGAAATTTCGCGTGCGCTCAAGTCGCTCGCCAAGGAGCTACAAGTGCCGATTATCGCTTTGTCGCAGCTCAATCGTAGTTTGGAACAACGCCCCAACAAACGCCCCATCATGTCGGATTTGCGTGAATCTGGCGCGATTGAGCAAGATGCCGATTTGATATTATTTATTTATCGTGATGAGGTTTACAACTCGGATTCTGCGGACAAAGGAAAAGCCGAAATTATTATCGGTAAACAACGTAACGGTCCGATTGGTAAAGTTGAACTTGCCTTCCGTGGCGAATACACCCGTTTTGAAAACCTCGCGGGCGGCAGTAGCGGCGGTGATTATAATTAGTCGTTAATTAAACCAACCCTCGCGTAACCCATCCCTAATAACCCAGCACGCACGATTTTATCTATGCCAACTCAACTGCCTAACCGCTCCGCGATGCAAACTTTGCGTTCGCTGATTCCCTATTTGCTGGAATTCAAAACGCGCGTGGTGATTGCGATGCTGCTGTTGGTATTTGCCAAGTTGGCAAACGTCGGCGTGCCGCTGGTGTTAAAGCAAATCATCGATGCGATGGATAGCTCGCACGCGGTGTTGGCTGTGCCGCTGCTGTTGATTGTCAGCTATGGATTGCTGCGCTTATTCAGCACGCTGTTTGGTGAGTTGCGCGACGCAGTATTTGCCAAAGTGACGCAGCGCGCGATACGCCGCATCGCGCTGCAAGTGTTCCAACATTTGCATAACTTAAGTTTGCGTTTTCATCTGGATCGACAAACGGGCGGGGTGTCACGCGACATCGAACGCGGTACGCGCGGCATTGGTTTTTTATTGAATTTCACCTTGTTCAATATCCTGCCGACGTTGTTTGAAATCGGTTTGGTAGCAGCGATTTTGCTGCACAAATATAACGCTTGGTTTGCCGTGATTACTTTTATCACGCTGGTGATTTACATTATTTTCACACTGTTTATTACCGAGTGGCGCATGGTGGTGCGGCGCACCATGAACGATTTGGATTCCAAGGCAAACACGCGCGCGATTGATAGTTTGCTCAACTATGAAACGGTCAAGTATTTCGGCAATGAGCAATACGAAGCGAATCGCTACGACCACAACATGGAACATTGGGAACGCGCAGCGGTGCGCAATCAAGAGTCGCTGTCGCTATTGAATGCGGGGCAGAGCGTCATCATCGCGCTGGGTATTACCGCCTTGATGTTGTTGGCGGCAGACGAAGTGGCACAAGGGAAAATGACCTTGGGCGATTTGGTGTTGGTCAATGTTTTCATGTTGCAGTTGTACATGCCGCTGCATTTTTTAGGCTTTGTATATCGCGAAATTCGTAACTCGCTTGCCGACATGGAAAAAATGTTTCGCTTAATGGATGAGCATGAAGAAATTGCTGATAACGCAGATGCCAAAGTCTTAAGCGTGGGACGCGCGGCGGTGAGGTTTGAGCAGGTGAACTTTAGCTACCAAGACGATAGACAAATTTTATTTGATGTGGATTTTGAAATTCCTGAAGGTCATACCGTGGCGGTGGTGGGTGCATCAGGTGCGGGTAAATCCACGCTGTCGCGTTTGTTGTTCCGTTTTTATGATGTCAATTCAGGGGCCATCAAAATCAACGGGCAAGATATACGCGAAGTCACGCAAGCCAGTCTGCGCCGCGCGGTGGGCATCGTGCCGCAAGACACGGTGTTATTTAATGACACGATTTACTACAACATTGCTTATGGCAAACCCGATGCCACGCGCGAGGAGGTGATTGCGGCGGCACATGCGGCGCATATTCATCATTTCGTTGCGTCGTTGCCGCAGGGCTATGAATCTATGGTGGGCGAGCGCGGCTTAAAGTTGTCGGGCGGCGAGAAACAACGCGTGGCGATTGCGCGGGCAATTTTGAAAAATCCCGCGATTTTAATTTTCGATGAAGCCACTTCTGCACTTGATTCGCATTCTGAAAAAGCTATTCAAGCCGAGCTTGCCAGCATCGCGCAAAACCGCACTACGCTGATCATTGCGCATCGCTTATCGACGGTGGTGGAGGCCAATCAAATTTTAGTGATGAACCACGGACGTATCGTCGAGCGCGGTACGCATCAGCAGTTGTTGGCGCAAAACGGTGCTTATGCGCAACTGTGGAACCTTCAGAAACAAGAGCAGCAAAAACAGCTTACTGATTGATTTATATTGATTTTGCGGTATGCTGCGCAGCGATTAAAGCACAGGAGATAAAAATGAAAAAATTATTCTGGGTGATGGTGTTGTTAGGACACGCGGGTTGGGCGAGTACGGCAAGTGCTGCATCGCATCCGCATAAAACTCACAAGAGCACACACAAGTCTGTACACAAGGCTGCACAAGATGTAGGGCATCAAGCACAGCCCAATTTGCAATCGAATATCGCGCTGATTGTGGATGAGCAATCAGGGCAAGTGATTTACAACAAACACGCTGAGTTGCAAGCTCCGATTGCCTCGATTACCAAGCTTATGACGGCGATGGTGGTGCTGGATAGCAAGCCTGATATGGATGGCGAACTTAGCATTGCCGTGGACGATTTGGATACGCTCAAAGGCACGACTTCACGTTTGCGTATCGGCATGACATTTAGCCGCGCCGAGATGTTGCAAATGGCGTTGATGGCATCCGAAAATCGCGCCGCATCGGCCTTAGCACGGGCTTATCCAGGCGGTATGGTGGCAGCGGTGGCAGCGATGAATGCGAAAGCGCGTCAGCTCGGTATGAGCCATACGCAATTTTTCGACCCGACGGGATTGAACAGCGACAACGTTTCGACCGCCCAAGATTTAGCCAAGATGGTTGCTGCTGCCCAGCACTATCCGCTGATACACCAATACACCACGACTGCATCGGCAGCTATAGAGGGGTGGAATGGTCGGGAATTACGTTTCTCTAACACCAATCCGCTGGTGAAAAATGCCGCATGGAATATCGGTTTGAGCAAAACAGGCTTTATCAATGAAGCGGGGCGGTGCTTGGTCATGCAAGCCAAAATTAACCAGCGTGCCGTGATTATTGTGTTGCTTAATTCGTGGGGGAAACGTACGCGTGTTGGCGATGCGAATCGGATTAAAAAATGGATGGAAGCCCGTAATATCGCACTGGTAAACATATAAATTTTGTTAGGCAACACGGGGGCGGAAGCCCCTTTTTTAATTTTGCAGAGGGATGACGAAAGCAATGGGTGAATTATTTCTAATTAGCATGATTGTGACCTTGGTGATACTGAGCATCCGTTCAGGTCGCCCCGTGATTTTGGAGACCCCGCTAATTATTCATCGCGTCGGTCAATATCACATCACGCTCGCGCCACAACTCAATCGCGCACAAACTTTTATTGAGCAAATTGTGCACGCGCTAGCAACAGCGGAGCTCTCTAGAGCAAACGACAGCGATAGTTTATTTTTTCGCGTACACGATGAAAAACTATGTCCTACGGGTGAGCATTTTTATTTGTTGGCGATTACGCGCCGTGCGGGACAGTATTATTTTCAAGCGATTTTACCTAAACCGCTGTTACACGATGCAGATCGACATGAGCAAACGATACGGGAATTTGCCACTTCAGTATTGCGTGAAGTGCCGCTGGGGGACGTGGATGAATTCACCACGAAAAACATTGCTGAGGCTGTTTTGCAACTGTCCGCGCGTTTGTCCATCTCGATTGAGCCTATCTCTGCAACCGATTAACCCGCACCGCTTCAACAGAAGTTGAACCAACAATAAACTATGGAAAATTTATACAACATTTTAGGGATTGCGCCCAACGCCACACCTGACGAAATTAAAAAACGTTATCGCGCCATGGCGATGCGCTTCCATCCAGATCGCAACAGCGACGAGGGTGCTGAGGCGCGCTTTAATGCGATACAAAAGGCGTATGAGGTGTTGTCGGATGCGCAACGTCGCGCTGATTACGATCAAAAATTCAATGACCGTATTGTCTTGGATGCCGAAGCCGAAGCCTATGAATTATGGCGTTCGGTGTTCGCGTTTAATGGGCTGAAAGTGTAGCCGTTCCGATGCGGGCGACTCGCTGCTTGCGTTACTCGTAATCCACCAACACTTCATTACCGCCGTGATTTTGTAGCTCTTGAAATAACGTGGTGACATCGGCTTGGCTGACTTTAGCTTTGACGGATAGCGCGCTGATGAGCTTGAGAATGTGGCTGCCACGCAGTTGGTTGATGCGTGTGTACAGCAGATGTTGGTAGTCGGCGGGGGCGGCGGCTAAAAAATTAGCCCATGCCGCTTCAATTTCTAGCGGCTGTTTGCGTACCCGTCCCAGTAACGCTTCTAAGTCATGTTGACCCGCTTGCGCGACGATTTTGCCGTTGTCCGAGACGGCAAAAATCAAGGCAATTGCGATCACGCCATCCGCATCTAAATCAGGATTTTTTACCGCGCCTAAGTAGTGCTGTTGACGCAGCCATTGTGCGCACTTGATTTGCCGTGCGATGTCGCTGCGCTGCTCAAATTCACGTTGAAAAAGTTTTGCTCCCGACCAATGACTATTGGCTTCGCTGGCGCAAAATTTGAAGAAGGTGGCGCGCAGTTGGCGCGCTTGCTCTTGCGGATCTTTATCGTAGGCGGTGAGCATTGCGACTTCAGGCAATTCGGCTAATTCTTTAATCAGACGAAAGCCTTGCTGGAACACGCGTTCCGCACCGTGTGCAATTAAAAATTGGGCAGCCGCTTCGTCATCGTCTTGCAAATGTGCATACGCCAAACTTAATGAGATGCAGCCCATCGTCAAGCGCATTGCTTCCAAAATACCTTCAGCGGTGCGATTGTTGGTGAATTTTGCCGCTACGCGCGCGGTAATCACGGCTAAATCTAATGCCAGTTCGGTTGCGTCTTCGGCGACATTCGCTTGCCTGCTCATCGCTTGCAGGGCGCGCACTAAGTAGGGCAGTTGCTGGGTTTGGCTGGCGAGTTGGGTGGTCATTTTTATCGCCCTTTAAGAAAAAATATCTGCGCCTAAGTTGGCATGTTTCTTCGCTTTGACGCGTTTGGTGGTGCTGAAAGTTGGCACCATTTTGCGCAACTGATAGAGCAATTCTTGCGTGCTGCGATGGGCATCGGGCGCATCTTCTTCCTCTATCGCGGCTTGTTCGCGCACGCCGTCGGGGTCATGTAAATAGTTGGGGAATAATCCGTACAGCACTTGTTCCCAGCCATCTTGCGTGGCGTGATACAGCTCAATGGCGAGGGGCACGACATCGTGTTCATTTTCGCTGCCAGCCATGACATAACTTTGCATGGTGTCGATATGGTCGGCGGTTTCTAAAATGTCGTGTGGGGCCATCGAAAATAAAATCATCAAAGCGATAATGCCGTGATCGGTTTTAGAACAGGCTTTGAGTAGCGCACGGCGGCGCGCCGTATCATCGGTGGCAAAAATCACGCCGTGGATATGCGCGAACAAGGCTTCCGCCAATACTTCTGGCTCGTGGTCGATGTCGTCTTCACGCCATTTCGCTGCGAAAAAGGCCAGGCTGTCCGCCCAAGTTTTGGGTGGCACGAGCAAGGTTGCCAGCGACAGTTTGCCGCCGTCAAATGCGCCTAAATGTAGCGAGGTAATGTGCGGTTCTAAATCGGTCAATACTTCGATAATCGCAATATCACCATGTGTCTCAATGGCTTCAGAAAACACCTCTTCCGCGCGTTCAGTCGAGCCCGCGACCACTAGCTCGCTAAAGGCTTTGCGTAGGGCGGGGAAATTAGTGCTCATGGGGGTCTGGCAGCTCGTCAAACATATCCACGACATCGGCTGACGGACCGTCGCTATCTTCTACATCGTCGTCCTCACCATCATCTTCATCTTCCGCATCGGGTTCACGTTCTTGCGCCAACCAAGCATTTTGATTTTTATGTAAGAACGCGACCAACACGGCTTTGCGTGTCAGCGCGGGATGCGTTGCAAACAAATTATTCAGCAGCGTTTGATACGCCGCATCGGTGCAAGTGATGAAGGCTGCAACGGTATCAGGATGCGCTGCGTCATACTTTTTGGCGGCCGCGACCAGTTTGTCTGGCTTTAGAAAATTGAGCTGATCCACCAAGGCAAAGCTGAGCAAATTGACATCTTCGACGATGACTTTTTTCGAGTATTCGGTAAACAAAGCAGCGACCATCGCCTGATAATTTTTACGATTCGGCGGATCGCCCAAGATGCCCGAAATTTGTTCGTCTAATTCACGCGCTTGGAAAGCAAATTCATCATCAATACGTTTCATGGTTTTTCCTTGTTTACCGCTGCTGCTAAAATTTTCTTGCCCTCGTCAGGGGAATGGATGGATGACTAGGGTGCGGCTTATATGCCACGCAAGTGCACCCTTCGGGTACAAGAGCCTACACCGCAATCTGCTACCGTTATTTCATAACAGCACCAGATTGTCGCGATGAATCAATTCTGCATCGCCGCCGTAGCCCAACACCGTGCTGATGTCGCTACTGGTATGACGCGCGATGCGGCGCGCTTCTTGATCGTTGTAATTACTTAAACCGCGCGCGATGTCGTGACCTTGCTCATCCCAACAGGCAATCACTGCACCGCGTTGAAATTCGCCGTCCACGCGGCTGATGCCGATGGGCAATAAACTTTTTCCAGCGCGTAATGCTTGGATTGCGCCATCGTCCAGCACCACGCTGCCCGTGACTTGCAAGTGATCTGCCAGCCATTGTTTACGCGCCGCTAAGGTGAGGGTGGGGGCGATGAGCAATGTGCCGATAGACTCGCCTTGTATCAAGCGCAGCAACACATCGCGCTCGTGTCCCGACGCAATCACGGTGTGTGCGCCGCTACGCGCGGCACGTTTGGCAGCGAGGATTTTGGTCAACATGCCACCCCGTCCAATCGCGCTGCCTGCGCCGCCCGCCATCGCTTCTAACGTGGCATCGCCCGCTTGCGCTTGTGACACTAAAGTCGCACTGGCATCTTTGCGTGGGTCGGCGGTGTACAGCCCTGGCTGGTCAGTCAAAATAATCAGCGCATCTGCGTCAATTAAATTGGTCACCAGCGCGCCCAAGGTGTCGTTGTCGCCGAATTTAATTTCGTCGGTAACCACCGTATCGTTTTCATTGATGATGGGAATCACGCCCAAACTCAGCAAGGTGGTGAGCGTGGCGCGCGCATTTAGATAACGCTCACGATCGACTAAATCAGCATGGGTCAATAACACTTGCGCAGCATGGCGTTGATGTTGCCGAAAGCTACTTTCATAGGCTTGTACCAATCCCATTTGCCCCACCGCTGCCGCCGCTTGCAGCTCGTGTATCAGCGTCGGACGCGTTGCCCAGCCTAAGCGTTGCATGCCTTCGGCAATCGCGCCTGACGAGACTAAAACAACTTCGTGACCGCTGGCACTCAAGCTCGCAATCTGCCGTGCCCAGTTGCTCAACGCGTTCAAATCTAGCCCAGCCCCTTGGTTGGTGACCAAGCTGCTGCCGACTTTAACGACGATGCGTTGGCAAGAAGTAAGAGAGATTTGCATGTGAAAGTGACTACCCTAAAATTTTTTATCCGCAGATTAAGCAGATTTGCGCAGATTAAAACAAGCGAAATACGGTTGTTTGGCACTGAAAAATCGGTGTGAATCTGCGTAATCTGTGGACGTTTAGTTGTTTGTAAAACCTTACAGCGTACTCACATCGTCCTGTTGCGCGGCAACAGCGGCAGCTTCGGCTTCTTGTTCACGCATCTCTAACAAATGTTCCATGATGGCGTAGGTCAGATCTTTACAGCCTTCGCCGTTAATCGCGGAGATGGTGAAGTAGCGATCGTAGTCGTCGAATTCTTTTAGGAAGGCCGCGACTTTTTCATCGGGATTTTCCAACAAGTCCAACTTGTTTAGCAGCAACCAGCGCGGTTTTTGATATAACGATTCGTCATATTTTTTAAGCTCGTTCAAAATCGCGCGTGCTTCTTTAACGGGATCTGTGCCTTCATATAACGGTGCTAAATCAACTAAATGTAGCAACACGCGGGTACGCGCTAAGTGGCGTAAGAATTGATGCCCTAAGCCTGCGCCTTCTGCTGCGCCTTCAATCAAGCCTGGAATGTCGGCGATAACAAAACTTTTCTCATGCGACACGCGCACCACGCCTAGATTGGGATGCAGGGTGGTGAAGGGATAGTCCGCCACCTTTGGTTTGGCCGCTGAGACTGAGCGGATGAACGTTGATTTGCCGGCGTTGGGCATGCCCAGCAATCCTACGTCGGCCAGCACTTTAAGCTCTAGTTGCAGCTCGCGGGTTTCGCCTTCCGTGCCTGCGGTGCATTGACGCGGCGCGCGGTTGGTGCTGGATTTGAAATGGATGTTGCCTAAGCCGCCGATACCGCCTTGCGCGAGCAACGTCTTGTCGCCTTCGTGCAGCAAATCGGCTACGACTTCGCCACTATTCAAATCTGTGATAACCGTGCCAACGGGCATATGCAAAACTACATCGTCCGCCCCTTTGCCATAGCAATCTGAGCCGCGCCCTGTTTCCCCGTTTTTGGCGCGATGGGTTTTTTGGAAACGATAATCCACCAGCGTGTTGATATTGCTATCCGCAATCGCCCACACACTGCCGCCACGTCCGCCATCGCCGCCATCAGGGCCGCCTTTGTCGATATATTTTTCACGACGAAAACTGGCAATACCGTTACCGCCATTGCCTGCAAACACTTCGATTTTTGATTCGTCAATAAACTTCATTTTTATGCACCACAAATAAAAACAGCCCTATCGCTTAGATAGAGCTGTTTTGTTCCAAAAGAAGCAGCTTACGCAGCGACGATGGAAACTGTTCTACGTTTTTGTGCGCCTTTGATAGCGAACACAACTTTGCCCGTAATTTTGGCAAACAGCGTGTGATCTTTACCCATGCCAACGTTTTCGCCACGGTGAAATTCCGTACCACGTTGACGGATGATGATGCTACCCGCATTAATCAATTCGCCGCCGTAACGCTTAACACCCAATCGTTTCGAGTGCGAGTCGCGGCCGTTACTGGTACTACCCCCGCCTTTTTTCGATGCCATTTTTTAGCTCCTTAGCTGTTAAGCAGAAATGCCGTCAATGCGGATTTCTGTATAGTTTTGACGATGACCTTGATTCTTTTGATAGTGCTTACGGCGACGCATTTTGAAAATGGTCACTTTATCAGCACGACCGTGCGACACAATCGTCGCTTTAACAGTTGCGCCAACCAGCATAGGTTTGCCTACCGACAGCTTGCCGCCGTTAGATACCATCAGGACTTTGTCCAGAACGATAGCTGAGCCAACGTCGCCAGCGAGAATTTCTACTTTAAGTGTTTCACCAGTGATAACGCGATATTGCTTACCACCAGTTTTAATGACTGCGTACATATTAACAACCTCTGAGTGCGGTTTTTGCGAAGGCGCGGATTATACATAAATTATTAAACGCGTCAAAAGCATTTTTCATTTATTTGTCAAAAGGGCGGCGCGTTGCGCGCGAGTAGTGTTTCGCTGCTCGATTGATTGGTTCGCCGCCGCGTCTTTCCAGTTACATTTTTACGCCCGCCAAATGCGCTTGTTCATCGGCAAAATAACTGGAACGCACCATTGGCCCACATGCGGCGTGATCAAACCCCATCGCCTTGGCTTCTTGTTCAAACATCGTAAAAGTTTCCAGCGGCACATAACGCAGCACGGGCAAATGCCCATCGGATGGTTGCAAATACTGACCGATGGTGAGCATGTTCACATCGTGCGCGCGCAAGTCGCGCATCACCTGCAATACCTCTGCGTCAGTTTCGCCTAAACCCAGCATCACACCCGATTTCGTCGGAATGCCAGGAAAGCGCGCTTTGAAATCTTTGAGTAGCTTTAATGAATGCGCATAGTCTGCTCCTGGGCGAGCCTGTTTATATAAGCGCGGCACGGTTTCGAGATTGTGGTTAAGCACGTCGGGCAAACTCGCCGCCATCGCATCCAGTGCTTCGTCTAAACGACCCCGAAAATCGGGGACTAACACTTCTAAGCGTGTGGCAGGCGAGCTGGCGCGTATCGCGCTTAAGCAGTCGCTGAAATGTTGTGCGCCGCCGTCGCGTAAATCGTCGCGATCCACGCTGGTGATGACCACATATTTCAACTTTAGCAAGCTGATGGAGCGTGCCAGATTGGCGGGTTCATCCGCATCGGGCGGCAGTGGCTTGCCGTGTGCCACATCGCAAAATGGACAACGGCGCGTACACACATCGCCCAAAATCATAAAAGTCGCCGTGCCTTTGCTAAAGCATTCGCCGATGTTCGGACACGATGCTTCTTCGCACACGGTATGCAGTTTATGTTCACGCAACAGGCCTTTGACGTTCTCGTAGCCCGCGCCGCTAGCGGCTTTCACGCGTATCCATTCGGGCTTACGCAAGCGTTCTTGCAAGGGAATAATTTTGATGGGATTGCGTGCTGTTTTAGCCGCGCCAGTTTGTTTGTCAGGAGTGCTCATGCCGACTTTCAATAAATGGCAGCTAGGGCTGCATTGAAGGTTGCACTGGGGCGCATCGCGGCTGAGGTCTTGGCAAAATCAGGATGGTAGTAGCCGCCCATATCAACCGCTTTACCTTGTGCCGCGATGAGTTCGGCATTGATTTTGGCTTCGTTGTCAGTGAGTGTTTTGGCCAGTGTAGTAAAGCGCGCTTGGATCGTGGTGTCGGTCGTTTGCGCGGCTAAGGCTTGCGCCCAATACAAGGCTAAGTAGAAGTGGCTGCCGCGATTGTCAATCTCGCCAACTTTGCGGGCGGGGGATTTGTTGTTGTCCAAAATTTTGCCCACGGCAATATCGAGGCTGTCGGCCAACACTTGCGCGGCAGGGTTGTTAAAGGTGTGCGCGAGGTGTTCCAGCGATACGCCCAACGCTAAAAATTCGCCCAACGAATCCCAGCGCAAATAGCCTTCTTGTTGGAACTGTTGCACATGCTTAGGAGCCGAGCCGCCCGCGCCTGTTTCAAACATACCGCCACCATTCATCAGTGGCACGATGGACAACATTTTTGCGCTAGTGCCGAGTTCCAAAATCGGGAACAAATCGGTGAGGTAGTCGCGCATCACATTGCCCGTCACCGAAATCGTATCTAAGCCCGCACGGATGCGTTCGATGGAGACTTTAATCGCAGCTTCAGGCGACAAAATTTGGATGTCCAAGCCGTCTGTGTCGTGGTCTTTTAAGTAGTGCTGCACTTTTTTAATCAGCTCAGCATCGTGCGCGCGCGCTGCGTCTAACCAGAAAATCGCAGGCGTATTACTCAAGCGTGCACGCGTTATCGCGAGCTTGACCCAATCTTGAATCGGCGCGTCTTTGGCTTGGCACATACGGAAAATATCGCCTGCTGCCACAGCTTGTTGCAGCAACACCTTGCCTGCTGCATCCACCACGCGCACCACGCCGTTCGCCGCGATTTGGAAAGTTTTGTCATGCGAGCCATATTCTTCTGCTTGTTGCGCCATTAGCCCTACGTTTGGCACCGAACCCATCGTCTTTGGATCGAACGCGCCATGCGCTTTGCAATCGTCGATGACGATTTGATAAATGCGCGCGTAGCAACGATCGGGAATCATCGCCAGCGTGTCGTGCAGCTTGCCGTCCACGCCCCACATTTTTCCTGAATCGCGAATCATCGCGGGCATTGACGCATCGACGATGATGTCGGACGGCACATGTAAATTAGTAATACCTTTATCGGAATTGACCATTGCCAATTCAGGGCGCGTTAAATAAGTCGCTTGAATATCCGCCTCAATTGCAGCGCGTTGCGCATCGGGCAAGGTGGCGATTTTGGCGTACAAATCGCCTAAGCCATTGTTGACGTTTACGCCTAATTGTTTAATCACCGCCGCGTGTTTAGCGAACACGTCTTGGAAATAAACCGTCACTGCTGCGCCGAACATAATCGGGTCGGAGACCTTCATCATGGTGGCTTTGAGATGTAGTGACAGCAAGACGTTTTGCGCTTTTGCCGCGTCCATTTGCTCTGCATAAAAGTCGCGCAAGGCTTGCAAACTCATCACGGTTGCGTCGATTACTTCGCCCGCCAATACGGCGGTTTGTTCTTTTAAGACCGTGGTTGTGCCATCGGCTGCGCACAGTTCGATGCGTACCTTGCCCGCCGCGCTCAGGGTTACAGATTGCTCGTTGCCATAAAAATCGTGTGCCGTCATGTGCGCTACATGAGTTTGCGAATCTTTCGCCCATGCGCCCATTTTGTGGGGATTTTTTTGCGCATATTTTTTCACCGACAGCGCAGCGCGACGATCGGAATTGCCTTCGCGCAACACTGGATTGACCGCACTGCCGAGCACTTTGGCGTAGCGGGCTTTAATGGCTTTTTCGGCATCGCTTTGCGCATCATCAGGATAGTTGGGCACGTCGTAACCTTGCGCTTGCAGCTCTTTAATCGCCGCTTTGAGTTGAGGCGGCGTGGCACTGACGTTGGGTAATTTGATGATATTTGCTTCGACGGATAAAGTCAGTGCGCCCAACTCACGCAAGGCATCCGTCACTTTTTGTGCGTCGCTTAAATGTTCTGGGAAATTCGCCAAAATACGCCCTGCTAGCGAAATGTTGCGCGTCTCGACACTCACGCCTGCTGCTTGAGTAAAGGTTTGTACGATGGGCAACAAAGAATAGGTTGCCAGCGCGGGGGCTTCGTCAACCAAGGTATAAATAATTTTATGTGTGCTCATGTTGCTCATCCTTTATCAAAAATTGTTGCCGCAGTACGCGACGCAGGCACGTTAAAATGCGCGACTGCGTGAGTCGATCGTCGTTATTTTGGGGTGCTATGGGAACTATTTTGCTGTTCAATAAACCGTTTGGTGTGATTTGCCAGTTTAGTCGCGATGGCATCCACCCAACGCTCGCCGATTATATCGCGCTTCCCGATTTTTATCCCGCAGGACGCTTAGACACGGACAGCGAAGGCTTGCTGGTATTGACTGACGACGGCATGTTGCAACATCGCATCACTGACCCTAAACACAAATTGGCGAAGACATATTGGGTGCAAGTCGAAGGGCTGGCGAGTGAGAGCGCATTGCAAAAATTGCGCGCAGGCGTGTTGCTCAAAGACGGCATGACCTTACCTGCCGCAGCGGAAATAATGGTTGAACCTGTGCAACTTTGGCTGCGCACGCCGCCGATACGCGAGCGTAAAGCGATTCCCACCAGTTGGCTGGCAATCACTATTCGCGAAGGTAAAAATCGCCAAGTGCGGCGGATGACCGCCGCCGTGGGTTTGCCGACTTTGCGCCTAATTCGTTATGCGATAGGCGAGTGGACGTTGGATAACTTAGCCTTGGGGGAGTGGCGTAAAACAACAAGCTAACATCGCGCTGAAGGGTAACTTTAGTTATCTCACTAATTCGATAGAATCTAATGCGCTTAAGAAAATGGGGGGGAGCTATGTCTATAACAACTTGGCCTGAAGGCGATAGATCTTGCAACAACACGTCGCGAAGTGGTTTGTTGTGGTGTGGATTAGCCGTTAGTTTTTGCCGCACCCCAAAATTTTTGCAAAGAGGTTCAACGTGAGTATCACGAGTTGGCCAAGCAGTGAACGTCCACGCGAAAAGCTTTTACAGCGCGGCGCAGCGGCGTTGTCTGATGCTGAGTTGTTGGCTATTTTCTTGCGCACAGGCGTGGTGGGAAAAAGCGCGGTGGATTTGGCGCGCGAGTTGCTCAATCGCTTCGGTACGCTCACTCAGCTTTTTGCCACCAGCGAAGCAGATTTTTGCGCCGTACATGGTCTGGGACAGGCAAAATTTGTGCAGTTGCAAGCCGTGCTAGAAATGTCACGGAGGGCGTTACAAGAGCAATTGCAATGTGGTGATATTTTGAATGCACCGTGTGCGGTGCGTGATTATTTGCAATTGTTGTTACGCACTCGTCAGCAAGAAGTTTTTATTGCCTTATTCCTTGATACACAACATCGCGTGTTAGCCGTAGAAGAATTGTTTCAAGGCACGTTGAGTCAAACCAGCGTTTATCCACGCGAGGTGGTGAAGCGTGCGCTGGCTCATAACGCGGCTGCCGTTATCTTTGCGCATAATCATCCATCAGGCATTGGCGAACCCAGTCACGCTGACGAGCTGATTACCAGCGTCCTTAAGCAAGCATTAGCGTTGGTCGAGGTGCGAATGCTGGATCATTTTATTGTGGCAGGAAGTGCGACGCTGTCATTTGCGGAGCGCGGTTTGCTGTAGCACCTATAGTTTTAAGTTATCGAGTTGTCTGAATGTAGGCGCGGTATTGCGCACCAATCAAGTGCATATCGCAGTGCGCGATACACAAAACCGCACCATCTCGGTTCGCTCCGTGTTGGGGTATTCTTAAACAGAACTTTCATACTGTTTCGTATCAAGCACTTAAAAAATTGGAACACATCTTGCTTAAAGAATCGCTTTTGCACTAAAGGGAGAGAACGATGGAAAGTTTAGCAAGCAGCCATGATGCATTATTTATTTTGTTGGGCGCGATTATGGTGTTGGCGATGCACGCGGGTTTTGCCTTTTTAGAGCTGGGCACCGTGCGTAAAAAAAATCAGGTCAACGCGCTGGTGAAAATTTTTACTGACTTTGCCGTTTCGACTTTGGCTTATTTTTTTATAGGTTACATGGTCGCTTACGGCGTGAATTTTTTTACGGGCGCAGAAGAGTTGGCGGCTAAAAATGGTTATGAGCTGGTGAAATTTTTCTTTCTGCTCACGTTTGCCGCAGCGATTCCCGCCATTGTGTCGGGCGGCATCGCCGAACGCGCCAAATTTCATCCGCAAATGGCGGCGACTTTTATGTTGGTCGGCTTTGTTTATCCCTTTTTTGAAGGGATCGCTTGGAATCATCGCTTTGGTATGCAGGACTGGTTGCATGCCACGTTTGGAGCGGAGTTTCACGACTTTGCTGGTTCTGTCGTCGTCCACGCGGTCGGCGGCTGGATTGCTTTGGCGGCGGTGTTGTTGTTAGGCGCGCGACGCGGTCGTTACAACAAAGAAGGCCGCGTTGCAGCACATCCTCCGTCCAGCATTCCGTTCTTGGCTTTAGGTGCGTGGATACTGACCGTGGGTTGGTTTGGTTTTAATGTGATGTCGGCACAAACCGTAGCGAATATCAGCGGCCTCGTCGCAGTAAATTCGCTGATGGCGATGGTGGGTGGCACTTTAGCGGCGTTATTTTTTGGTAAAAACGATCCTGGCTTTTTGCATAACGGCCCTCTTGCCGGCTTGGTAGCGGTATGCGCAGGCTCAGATTTAATGCACCCCCTCGGCGCGCTTATCGTTGGTGGTGTGGCGGGGGGATTGTTTGTGGTGATGTTTACGCTGACGCAAAACCGCTGGAAAATCGACGATGTGCTAGGTGTTTGGCCCTTGCATGGTTTGTGTGGCGCGTGGGGCGGGATTGCGGCAGGAATTTTTGGCATGAAAGCCCTCGGTGGCATTGGCGGCATTAGTTTTATGTCGCAACTGATCGGCACGCTTATGGGCATCAGCATTGCTTTTGTTGGCGGCTATGTGGTGTATGCCACGTTGAAAAAATTGGTCGGCATCCGCTTAGATGCGGAAGAAGAATTTAACGGTGCAGATTTATCCATCCATAAAATTAGCGCAACACCTGAACGTGAATCGGGTTGGTAAGACTGCATTGCGGTCTATCCGATAGCACATGCTGCGCTGGCAGAATGAAAAAAACCCACCGTGCAACGGTGGGTTTTTTATTTAGGCTGAGCTGCGGGACTTACTCACCCATCGCACGCATCCGATCAATTTTTTCGATGGCTGCCTGATATAAATCATGGTCAGAATCAGGATTGTTGCGGTCTGGGTGATGGGCACTGCGGATTTTCTTCAGTGTCGTCATGCAGTCGGGCAGGTCATGCACCTTGGTCACGCGATCACCGTTTTTGACCATCACACGCTGCAACTCAGCCTCTGCGCTTGCCCGCGTGTCATACAAAATTTTGCTGCCGAGCCGCCAATCATTTTGGTTTTTGCGTGGCGATAGTTTTTCCTTACCATCAAACCAGACCCATCGGCCTGTTTCGGCATCTTGTTCAAATTGAACTGTGGTGATGGCGTAGGTGTAAACAGGCGGCTCGATTTCCTTAGCAAATAAATTGATGACCTTGGCGACGGTGCCTACGTTGATGAGGTAATACGCACCAGCCTCATGCGGGCAGAATCCGCTGCTCTGCGTTGGCGCGGGAATCTTATTTGATGAATTCAGTGCAGCCAGACGGCTGAGTGCTTTGCGTTGTGCGTTAGTCACGGTATTGCTCCTTATAGTTAGTTGAAATCCACTGAGCTCACCCTGTTTGCAGGGCTTGATCGTGGACATTCGGATTGCCAAAACAGTTTAGTCGCGCGGACATCTTGCGTTTAAACCGTGCTTGAATTTATCGTCGCCAGTGGTCAGCGACTCTTATGCTTAAAAAAGCCATCGTCAAGGATGACCAGTTTGCTAGGGGTGATGCTTTGAGTCGGCGTTGCAAGCTGCGACCAGCAAATTAACCGACGTATTGTTCAGTTTGCCTGACCGTAAATAAATTAACTCAATAAAATCAATCGTATAATTATACTCGCTGATGCTGCAAAGCATGTAATCAAGTTTGATTCGTTGCGGTTTTAGTTAAGCCGTTGATTTTAATTATTAACAGTTAGGCTTAATGGTCGCCAATAGCGTTATTCGTCACTCAAACGAATTTCCCGAATACTCATCTCGCCCAGCACATGTCCATCGCGATCGAGCTGGCTGATTTTGACGGGCAGCAAGCGGTAAGCCACGCCCAGCCAGACTTCCAGACCTTCTTCGTTGGGAGCGTGAATTTTGCGAAACGGTATCGCCATGATTTTCCCTAAGCCAGTATAGATTTCTTGGGGCTCGCCTATTTCGAGCTGGTAGTTCTCTAATTTTTTACCGTTGCTAATCGGCATAGCAAGCACGTCTTGCGTCACATCAAGCTGCGAAAGTTGATATAAAAAGCTCACAAAATCTTGGCTTTTAGAGGGTAACGGCACGCTAGTCCCAGATGAAAAGTTTAGCGTTGCCGTTGCCCAAGAAAAATCGGCTTGAATAACGTCGGTACCACTGGAGGTTGCTTTTGCTTCACTGAATTTTTCAGGTTGCAAACCGATGGCGTGATAACGCCCTGTGCTGGTTTGCGTTAAGTTAAATTTTTTGAACATTCCCACGAGTCCTGTGGTGTTCACGTTGACGCTTAAAACATAATGCTCATCATCGCTAACTTCTAAGCGGTGCACCGCCTCGCCAATCACAAAGCTCGTGCCTTTGTAAACCGTGAATTTGAGTTGCGCATGTTTAGGCAAAGGATGGTTGGGCGGCGCAGGAGGTGCGGGTGCAACGGTTTCGGCGGGTACTTCTGGCTGCTCTGATACCGCCGCAGAATTGCCCGCAGCGGCGAGTTCATCTGCGCTAGGTTCAGCCGCTGTATCGGCGGCGGGCGGCGGGCTAGGTGGCGTAAGTGGTGCGGCAACAGGTGCGGGGCGAGACGGCTTTGGTCGCGGCTTGGGGCGGACGGGCTTAGGTGTTGCGACGGGTATCGGCAACGGTTCGAGTTTCGCCAGCAGGGGTGGCAAGGGCGGCTCTAGCGGTGCGGGTGGAGCGAACGGCACGGAGAAAATGAGCAAGCCGTGCACCGCCAACGACAAGGTAATGGCGATGCTGATACGCGCAAGAGATGAACTCGGAATAAGGCTCACGGCGTGATGCGTATGCTTTGCAGAACTTGTTTGAGCTGGTCGCCATCACCGTCAGTGACGATGACTTTGTAAGGCAAAAAATGCTGTTCTTTGGCAAGCCAAATTTGCGTGCGTGACTCACCTGATTTGGCTTGGCTATCTAAATACAAAGTATTGAACTGCCCCGCATTACTGGTGATTTTTGCTCCCGCGCTTACAAAGTAATGATAATCATCGAGCTTGCTTCCATTGGTCATAGCGAAATCCAAATTGCTATTTTCACTGAGCTGTAAAAACATAAATTGATACATCGCGCTTAAACGATCTTGTGTGCCAATTGGCAAGGTCTTGTCAAGTTTTTGGTTCGCATTACTCAGCGTTAATAGTTGCTTAGCCCAAGCGAATTCTGCGCTCGAATTTTTGGCCGCATCCGCATCACGCAGGTCTTCAAATAGCAGCGGTTGCAAGCCTTGTTCGGTAATCAAACCCTGACTTTTAATATGTACTTTACCAGGACGGAAAAACGCCAGTAAACCGAGCGGTTTAACGGTGCTCGTGAGTTGGTAATGCTGATCATCGCGACTAAAAACTTCGTCGATTTGTGCAATTGACAAACTGCCTTTGTAAACCAAATAAGTGGCTTGTACGCCGCTTGGTATGCTTGCCCAATCGGCAGCAACAGCAAGATTTGCGGTGCACAACAGCAGTAAAAAAAACACGCGCATTATTACTCTAGCCCTGGTGAGAACAAGGCGTGACCGATTTGTTTGGTCAAGCAAAAATCGACTTTATGTTGTGCGTTGAGCGTGACTTGCTCTAGGCATAACCAACGTACCGCTTGTACGTACACACGATGTTCTTCAGCAAGTAAACGATGACTTAAGGTGAGTTCTGTATCATTTTGCAAAACAGGAATCGCGGCTTGAATAATAATCGGTCCATGATCCAAATCTGCGCTAACAAAATGCACCGTGCAGCCATGAATTTTGACACCGTCGTCTAGGGCGCGCTGATGCGTGTGCATTCCTGTGTAGGCGGGTAATAGCGAAGGGTGAATGTTGATGAGCTTGCCGTAAAAACGCTGCACAAAGCCCGCCGTCAAGATGCGCATAAAGCCCGCTAAAATAATAAAGTCGGGTTGATAGCCCGTGATGAGCTGGGCTAATGCGGCATCAAATAAGTCGCGATTGGCAAACTCACGATGTTCGACGACTGCGGTGGGAATGCCGTGTTGCTGGGCAATTAACAGACCTTGTGCATCTGCGCGATTGCTAATCACCGCCGCAATTGTGCAAGGCAAATGCGCTTCCAGCAAAGCCTGCATATTGCTGCCGCGACCTGAGATGAGAATGACAATTTTTTTCATGGGGAAAATTCATAGTGCGGCGAGGCAACGACAAATTGCAACTCGCCGCTTTGGTTCTTTAGCGGACTTGCGTTTGATGTTCGTCGCCAGTGCGCGCGCGGATTACGCCGATAATTTTGGCGTTTTCACCTGCTGCATTGAGTTGCGTAATCGCGGCAGCTGCATCGGCTTGTGCCACGATGACGACCATGCCGATACCGCAGTTAAAGGTGCGATACATTTCTTGTTCGGCGACATTCCCTTGTTGTTGCAGCCAATCAAATAGCTTAGGCATAGACCAAGATTTTGCGTCGATTTGTGCGACCACATTGGCGGGTAATACACGCGGCACATTTTCCGTAATGCCGCCGCCCGTGATGTGCGCCATGCCTTTAATCGTCAGAGTTTTCATCAGTGCTAACAAAGGTTTCACATAGATACGGGTGGGGGCCATGATGACATCACGCAAGGTGCGTTCGCCGTCAAACTTGGCGTTCAAATCGGGTTGGCTGCGCGCGATAATTTTACGCACCAGCGAGTAGCCGTTGGAATGTGCGCCATTGGATGCCAAGCCAATTACTATATCGCCCGCTTGGATATGTTCACCCGTGATGATGTTAGCTTTTTCCACTACACCAACGGCGAAGCCTGCCAAATCGTATTCACCAACGGGATACATGCCTGGCATTTCAGCCGTTTCGCCGCCGATGAGCGCGCAACCTGCTTGTTCGCAGCCGCCTGCAATGCCTTTAATTACTTCGGTTGCAGCGGGTACGTTTAATTTTCCGCAGGCAAAATAATCGAGGAAAAATAACGGTTCAGCCCCTTGCACCAAAATATCGTTGACGCTCATGCCGACTAAGTCGATGCCGACGGTGTCGTGGATATTGAGTTCAAAAGCGAGCTTTAATTTTGTACCTACGCCATCGGTGCCTGAGACCAAAACGGGTTCTTTATATTTTTTAGAAATTTCGACTAAGCCACCGAAACCGCCAATGCCGCTCAGCACTTCAGGACGCATGGTGCGTTTGGCATAAGGTTTAATGTTTTCGACTAATTGGTCGCCGGCATCAATATCAACACCTGCATCGCGGTAGGACAGGCTAGTGTGGGTGGTATTCAAGTTGAGTTCTCGCTTTCTAAAAGGTAAAGTGCGGCACATTTTTTTCAGCCGCGAATTTTACCCGAAATGACCACTCCTCGCTTTGCTGCCTTGCAATGGCTGCTGTTTATTGCCTTGCTAGGGGGTATGTTTTATTTACTCAGCCCGATTTTGCTGCCATTTATTGCTGCTGCAATCCTAGCTTACATCTGTAATCCATTAGTAAATCGCCTCGTGCGCGCCAAGTTGCCACGCGGCTTGGCAGTGCTTCTAGTGATGCTTAGCCTGTTCATCGCAGCGGTGTTGCTGTTGTTAATT
Source organism: Gallionella sp. (assembly GCA_036171695.1). GTDB lineage: Bacteria > Pseudomonadota > Gammaproteobacteria > Burkholderiales > Gallionellaceae > Gallionella. The sequence goes on from JAVHRN010000002.1 coordinate 27,352, forward strand.
TTGCTACCACTGCTGCAAAAAGAATTAGCGGTGCTGAGTATTCGTTTGCCGCTGTTCCTCGACACCTTGCGCAGCAAAGTTTTGCCGTACTTACAACATGTTTTTGGTGGTGCGGTGCAATGGGACAGCAATGTACTGAAAGCCTTTGCGCTGGAGCATTGGCAAAGCGCGGGCGGCATCGCAGAAAAAATTCTGCCTTGGCTGTCGAGCAGCGGCGGGGCGATTGCAGCGGGCTTGCTAAATTTATTATTGATTCCCGTGGCGATGTTTTATTTGTTGCGCGATTGGCCGCAATTGATAAGCAAAATCGACGCGCTGATTCCGCGCCACAGCCATGCAAAATTTAGCCAAATAGCCAGCGAAATTGACACTGTGTTAGCCGAGTTTTTACGCGGACAAATCGCCGTGATGATGTTGATGAGTGCCTTCTATAGCTTAGCTTTGTGGGCGGTCGGTTTGGAGTTCGCGCTCCCTATCGGCATCGTCGCGGGCATGTTGGTGTTCGTGCCGTATTTAGGCATGGTGCTAGGGCTGTCGCTCGCCACTTTAGCCGCTGCGATGCAGTTCACCGCAGTTGCCGATGTGGTGTGGGTATGGGCGGTATTCGGTGTAGGACAATTACTCGAAGGCATGGTAGTCACGCCGCGCTTGGTCGGCGAACGCGTTGGTCTGCATCCGCTCGCGGTGATTTTTGCGTTGCTCGCTTTCGGACAATTATTAGGCTTTATCGGTGTGTTGTTAGCCTTGCCGTTATCCGCCATTTTATTAGTTGCTTTGCGCCACTTAAAAGCTGGATATTTAGCGAGTGAGTTATATCAATGAGCCAACTGCTGTTAGACATCACGCCCGATTGGTGGCCAACGCTGGATAATTTTGTTGCGGGTAATAATCAAGAGCTGCTCGCAGGCTTGCGTGACGCACTCAACTATCAATCAGGCGAACGACTTTTTTATGTGTGGGGCGAACACGGCTGTGGCAAAAGTCATTTGCTGCAAGCCATCATTGGGGCGGCGCAAGCGGTTGAGCTGCCAGCCGTGTATGCCAAGCGCAGCGTGCCTGATTGCACTGCCGTAGTGGCAGTGGATGACGTGGAAAAACTCGGTGAGTACGCACAAATTGACTTGTTTAATTTGTATAACCAAGTGCGTGAAGGTGGCGGCATGTTGCTGGTGAGCGGCAAAGACGCACCGCAAAATTTAGCCTTGCGTAAAGATTTGACCACGCGCCTAGGCTGGGGCTTAGTGTATCAATTACACAGCTTAAGCGATGCCGAAAAAGCTGTTGCCTTAGCCCAACATGGCATCAGCAAAGGCTACACATTAAGTGATGAAGTTATCCAGTATTTGCTGCGTCACGGTCGGCGCGACTTGCCTAGCTTAATGGCATCGCTCGACGAGCTCGACGCGTATTCTTTAAGTTTGCATCGCACCCCATCCGTCCCCTTGCTCAAGCAAATTATGCAAACCGAATTGGAACTGAAATGAAATTAGCCTTATTTGATTTAGACAACACGCTGTTAAACGGCGACAGCGATTTTGAATGGTCGCAATTCTTGATACGCATCGGGGTGTTAGATGGCGAATTATTCGCGGCACAAAACTTAAAATTTTACGAACAATACCAAGCGGGCTCGCTCGATATTTTTGAATTCTTGGACTTTCAGTTAAAGCCTTTATCGCGCCATCCGCGCCGCACGCTGGATACTTGGCATCAACAATTTATGACGGAATCTATCATGCCGATGGTCACACAAGCCTCGCGTGATTTAGTTGCGAGGCATCAAGCGGCGGGAGATGTGTGCCTGATCATCACTGCCACCAACAGCTTCGTTACCACGCCGATTGCAAGCTTGTTTGGCATTGAGCATTTAATTGCGACTGAACCCGAACAAAAAAATGGCGAATTCACGGGGGCGGTGGCAGGCGTGCCGAGCTTCAAAGCAGGCAAAATCACGCGGCTGAATCAGTGGTTGGCAGCGCAAGGTTGGACGCTGGATAGCTTTGCCGACACGACTTTTTATAGTGATTCACACAATGATTTACCGTTGCTGAAATTGGTACAACACCCCGTTGCTGCCAATCCCGATGACACGTTGCGTGCCTATGCCCAACAGCATGGTTGGCCAATTATGAATTTGCGTGCATAAGCATTTGCCGATGGCGTAAGGTCAGAGCTTATGATGCGTTAGCGAGCTGTTTGACAAAAGCGCGAGGGTCTTTTAGTTTGGCGACCGTTAAAAATTTTTGAGGATGATGCGATGAAAGTTTTACGCATGATGTTAATACTGGCGGTGTTGCAAATGACTTGGGCTAGCACGAGTGTTGCCGCAGATGCCCCCGTGTTGCTCAATAAACATTTGGCTAAGCTGATCGGGAAGTGGACCAGTCCAGAGGGCGAGGTAATTTTTAACACCGACAATACTTTGGTTTATAAAGGGCAAAAAAGTTTTTTTGCGATCGCGCAAGGCACGATACAAATCAGCAAAAAGAAAACTACCCAGTTGCTACCGTATCGGTTTATTGATGGCAATTTAATTATTACCGATGCGGGACATGCCACTAACTACATCCGCGTGGATGCCCCAGCCATTCCATAAAATTCCGTTGCAAATAAAAAATCCCCGCTGTTTGCGGGGATTTTTTATTTGCAACTAGCGTGTTATGTGTGACTAGCGACCGCGTCTAGCCACGGGCTTGGGTGAAAATAATGCGGGTTGCGGTTGCGCTTGATGACGGGCGGCTTCGGATAAAAACTTGTCACCGTTATCTTTTTTGGCTGGACGCGCATCACGTTGCGGCGTGGTAGGTGTATTGCTGCGTCCGCGCGTGTCGTTGGCGTTACGCGGCTGATTTGCACCGCGTGGCTTTGCCGCGTTAGCTGCACGCGGATTAGCGGCGTGACCAGCGTTGCTGCGCGGTGCGGCAGGTTTTGCGCCAGTGCTGTTGCTGTGGCGACGCTGTCCTTGTTGGGGACGCGGTTCGCGCGGTGCATCAGCGGGAATATGGGTGGGTGCCACAAAGCCGTCTATGCTGACGCGCGGAATTTGCATCTTGATGAGGCGTTCGATGTTTTTCAGATGTAACGCTTCTTCGCTGTCCACCAGCGAAATCGCTGCACCATTACTGCCCGCGCGCCCAGTGCGGCCGATACGATGCACATAATCTTCTGGCACGTTAGGCAGCTCAAAGTTGACTACATGCGGCAACAAGTCGATGTCCAAACCACGCGCTGCAATGTCAGTGGCAACCAACACCGGCAAGCTGCCCGCTTTGAATTCGGCGAGTGCTTTGGTGCGCGCCGATTGGCTTTTATTACCGTGTATCGCAGCGGCGGGAATGCCATCATTGCTGAGTTTTTCGGCGAGACGATTCGCACCGTGTTTGGTGCGGGTAAACACCAGCACTTGCTTCCATTCATTCGTTTTAATTAGATGCGCCAGCAAATAGCTTTTCAGCTTTTGCGGAATCATATGCACGCTTTGCGAAATCAGTTCTGAGGTGGTGTTGCGGCGTGCCACTTCGACATAGCTAGGGTTGTGCAACAGCCCATCGGCGAGGGTTTTAATTTCGTCGGAGAACGTGGCAGAGAACAACAGGTTTTGGCGTTGTTTAGGTAATACCGCGATAATTTTGCGGATGTCACGGATAAAACCCATGTCCAACATGCGGTCGGCTTCATCCAAAATAAAAATTTCGATGCCAGATAAATCCAGTGTTTTTTGGCTCAAATGATCGAGTAAGCGACCTGGTGTCGCAACCAAAATATCGACCTTGTCGCGTAACGCTTTAATCTGTGGATTGATGTTGACCCCACCGAACATCACCATCGACTTGAGCGGCAAATACTTGCCATAGGTTTGTACCGATTCTTCCACTTGCGCGGCGAGCTCGCGGGTTGGGGTCAGAATCAAACAACGGGGTTTGCCAGCGCGCGGATTCGCGGCCGATTGTTGGCTTAAACGATGCAGCACGGGCAGCGTAAAGCCAGCCGTTTTGCCCGTGCCTGTTTGTGCGCCAGCGAGTAAATCGCCGCCTGCTAGCACCAATGGAATTGCCTGCGCTTGTACAGGGGTCGGGCTGGTGTAACCGACTTCAGTGATGGCGCGCAATAAGGGTTCGGCCAAGTTGAGACTGGCAAAAGTTTGAGGGGTATTTGACAAAATTTTTGACTCCTGCGACGGCCTGTCGCAAGGGTGCGACACCAATCAGGGCAGACGAGATAAGTGATCGGATAGATCGGGATTGGTAACGAGCCGCTACGCTGATTGGGGTGCGAAGGGCGGCGCATTATACCTAAGGAAGCATCAATTCAGTCGTGAATCTCCGCCGCAACGGTTGTTCTGCCATAAAAAGCTGAAGCCGCCCAATATCTGAGCGGCTTCAGGAAGTGTGCGGCGAGCATTAAAGTTCGCTGTTGATTGTCAAGATTAGTGGGGCAAAAAACATGAAAGCCAACATGCTAACAATGAGCCAACGGAACATTTTAGCTGTGCGTTGAGCGGTTTGCGTCAGAGTGCGAATCATGATGTTCTCCTTATAAAACGGTCTTAAGGTCGGCGCGGGGCTAACAAATGAGACGGGAGTCCACCTTAGGATGAGCTAAAGCGGCTGTAAATATGCCGAAAGGCTTAGTTCATTTGGCGTGTTTTACTGTGGGCTGAAATAGACGCGAGTTATTTTTTGCCTGCGCCTTTATGTATAATGCGCGCCCTTTTGCATTGATTTCGGCTGAATTCAAAGGTTGAGTGCGCGCCTCAACGTTCGTTTTTTCCTGTTGTAACAATTGCTTATCACTGCTTCGGGGTTGTTCACGCAAAGGTCGCTTAAATTCATATGAAAAAATATCTAATTACTGGTTTGTTAGTTTGGGTGCCGCTGGGGATTACCGTGTGGGTGCTTAATTTGACCATCGGTACCATGGACAAAACCCTGCTGTTGTTGCCGCACGCGTGGCAGCCTGACACTTTTCTACCTTTCCATGTCCCGGGTTTAGGTGTGATTTTGACCTTGCTGGTGGTCGGCACGACGGGCTTGTTGGTGCGCAATATGTTCGGCCAAGCCATGCTGCGTTATTGGGAAAGTGTGTTGTTACGCATTCCTTTTGTGAACAGCATTTACAAAGGGGTCAAGCAAATCAGCGACACCTTGTTGTCGGGCAATGGCAATTCATTTCGCAAAGTTTTGTTGGTGCGTTATCCCCATGCAGGTGCGTGGTCATTGGCTTTTCAGACCAGTGTGCCAGGCGAGGTTATCGCGCAATTTGCTAATCAAGAATATGTCGCGGTGTTTATTCCGACCACCCCTAGCCCAGTCAACGGCTTTTATTTTTTCCTCCCCAAAGCTGACACCATCGAGCTGGATATGACGGTTGATACGGCGTTACGCACTATTGTTTCGATGGGCGTTGCCGCAGACAGCAACTCTGGGAAATATCCCGTTTTTACTACTAATACATAACACCTTAAAAATTTAGATATGCGTACACATTATTGCGGCTTACTGAACACCGACCAACTCGACCAAACCGTGAGCATTTGCGGTTGGGCACATCGCCGCCGCGACCACGGCGGGGTGATTTTTATTGACCTGCGCGACCGTGAAGGTTTGGCGCAAGTGGTGTGCAATCCAGATGAACCTGCGATGTTCAAAATCGCTGAATCGGTGCGCAGCGAATTTGTGTTGCGCATTACTGGCGTGGTGCGTCGTCGCCCTGAAGGATCGGCGAATCCCAATATGATTAGCGGTGAAATCGAACTGGTTTGCCACGCTATCGAAGTGCTGAATAGTGCTGTTACGCCACCGTTCCAATTGGATGACGATAATCTTTCTGAGAACGTGCGCTTGACGCATCGCGTGATTGATTTGCGTCGTCCGCAAATGCAAAAAAATATGATGCTGCGCTACAAAGTCGCGATGTCATTTCGCCGCTTCTTGGATAGCCGTGGTTTTATCGACATCGAAACACCAATGCTGACTAAATCCACCCCCGAAGGGGCGCGCGATTACCTCGTGCCGTCGCGCGTGCATGCAGGCGAATTTTTTGCGTTGCCGCAATCGCCACAGTTGTTCAAACAGATGTTGATGGTGGCGGGTTTTGATCGCTATTACCAAATCACCAAATGTTTCCGCGACGAAGATTTACGCGCTGATCGTCAGCCTGAATTTACCCAAGTGGATATTGAAACTTCGTTTTTGAATGAAGACCAAATCACCGCGCTGACCGAAGAATTGATTCGCACTGTGTTCAAAGAAGCATTGAATACCGACCTGCCCAATCCCTTCCCGCGTATGACGTATGGTGAAGCGATGACACGTTTTGGTTCGGACAAGCCCGACATGCGAGTCACGCTGGAACTGGTCACGGTAAGCGATGTGTTGAAAGATGTCGCGTTCAAAGTTTTTGCGGGGGTGGCGAATTCAGCGGATGGTCGTGTTGCCGCGTTGCGCGTGCCTAACGGGGCTGCGCTGACCCGTGGCGAGATTGATGAATACACCAAGTTTGTCGGCATTTATGGCGCGAAAGGCTTGGCCTACATCAAGGTCAACGACATCACGCAACTGAATGAAACAGGCTTGCAATCGCCTATCGTGAAAAATATCCACGAAGCGGCGTTGAAAGCGATTATCGAACGCACTGGCGCACAAAATGGCGATTTGATTTTCTTCGGTGCAGATAAAGAAAAAGTCGTCAACGATGCTTTGGGTGCGTTACGCGTGAAAATTGGTCACGAGAAAAATCACGTTACGGGCGACAAGTGGAAACCATTGTGGGTGGTGGATTTCCCGATGTTTGAATACGACGAAGAAGGCAAGCGTTGGAACGCCTGCCACCATCCGTTCACCGCGCCAAAAGACGAACATCTCGCGCTGTTGGAATCTGATCCTGGCAAGTGTTTGGCGAAGGCTTACGACTTGGCATTGAACGGTTGGGAATTGGGCGGCGGTTCGGTGCGTATCCATCAAGCCGAAGTGCAAAGTGCGGTATTCCGCGCGCTAAATATCAATGACGAAGAAGCACAATTGAAATTTGGTTTCTTGCTGGATGCTTTGCAATATGGCGCGCCACCGCACGGTGGCTTGGCGTTCGGGCTGGATCGGATTGTGACCATGATGACGGGTGCGGAATCTATTCGTGACGTGATTGCGTTCCCTAAAACGCAACGCGCGCAATGTTTGCTTACGCAAGCACCGAGCGCAGTGGACGAAAAACAATTACGTGAATTGCATATTCGCTTGCGTCAACCAGCGGTTGTGGAAGTTAAGGAGTAATCATGCTGCGTAGCCTGCGTTTACTGATTATCGTTTTGTTGGTATTAGCGGGCGGCGCGCAAGCGTTTGATTGGTCGTCGCATCACCATGAAAATCGTTCGGCAGGCACTTCATCGACTCGCGCGGAGGGCAACTCATTCGACACCATGAGTGTGTCCGAATTACCGAATGAGGCGCGCGCAACTTTGCGTGACATCAAGCAAGGCGGGCCATTTGCGTTTGATCGTGATGGTGTGGTGTTCGGTAATTTTGAGAAAGTTTTACCTAAACAAACGCGCGGTTACTACCACGAATACACCGTTAAAACGCCTGGTGTGCGCAGTCGTGGCGCGCGACGCATTATTAGCGGCGCAGTAGGTGAGTATTACTACACCGCCGACCATTACCAGACTTTCAACCGCATACGGGAGTAGCGATGGACGCATGGGCTAAACAATTAAAAGACAGCAAAAAATCGGGCAGTTATCGCATGACTTGCACGCCTGAGCAATTACGCGTCAGCGCGGCAGCGGCGGGATTGCGGCTGATAGAAGTAGATTTGAAAGGCGTAAAAGGTAAGCAAAATTTTATTGCGGCACTGGCTAAAAATGCGCAATTCCCTGCCGAGTTTGGTATGAATTGGGATGCTTTAGCCGATGCGCTATGTGATGCTACTTTGCTTAAAGCAACGGGTTTTATCGTGTTGTTGTGTAACGCAAGCAATAGCTTAGGTTTGGCTGCTAACGACCGTGAAATCGCTACAGATATTTTTGCCGATACGGTGTTGTATTGGCAGCAACGGCATACCCCGTGCTGGATTTTCTACGCTTAAACCATGTCGCTCTACAAAACGCCTGTGTCGGTTTTAGTGGTGATTTATCGCACCACTTTGACGGCAACGGGGACAGCTAATATCGAAGTGTTGTTGTTGGAGCGTGCCGATTGTGTAGGAGCGTGGCAGTCGGTGACGGGTAGCATCGAAGCTGATGAAACCTTGCCAGAAACCGCCGCCCGTGAAGTGTTTGAAGAAACGGGTATCGTCGCCGCCGAACATTGCTTACGTGACTGGCAGCAACAAAATCACTATGAAATTTATGCGCAATGGCGGCATCGTTACGCGCCTGAGGTCACGCAAAACACCGAGCATGTATTTTCTTTACAGCTTAATAATGAGAGACCAAATATCGGAAATGAGCGACCGATTATCTTATCTCCCCGTGAACATGTGAATTACCAATGGCTCCTGTGGCAAGATGCCGCGCTGAAAGTTTTCTCACCTAGTAATCGAGCTGCGATCTTGCAGTTAGCGGACTTGCACCAAGCGGTCTCATAGAAGACCAATCTTAGGAGAGTAGTGTATGAGTGAATCAAAAATTTATGCTCGCACCGAAATAGGTGATGCTGAGTTGAGCAAAGGCAATGGCAGAATTGCGGGGGATGAAAAACGCTTAATGTTGTTAGTTGATGGCAAAACGAGCGTTGATGACATCAGCAGAAAAGTGCCCCCCAGTGTGCGCAAAAATGTTGATGATGTGTTTAGCTTGATGTTACGCGCCAATTTTATTAAAGAGGTGGGCAAGGTTGAAGTCCTTGCGCCGTTGAAACACCCTGCGCGGATTGCACCCGAAAAAGTGCAAGAAGTGATGCTGACCAGTCAAAAATTTAATGTCAACACACTGGCTTTAGCTGAGATTGAAATTGAGCGGCGCATGGAGTTAGAACAAGAATTAGAAATTGCGCAGAGCGAATTAAAAAAAGCGGTGCAGCAACTAGGTGTTGTGACAGCCAGCTATACCACCCTAAAAGAACAAGTAACGCTATATAAGCAAGGCATGGAAGCCAAGCTTGCGGCGCAACATGGGCAACTGGCCGAGCTGCTTAATCAAAGTCAGGCGAGCCAAGCACAAAAAACGAAATTGCAGCAGGCTTTTGTTGAGATGCGTAGCGACTTCAATCAGATGCAAACCACGCTAGAAGAAAAAAACGCGCAAATGGATGAAGCGGTGCAAGTGCGCGTGTTGCAAAAACAGCAAGCTGAACTTGCAAAACGTAAACAAGAGAAAGTGACTGCCGAAGAAAAAGTCATGCAGCACCCGCGTTACAAGGAAGTGCGTAACTTGGAGTTTTTCAAAAACTTCCGCAACTCAGATCTCGCACAGTTGTTAATTTGGGCAGAGTGGCGTGAGGTGAAAGCGGGTGAAGTGGTAATTACCGAAGGTCAAGCTGACATTAATTTTTATGTTTTGGTGTCTGGCAAAGTCGCTTTGCTCAAAGGCAAAAAAACCTTAAGCGTGATTGCCACGGGTGAGCCATTTGGTGAAATAGCCTTTTTGTCGGGCGATGAACCAAAGCGTACCGCCACCATTAAAGCCCGCACCGACTGCACATTGCTGATGTTTAACCCAGCCTATTTGGACGATGCTGAACTGATGATGCGCGTGCTGGTTGCCGAATCATTTATGCGCATTCAAGCCAAACGGTTGCGCACCGCGTCCGAACAAATGAGCAACCTGCTCAGCGACGGCGAAGATTAAATATGAACCGCCATGACATCGCGATTGCTTACGATCACCCTGGCTGCCATACCGCCAGCGCATGGGCAAAGCGTCCGCACGAACCCGCCGCCGCTGACAAACCCGCGCTCATCGCCCACATCAAAGCGATGCTCAAAGCGCAAGATGCGGTGCTGGTGGCGCATTACTACGTTCATCCCGATTTGCAAGACTTGGCTGAAGCAACAGGCGGCATCGTGTCTGATTCGCTGGATATGGCGAACTTTGGTAATCAACATCCTGCGAAAACGATAGTGGTCGCAGGGGTGCGTTTTATGGGTGAAACCGCCAAGATTTTGAATCCTGAAAAGCGCGTATTGATGCCCGATTTAGAGGCGGAATGTTCGCTTGATTTGGGCTGTCCTGCCGATGAATTTTCCGCGTTTTGCGATGCCCATCCAGATCGCACCGTGGTGGTATATGCCAATACCAGTGCGGCAGTTAAGGCGCGCGCCGATTGGATGGTCACCAGCTCGATAGCCTTGCCGATCGTCAAACATTTACATGCGCGCGGCGAGAAAATTTTGTGGGCACCAGACAAACATTTGGGTGGCTACATTCAAGATCAAACGGGCGCGGATATGTTGCTGTGGCAAGGCTCGTGCATCGTGCATGACGAATACAAAGCGCAAGAATTATTAGCCTTAAAAGTGTTGCATCCCACGGCGCAAGTATTGGTGCATCCGGAATCGCCGCGTGCGGTGGTGCAGTTGGCGAATGTGGTTGGCTCGACCACGCAACTGATTAAAGCCGCGCAACAATCGATTGCAAAAGTTTTTATTGTCGCCACCGACAACGGCATCTTGCACAAGATGCGCACACTGTGTCCTGACAAACAATTTATCGAAGCCCCTACCGCTGGCAAAGGCGCGACCTGCAAAAGTTGCAGCCATTGCCCGTGGATGGCAATGAATGGTTTAACTAATTTGGCGGCAGTGTTGGAACGCGGTCATAACGAAATTCATGTGCCGACTGAGCTGATTCCGCGCGCTGTGCAACCGATACAACGGATGCTGGATTTCGCTAAACAAATCAATTTACCTACGCGTGGCATCGGCAACGCTTAACTTCTTTGAGCTGCGATGACGCACTTGCATATCGCCACCTACAACATTCACAAAGGCTTTTCGCTATTGAATCGGCGCGTGGTCTTGCCTGCTGTGCGCGAGCAGTTGCGCAACTTAAATGCGGACGTGATTTTTTTGCAAGAAGTGCAGGGCGCGCATGACACGCACGCTGTGCGCCACGCCAATTATCCCGACCGCGCGCAGCATGAATTTTTAGCCGATGAAGTGTGGGCGCACCACGCTTACGGCAGGAACGCGGTCTATCAAGCAGGGCATCACGGCAACGCGATTTTGAGCCGCTATCCGATTGTCAAAGTCCACAACGAAAACATTTCCGCGCATCGTTTTGAGAGTCGCGGTCTGCTGCATTGCGAACTCGCAATCGGCGCACTGCGGGTACATAGTTTGTGCGCCCACTTTGGGCTGTTTGCACGCGGTCGTGCTGTGCAAACCCTGGCTTTAATTGACTACGTTAAACGCGAAATTCCGCACGATGCACCGCTGTTAATTGCAGGGGATTTCAACGATTGGCGTAATCAAATGAGCGCGACCTTGGCGCATGAGTTGGGCGTACACGATGTGTTTTATGCCCAGCACGGCAAGCCTGCCAAGAGCTTTCCTGCACGCTTGCCGCTGTTCCGTCTCGATCGAATTTATACGCGCGGTTTCGCAGTGCAAAAATCGCGCGTGCATAACGATTGGCTCAATTTATCTGACCATGCCGCGTTGTCTTGCCATGTGTCGTTGTCGGCTTAAGTTCTCATGCCGCGCATTCATTACATCGCTGCCAATCAACTCACGCTGCTGCAAAACTGTGCAGCATATTTCCCTGCTTTACTGGACGACATCGCGGCGGCTCAACACAATATTTATTTAGAAACCTATATTTTTGCGCCCGATGCAATTGGCCGTGCGGTGGCGAACGCCTTGATTGCCGCAGCTTTGCGCGGAGTATCGGTGCGTGTGTTGTTGGATGGATTTGGCTCGGCGGATCTGCCGCAAAGTTGGCTGGACGAGCTGCAACAAGCGGGCGTGCAAGTGCAGTGGTTTAGGCGCGGTTTTATGTTTAATTGGCATCGCCATCGCTTGCGCCGCTTGCATCGCAAGCTGGTGGTCATAGACGGCGAAATTGCTTTTGTCGGCGGCATTAACATCAGCGATGACGGTACGAATGACAGCCAACTTGCGCCGCGTCTCGACTATGCGGTGCGTGTGCAAGGTGAACAAGCGCAAGGGGTGCAAGCGCAAATGCGGCATTTGTGGGACACGGTGCGTTGGGCTTCGCTGCGCCGCCGAGTGCGCGGGATGCAACATTTACTGGTCGAAACGATCCGCCCTAATTTGCATAAAAAACTGCAATGGTTATGGCGCGATAACGTCAATCACCGCCGCGACATCGAGCGCGCCTACTTACGCGCCATCGCTCATGCGCATGACGAAATCATCATCGCCAATGCCTATTTTTTGCCCAGCCAAAAATTTATTCGCGCCTTGCAATATGCAGCGCAGCGCGGCGTGCGTGTGGTGTTGTTGCTGCAAGGCCGCGTTGAATATCGTTTGCAGCATTACGCCACGCACGCTTTGTATGAAAAATTATTACGCGCTAAGGTGGAAATTTTTGAGTATCAAGCCAGCTTTATGCACGCCAAAGTTGCCGTGATAGATAGCCATTGGGCGACGGTAGGCTCATCTAATATCGACCCGTTTAGTTTGTTGCTGGCGCGCGAAGCCAATTTGCTGGTGCGTGATACCGACTTCGCGCTAGAGCTGCGCGGTCATCTATTCAGCGCAATCAATCAGGATGCGCGCAGCATCACGGGTTCAGATAAAGCGCATCTGGCCTGGCACACCAAGCTGTTAGCGCACTTTAGCTACGGCTTGATTCGTATGGCGTTGGGGCTGATAGGCGTAGCGCGACGCGGCTAAACGCTGGTAGTGCAGCGTCATGCGCTTACCGCTCGTGCGACGCGTTCCTGAGAAAAATTCGCCCTAGTCTTAGCCCTTCGGTAGAATGCCCAGCTTTGTTTGGCGCGGGAATAAACATGGTGGCGAAAACACATAAAGCGCAGGGGTTTGAGGCGGCGATGACGGAGTTGGACGCGTTGGTAGCGGATATGGAAAGCGGCAAGTTGTCGCTGGAAGACTCGCTGACAGCGTACAAGCGCGGCGCGGAGTTGCTGGCGTTTTGTCGTAGCCGTTTGGACGATGCGCAGCAGCAAGTGCGCGTGTTGGAAGACGGCGTGTTGAAAGATTTTGCAGTGCCAAATGAGTCAGGAGCAAACGCATGAACTTAGCTTCTCAACGCTTGGATTTTCAGCAATGGACAGCCGCACATTTAAGCCGCTTTGAAGTGCGCTTGGGCGAGCTGTTGCCCGCCGCCGAGATTGTCCCGCAACGCTTACATGCCGCGATGCGTTATGCGGTGTTGGATGGCGGTAAACGGGTGCGTCCCTTGTTGGCATTTGCCGCTGCCGAGTTAGTCGGTGCGGATTTGGCGCGTGCGCAGATTGCGGCGGCAGCGGTTGAGTTGATTCACGCCTATTCGCTGGTGCATGACGATATGCCGTGCATGGATGACGATGTGTTGCGGCGCGGCAAGCCGACTTGTCATGTGCAATATGACGAGGCGACCGCCTTGCTAGTCGGCGATAGTTTGCAAACCTTAGCTTTTCAATTGTTGGCGGAACATCGTTTGTGCGATGACGCAGCGCGGCAATTAGACATGCTCAAACTGTTGGCGCAAGCGAGTGGTTCGCGCGGCATGGCGGGTGGGCAAGCGATAGATTTAGCCAGTGTCGGCACAGCGTTGAGCTTGCCCGAATTAGAACAGATGCACATTCATAAAACGGGCGCACTGATACGCGCGGCGATTGTGTTGGGGGCGTATTGCGGCAACGCCACCGCCGCGCAACTAGCGCAGTTAGACCACTTCGGTAAGTGTGTGGGCTTGGCGTTTCAGGTGGTCGATGACGTGTTAGACACTGAAGCGGACACCGCGACCTTGGGCAAAACCGCAGGCAAAGATGCTGAGCACGACAAGCCGACTTATGTGAGTTTGTTGGGTGTGCAAGCGGCGCGGGAAATGGCGCAGCAATTGCATCAAGACGCGTTAAAAAGTTTGCACGAATTCGGTGCTGGGGCGCAACGCTTGCGCGAGCTGGCGGACTTTATTGTGTTGAGAAAATTCTGATATGTATTCAATACTCGACACCCTGCATAGCCCCGCAGATTTGCGCCAGTTGCCGCGCGAACAATTGCCACAATTAGCGGAGCAGTTGCGTGAATTTTTGGTCGAATCGGTTAGCCAAACAGGCGGACATTTGTCCTCGAACTTAGGCACGGTAGAGCTGACCATCGCCCTGCATACCGTGTTTAACACGCCCGACGATAAGTTGGTTTGGGATGTGGGACACCAAACTTATGTGCATAAAATTTTGACGGGGCGGCGCGCGGCAATGTGCACGCTGCGCATGGCAGGCGGCATCGCAGGCTTTCCCAAGCGCGAAGAAAGTCCTTACGACACCTTTGGCACAGGCCATTCCAGCACCTCGATTTCGGCGGCGTTGGGGATGGCGGCTGCGGCGCAACTGGCAGGATCGGAACAGCGTGCGGTGGCGATTATTGGTGATGGCGCGATGACGGGCGGCATGGCGTTCGAGGCGTTGAATAACGCAGGTGCGATGGATGCGAATCTGCTGGTGATTTTGAACGACAACGATATGTCGATTTCCAAACCCGTCGGCGCGTTAAATAATTATTTGGCGAAGCTGATGTCGGGACGTTTTTATTCAGCGATGCGCAATACGGGTGAAAAAGCCTTGCGCGGCCTACCTAGCGTCCACGAATTAGCCAAGCGCGCCGAAGAACATGTCAAAGGTATGGTTACGCCCAGCACCATGTTTGAGCAGTTTGGTTTTAATTACATTGGTCCGATTGACGGGCATGACATCAATGTGCTGCTCGATACCTTGAGTAATATCAAAAAACTTAAAGGCCCGCAGTTCTTGCATGTGGTCACACAAAAAGGCCGTGGCTACGACAAAGCGGAAGCAGATTGTTTGCTCTACCACGGCGTGAGCAAATTCGACCGTAGCAACGGCATCGTGGCGAAATCCGCCAGCGTGCCAACTTACACGCAAGTGTTCGGGCAATGGTTGTGCGACATGGCGGAAGCGGATTCGCGCTTAGTCGGTATCACCCCAGCGATGTGCGAAGGCTCTGGGATGCAAGCCTTTGAGGCAAAATTCCCCACGCGTTATTTTGATGTCGGCATCGCCGAACAACACGCGCTGACTTTCGCGGCGGGCTTGGCGTGCGCAGGCATCAAGCCTGTCGTGGCGATTTATTCGACCTTCTTGCAACGCGCTTACGATCAACTCATTCACGACATTGCCATCCAAAATTTGCCCGTTATTTTGGCGATAGATCGCGGCGGCTTGGTGGGTGCGGATGGTGCGACGCATGCAGGCAGTTTCGATTTAAGTTTTTTGCGTTGCGTGCCGAATATGACGGTGATGACCCCCGCCGATGAAAACGAAACGCGGCAAATGTTGTACACCGCGATGCAACTCAATACGCCGAGTGCGGTGCGTTATCCGCGTGGCACAGGACCTGGTGTCGCTGTTCAACACGAGATGGTTGCCTTGCCTATCGGCACCGCAGAACTGCGTCGCAGCGGTAAACGTGTGGCGATTTTGGCGTTTGGTTCGATGCTCGCGCCGAGCTTAAAAGCGGCTGAAGAGCTAGACGCAACCGTGGTGAATATGCGTTTTGTTAAACCGTTGGATAACGCGATGGTGCTGCAATTGGCGCGTGACTATGAACTGTTGGTGAGCGTCGAAGAAAACGCCATCCAAGGCGGTGCGGGCAGTGCGATTGCCGAATGCTTAAGCGCGCACGGCATGAATGTGCCGCTGTTGCAATTAGGTTTGCCTGATACCTTTATCGAGCAAGGTGACCCCGTCAAAATGCTGGCGGAGTGCGGCTTAAATGCGGACGGTATCGTCCAGTCAATTCGCACTCAACGCGCGCCCCATTAACCTGAGTAAAAATGTCGGGATTGTCTATAATCCCGCCCCTGTAAAATTTTTAGGACTGCTGCCATGACTATCGCCACTAACATTCCCGACGTGCAAGGCTCGGCCGACACACGCCACATCGCCATCAATCGCGTCGGTATTAAAGGCATACGCCATCCCGTTAAAGTGAAAGATAAAAGCGTCGGCGTGCAACACACCATCGCCACTTTCAACATGTATGTGCATCTGCCGCACAATTTCAAAGGCACGCACATGTCGCGCTTTGTCGAGATTTTGAACGAGCACGAACGCGAAATTTCGGTCGAGTCATTTGAAAATATTTTGACGGAAATGGTGACGCGTTTAGAAGCGCAATCAGGCTATATCGAAATGAGCTTTCCGTATTTTGTGAATAAGACCGCGCCGATTTCTGGCGTGCAAAGTTTGCTCGACTACGATGTCACGCTGATCGGCGAAATCATTGAGGGCAAAGCCACCACCACCATGAAAGTGTTAGTCCCCGTGACCAGCTTGTGTCCGTGTTCTAAGAAAATTTCTGAGCGCGGTGCGCACAATCAACGCTCACATGTCACGCTAACTTTGCGCACTAATCGTTTCGTCTGGATAGAAGATGTAGTGCGTATCGCCGAAGAGCAAGCCTCCTGCGAATTGTTTGGTTTGCTCAAGCGTCCCGATGAGAAATACGTCACTGAACGTGCTTACGATAATCCTAAATTTGTCGAAGATATGGTGCGCGATGTTGCCGCTGTATTGAATGCCGATGCACGCGTTGATGCTTATATTGTCGAGTCAGAAAACTTCGAGTCCATTCACAATCACTCCGCCTATGCCTTGATTGAGCGCGACAAAAGCAAAGGTTGAGATGAGAGTCTGACGTGAGAAAAATGATGTGCTGATTTTCTCGTTTGGACAGGCCGTATCGCTGTCCCGCTTTTTGTAAACCAAACTGTTTGCTGTGCGTTAAACTCGGCGGCGTTGTGGGGCGGAATTATTTTAACTTCGCGTTGCGACCTAAAGTTTGCTCAACCGAGCAAACATTTTTTTGACTTAAATTACTAGGAGTACTACATGAAAAAAATCATCGCCTTGGCTTGTTTGAGTGTTGCAGTAATGGTTTCAGCCCCAGCGTTTGCGGGTGCGCAACAAGAAAAAATGAAGGGTTGCAATGTCGAAGCAAAAGGCATGAAAGGCGCGGATCGCAAAGCGTTTATGAGCAAGTGCCTGAAAAAAGATTACACACTGAAAGCGGATAGTGCAGCTCCTGCTGCTGAAGCTAAACCAACTGCCAGTGCTGCACCGACTCAACAAAACAAGATGAAATCTTGCAATGTAGATGCAAAAACTAAAGCTCTGAAAGGTGCTGACCGTAAAGCATTTATGAGCTCTTGCTTGAAGGGCTAAACCGCGCAGTTTAATTTTGCTGCTGAATTAAAAGCGCGCCGTAAGGCGCGTTTTTCGTTTGTGTGCCACTGCCGCGAGGCAGTGAATGCGAGTGTGTATAATCCGCGCTCCGCGCGCGAGTCTCTTTCACATCGCGCGCTTTATTTGGCGCGATACTTAAACAAAACTAATGATAAAAAAATTCCTTAAACGCGTATTTCGCAAGTCGGCAAAAATCAAGACCGTCGGCAATGCGCAAGTGATTCCTTTTGATGTGCATGGCGTGGCGCGCACGGGCTTGAGTTACGGCGCGAATAAAGTTTGCGATGGCTTGCAAGCCGCAGGTTTTCAGGCGTATGTGGTCGGTGGCGCGGTGCGCGATTTGCTGCTGCAAAAAAAACCCAAAGATTTTGATGTGGCAACAGATGCCACGCCCGAACAAGTGCGCCGTGTGTTTCGTCGCTCGCGCATCATCGGTCGGCGTTTTCGCCTAGTGCATGTGATGTTTGGCGAAGAAGTGGTCGAGGTATCGACCTTCCGCCGCATGATCGAAGCGGAAGATGCGCAAACTGATGCGCATGGACGCTTGTTGCGCGACAACGAATTTGGCGACCAAGAGCAAGATGCAGCGCGCCGCGATTTCACCGCCAATGGACTGTTTTACCATCCTGCCACGCAAGAAATTTTTGACTATCACGGCGGCTATGCCGATACGAAAAATGGCGTGTTGCGCATGATTGGTGACCCGCTAGTTCGTTATCGCGAAGACCCCGTGCGCATGTTGCGCGCGGTGCGGCTGTCAGCCAAGTTGGGGATTCAAATTGAACCTGCTACCGCTGCGCCAATTCATAAAATGAAAGCCTTGTTGGACAACGTCCCCGAAGCGCGCTTGCTCGATGAAGTATTGAAAATGTTGCTGTCAGGTCATTCGGTCGAGTGTATTAAAGCTTTGCGCACCATGAATTTGCATCACGGTTTGTTGCCGATGTTAGACACCATCGTGTCGCAACCAACTGGTGAAAAATTCATCATGCTGGCGTTGCGCAATACCGATGAACGTTTAAGCCAAGACAAATCCGTGTCGCCCGCTTTTCTATTTGCAGCCTTGCTTTGGCCTGAAGTTGACAGCACTTGGCAGCGTCACCTCAAAGCGGGCGAACGTCCGTTAGGCGCGATGCACGAAGCGATGGATGAAGTGTTAGCGCGGCAGAAAAAACGCATGGCGATTCCGCATCGTCAAGATGCGGTGATGAAAGAAATTTGGTTATTGCAACAGCGTTTTGAGCAGCGCGGCGGCTTGCGTCCCTTGCGTTTACTCGAACATCCGCGCTTCCGTGCGGGTTATGATTTTTTGCTGCTGCGTTGTGCAGCGGGCGAAGTCGATGCCGAGCAGGGGTTGTGGTGGGATGAGTTTCAACATGCCAGCGAAGCGCAGCGCACCGAAATGTTGCAACCTGAAAAAACGCTAGAGAAAAAACGTCGCCGCCGTAAACCGCGCAGCAAGCCAGCGGCAGGTGCGAGTGGTGCGGCAGAGTAATGCAACATCTCGCATTTATTGCCTTGGGAAGCAATTTGGATGATCCGCAAGCCCAAGTAAAACGTGGCTTTGCGGCGTTGGCAACATTGCTTGATAGCACGCTACTTGCGCAATCGTCGTTGTATCGCAGCGCACCAGTGGGCTACGCAGACCAGCCTGATTTTATTAACGCCGTGGCAAAAATTTCGACCTCGTTGAGCCCGCAACAATTACTGCAAGCGTTGCTCGCCATCGAGCATCAATATGGTCGCCAACGTACGTTTCAAAATGCCCCGCGCACGCTCGATTTGGATGTGTTGTTGTATGACGATTTAATTTTGCACGAGCCTAGTTTGACGATTCCGCATCCGCAGATGCACCTACGCGCCTTTGTGTTAATGCCCTTGTTAGAGCTGCAAGCGGACTGTGTGATTCCCGCGCAAGGCACCGCTGAGGCGGCTTTACAAGGTTGTTTAGAGCAAAGTTTGGAGCGCATCTAATGGGCCTAGAACGCTATCGCTACATCGCCATTGAGGGTGCGATTGGGGTCGGCAAGACCAGTTTGGCGCGTCGCTTGGCGGCGCACTTATCCGCAGCAACACTATTGGAAAAGCCCACCGAGAATCCTTTCTTGGCGTTGTTTTATCAAGACCCCGCGCGCCATGCTTTAGCCACGCAATTATTTTTTCTGTTTCAGCGCAGCAACGAAGTGCGCGAATTGACCCAGTTAGATTTTTTTAAGCACGCCACAGTGAGCGATTATTTGTTCGATAAAGATAGTCTGTTTGCACGCTTAAATTTATCCGAAGCCGAATTTTCCTTGTATCAACAAATCTATCAAACCCTTGCCTTGCAGGCTCCTGCGCCTGATTTAGTGATTTATTTGCAAGCCCCAGTGGAGACGCTACTGGCGCGCGTACATAAACGTGCTCATGCCTATGAGCAAACGATTGCGGATGACTACTTAGTGCGTTTGGCGCAAAGCTACAGCGATTTTTTTCATCATTACGATGCCGCACCTGTGTTGGTGGTGAACACCGAACATTTGAATTTTGTTGAGAGCGATGCCGACTTCGCGCTGTTGTTGCAACGCATCCAAGACATGCGCGGCGCGCGTGAATTTTTTAGCTTAGGAGAATGACATGCGCAGCTCTTTGACCACCTTAAATAAGTTGCGCGCACAAGGCGACAAGCTCGCCATGTTGACTTGCTACGACGCAACCTTTGCCACACTTTTAGAAGCGCAGGGCGTGGATGTTTTATTAGTTGGTGACTCGCTAGGCATGGTGCTGCAAGGCTTTGATAGCACACTGCCCGTCAGCTTGGACGACATGGTGTATCACACGGCGTGCGTGGCGCGCGGTGCAAAACACGCTTTCATCATCGCCGATATGCCGTTCGGTACTTTCCAAATCAGTCCCGAAAAAACCTTCGCCCACGCCGCGCGCTTAATGGCAGCGGGTGCACAAATGGTCAAATTAGAAGGCGGCGCGGCGATGACTGCGACCGTAAAATTTTTAACCGAGCGCGGCATTCCTGTCTGCGCGCACATCGGCTTAACGCCGCAATCAGTGCATCAATTAGGGGGCTATCGCGTGCAAGGCAAAGACACGCATGCCGCACAAACACTGCAAACTGATGCCATTGCCTTGCAACACGCAGGCGCGGGCATGGTGGTATTAGAAGCTGTCCCAGCCGCGCTCGCTGCCGAGATTACTGAGCAATTAAGCATCGCCACCATAGGCATCGGTGCGGGGGTAAATTGCGCGGGACAAGTGTTGGTATTGCACGACATGCTGGGTATTTATCCCGGTAAAAAAGCCCGCTTCGTCAAAGACTTTATGGCAGATTCAAACTCGATAGCCGAGGCCGTGGCACGCTATGTTGCAGAAGTTAAAAGCGGCGCGTTTCCCATGCTAGAGCACAGCTTTTAAGCGCGCCAAAAAGATTGACTGAAAAGGTAATACCCTTAATTTTTTACCTCAGTTTCCTGCACTGGCTCTGCTAAAATGCCGCCAATTTTTTACCGCCTAATTTTTGGAGTATCGCTATGACCTACGTCGTTTCAGAATCTTGCATCAAATGTAAATACACCGATTGCGTGGATGTTTGCCCCGTAGATTGTTTCCGCGCGGGGCCCAATTTTTTGGTGATTGATCCTGATGAATGTATCGACTGCACTTTGTGCGTGGCCGAATGTCCTGCGGAAGCGATTTTTGCTGAAGACGATTTGCCTGCAGAACAGCATCATTTTTTAGCGTTGAATGCCGAATTAGCGAAGCTGTGGAAACCCATCACCGCGAAAATTGATGCAGCTCCCGATGCGGATGAATGGAAAGGCGTTAAAGACAAATTGCATTTGCTGGAACGCTAAGTTTCACCTGTGTTTTATCAAGCCGTTGCAAAAAAAATTCTCGCGGTACACACGCCGCCTGATTTGCGCGGCATCACGGTTTTAATTCCCAATTACCACGTTGCCCAGCCACTGGCGCAAGCACTGATTAAGCAGGCAAATGTGCCTGCTTTGTTGTTGCCGACCATGCTCACCTTGAGCGACTGGGCAGCCACAATTACCCTTGAACCCCCCGTCGAGACTGATACGCAGCGCATTGCGGTGTTGTATCAAACCTTGCGCGATAACGCTTGGTTTGGCAACGCTGACCTGTGGAGCTTGGCGCGCGAGTTGTTGTCTTTGATGGATGAACTCACGCGTCATCATGTTGCATTGCCAAAATCTCAAGCTGAATTTACCGAGCAATTAGTGGCGGCTTATGCAGCGCGCAATAGCTTTTCTTTGCAGTTTGAAGCGCGCGTGGTGCATGAACTTTGGTACGCGCTGACGGCGAATTCGTTTGACGCGGTGCGCGCGCAACAACAGCGTTTAGCACAGTTGGCCAGTGACATTAAGCAGCCGCTATATGTGTTGCTCACCTCGGATTTAAGTGCGCCCGAAACGCAGTTTTTACAACGCTGCGGCGAGCGTGTGGCGGTGACGATTTTTGATGTGCGCGAGCAAATTCACTCAGCGGAAAATTGTGCCGTGATTGCCTGCGCTTTACAACGCGACAACACGCCAATGGATTTGCGCAGTGATGCTGCGCAGCTTAAAAATAATTCTGCTGCGCAATTAACGGGACGCTTGCAACTCTTCGCCGCACACAGCTTGGAGCAGGAGGCGCGCGCTGCCGAGGTGCAAATACGCCGTTGGTTATTGGCGGGCAAAAAATCCATCGCGCTGGTGGTGCAAGATCGTTTAGTCGCGCGACGGGTGCGGGCGTTGTTGGAGCGCGCGCAGGTGCAAGTGCAAGATGAAAGCGGTTGGACATTTGCCACTCTGTCGGTCAGCACCGTGCTGATGGGTTGGCTGGAAACGCTGCAAAACGATTTTTATTATCAAGACGTGTTGGATTTGCTCAAGTCGCCGTTGCTGTTCGCTGATGAACTACCCGATTCACGCAAACATGCCGCATTTTTATTTGAAAAAATGGTGCGCAAGCAAGGCGTGGTCAGCGGCTTGGATAAATTTATAGCGGCTAGTCGCGACACGGATTTAACGCGTGCGCTGGTGCGTTTGCGCCAAGCTGCGGCGATGTTGCCCAAGGGGCGCGTGACAATTAGTCAGTGGTTAATCGCGCTGCGCAATAGCTTGGAAATTTTGGGTGTGTTGGCAGCGTGGACGGAAGACGCGGCGGGGCAACAGTTGCTGCAATTGCTCGGCCAGTGGCGCGAGGAATTGCAAAACGACAGCACCAAATGCAGTTTTGCGGAATGGAAACGCTGGCTGTCGCAGCAGCTCGATTTGAATACTTTCCGCGATATGAGTGTGGTGAGTCCCGTGCTATTTACCCACCTCGCTGCGACGCGCTGGCGCAGTTTTGATGCGGTGTTGTTGTTAGGCTGTGATGCCAAACATCTGCCTGCACCGAGTTCCAGTATGTGGTTTAACGATGCCGTGCGCGCCGCACTGGGTTTGCCTTTGAGCCGTGTGCAACAAGATGCCGCACGCGATGATTTGTTGGGATTATTGGCACTCAATAATGCAGTGTTGGTGACTTGGCAAGCGCATAAAGATGGCGAACCCAATATGCTCAGTCCGCATTTCGAGATGCTGCGCGCGCTGCATGGGCTGGCGTTTGGCGATGACTTGAACGCGCATGAATTGGCAAAAATTTGGCACGATGCGCAGGTGCAAAGTGATGAGTTTGTTTTACCGCGTGCCGCTGTGATGCCAATGCCCATCGTGGCCGCCGAGCTTTTACCGCAACGTATTTCGCCTTCTGGCTACAACAGTTTGGTGGCTTGCCCTTATCAGTTTTATGCGCGCCATGTGCTGCGCCTGAATGACTTGGATGAGGTGCGCGAAGCGATCGACAAGCGCGATTACGGCACTTGGGTACATGCGGTATTGCAACGTTTCCATGGTGAGTTCCCTTTGTTGCTGAATGAGGATTTAGCCGCTTTGCAACTCGCTTTGCAGCGCATCAGCAAGGAGGTTTTTGCTGACGCGCTGGCGCACGATTACCTCGCGGTTGCGTGGTTGTTGCGCTGGCAAAAAATGTTGCCTGGTTATTTGGCGTGGCAAATCGAACGTGAGCAAGCGGGTTGGCGATATACCGCCGCCGAAGAATCATTCGACTTTGCCGTGTTGGAAAATTTAATTTTGCGCGGACGCATAGATCGCGTGGATAGCAATGCGGCGGGCGACGTGGCGGTGCTGGATTACAAAACGCAAACCGTCGCAGTGCTTAAAAATAAATTAACAGACGCGGGCGAAGATGTGCAACTGGCTTGCTACGCGACCGTGCGCAACGCACACGCAGCGGCGTTTGTGAGCTTGGAAGGCGAGGTGGCGGATGTCGCACCTGAGCAGGCGATGGACGAATTAGCGCGACTCAATATCGAACGTTTGCAAATCTTGTTCACGCAGTTGCGCAGCGGCGCGCCTTTGCCTGCCAATGGCGTGGCACGAGCGTGTGCCTATTGCGAGATGCGCGGCTTGTGCCGACAAGGTTCATGGGAGCTGAAAAATGGATAACGCCGCCGCACTAGACCCAAAAAATTCTGTGGTGGTTGAAGCCTGTGCGGGCAGCGGCAAGACTTGGCTGCTGGTGTCGCGCATCGTGCGGTTGTTGCTGGCGGATGTGCAGCCCAGCGAAATTTTAGCGATTACCTTTACACGCAAAGCGGCGCAAGAAATGCAGGAGCGCTTGCGCGATTGGCTGTATGACTTGGCGACTAAAGACGATGAATTCGTGCGCCAGTTTTTGCGCGAACGTGCCATTGCCGAACAGGATTTAGATGTGATGTTGCCCAAGGCACGCGGCTTGTATCAGCAATTTTTATTGGCGCAACCGCCGCTCACCATCAACACGTTTCACGGTTGGTTTATGCAGATTGTGCAACGTGCGCCGCTCGATGCGGGCATGGCGGGCGGGGTGCAATTGGTCGAACAAACTGGCGCGTTATGGGACGAAGCTAGCACCTTATTTTTTGCCAGCTTGCATCGCCAACCAGATAATGAAATCGCAACTTCGATGAACGTGTTGTTCACCGAATTGGGTTTGTTCGGCACACAAAAAATGTTGCGTGCTTTCGCCGACAAACGCAGTGAATGGTGGGCTTACACAGCAGGGCAAGAACATCCACTGGACTACGCGCTGGCACAATTGCGCGATGAATTTCAGGTGGATTTAGACGCGGATGTGCTTGCCGAATATTGTGCCGATGCAGAAATTACCATTGCATTGCAAGCCTTTGCGCAACAGCTCGCCAGCAATGGCACAGAGGTGCAACGCAACAACGCTAATAAGTTAATTAGCGCGACTGAAATGGGCGATGGCATGGCGCGTTTCGCCGCGTTGCGTGAATTTTTCTGCACGAAAACCGATGAGCCGCGTAAGACTTTTAAGCCGACTAAAAAGCAAGACGAGGCGAGTTATTGTGCCGCCCGTGATGCCGCGCAATCTTCGCTGCAAGAAGTGTTGGCGGCTTTGCAAGCGCAAGCCATTTATCGTTTTAACGAACATGCGCTGCGCTGTGGCGTGGCGATGTTGGAGCGTTATCAGCAATTAAAACAGCAGCAACAATCGTTGGATTTTTCTGATTTGGAATGGCGTGTGTGCCAGTTGTTGAACAACAGCGAACACGCCGAGTATCTGCAATACAAACTCGATAGCCGTTATAAGCACGTTTTGCTCGATGAGTTTCAAGATACCAACCCGCTGCAATGGCAGATTTTGCAAGCCTGGTTTGATGCCGCCGCAGCGGTGCAAAGCACGCCGAAAATTTTTGTGGTGGGCGATCCTAAACAGTCTATTTATCGTTTTCGTCGTGCCGATGCGCGCTTGTTTAACGTGGTGTGCGAATATCTTTTAGAGAATTATCAAGCCAAGTATTTGCAAAAAAACACCACGCGCCGCAACGCGCCCGCCGTGTTAAATGTGGTCAATGCGGTGTTCGATGGCTTGTCGGATAGCAAGCCAAAATTCGCTGGCTTCGAGACGCATCTTGCCCATCAAACTGCGTTGTTAGGCTATGTGGAAGTGTTGCCGTTATCGCTTGCTGCTGACGGTAGCAGCGCGACGCTCACGAGCTCTAATCTGACGCTGCGCAATCCACTTACTGATGCCTACCCCGATGTTGATGAAGGCGCGCGCGAATTGGAAGCGCAAGCCTTCGCGGCAAAATTATCGAGCATGGTCGGGAGCTGGCAAGTTCATGCAGATGGCAGCGTGCGCGCTTTGCAATGGGGCGACATCATGGTGTTGGTGCGCCGTCGCACCCATTTGAAAATCTACGAGCAAGCGTTGCGTGCGCAACAGATTCCTTATCTCACTTCGCGACGCGGCGGTTTGCTCGACACCTTGGAAGCCTCGGATATACAGGCGTTGTTGACTTTCTTGATGACCCCTTTTGCGGATTTACAACTTGCCCATGTGCTGCGTTCGCCGATATTTTCGTGTAGCGATGATGACTTAATCAGGATTCAGGATTCTGGATTTAGGATTCAGCAGAACGGCGTGATAAAGGAAGAAATGGGGTCAGACTTGCAAGAAATGGGGTCAGACTCGATTTCTTTTTGCGTTGCTGATGTTGGAACTGAATTAGTCGCTCGAAAAGAAATCGAGTCTGACCCCATTTCTTCTCTGCCAGCGAATCCTGAATCCTTAATCCCGAATCCTAGTTGGTGGCTGCGCTTACAAAGTATTGCACACAGTGACATCGCTACTGCGCACTTAAACCGTGCGCACGATTTACTAAAAAGTTGGTTAGTCCTCGCGGAAAAATTACCCGTGCATGACTTGCTGGACAAAGTTTATTTCGATGCGGATGTGCAGTCGCGTTATGCCGCTGCCGTACCCAAGGCGATGCGCGCTACGGTGTTGGCGAACTTGCAGGCGTTTATGGAAATCGCGCTCAATGTCGATGCAGGACGCTATCCGAGTCTGTCGCGCTTTTTGCGTACTTTGGATGAACTCAAACAAGCCGCTGACAACGAAGCACCCAATGAAGGCGCGGTGGATCAGGCGGGCAATGCCTTGCGTATTTACACGGTGCATGAAGCTAAAGGCTTAGAAGCCCCGCTGGTGTGGCTGTTGGATAGCAACGCCAAAGCTCCCATTGATAAGGGCTTTGACGTGTTGTTGGATTGGCCGACCAACGATAAAAAACCTGCGCATCTGTCGCTGTACACCGACAAAGCTAGCCACGGTGCGGCGCGTGAAAAGTATTTTGCCGTAGAGAAAATTTTGGCGGATCGCGAAGATATGAATCTGCTCTACGTCGCGATGACGCGTGCTAAACAAGTGCTGCTGGTGAGTGGCAGCGGCAAGTTAATCGCCGATACCTGGTATGAGCGCATTGCGAATGCGCAGGGCGAAACTGCTGTGAACCCATTGTTGTGTGGCGATGAGGTGGCTGGCACTCAACATCTTGAGCCGCAGTCCAAGTTACTTGCAGATGAATTAGCTGATGCGCGTCTTACTGAACCTTTGCCCACAGGCACACGCCAGCCCGCCATGAGTGATGCGCAACGGCGCGGCATTTGGTTACACGCCTTGTTGCAACATCTCGCTGCATCTTCTACATCGTGGTTAGAAGTTGAGCGCGATGTTTTGCAACGTCGCCTTAACATTCCCGACGAGGCAATCGACATGCTTTGGCAGCAAGCACAACATCTGCTGAACGCGCCGCATCTCACGCGCTTTTTTGACGTGCAACAATACCGCTGTGCCAGCAATGAAATGCCTTATGTCAATGCAAGTGGCGAGCTTAAACGTATTGACCGTTTAGTCGAATTTGACACGGAAGTGTGGGTGTTGGATTACAAGTTAAGTGATAGCGAAAACGTCGCGCGCCACCATGCGCAAATGCGCGAATATCAAACCGCTATGCAGTCGGTTTATGCCGATAAAAAAGTCCGCTGCGCTTTGTTGTTTGCGGATGGGACACTGAGCGAGCTTTAAGCCATGTTGTCCACGGAATAAAAAAGGAGAGCCTATGACAGACTCTCCTTTTTTATTCTGAGATGAGTATTATTGTTTCGCGCCCATCGCCAATGCGCGCAAGCGACTTTGTTCTAAGTCTGCCGCGTTAGATTCTTTGAGCCAACCTTGCAAATTGTCCATCACCAAATCAGTCAGCGCGTGCAGCCAATCATCGCGGTCATTCAAGCATGGAATGTAGTGGTACTCGCCGCCGCCTGCGTGTTGAAAATCTTCTTTGCCTTCCATCGCGATTTCTTCCAGCGTCTCTAAACAGTCGGCGACAAAGCCAGGGCAGACCACATCGACGCGCTTGGTTTTTTGTTTACCGAGTTCCAGTAAAGTTGCGGTGGTGTAAGGCTTAATCCATTCAGCTTTGCCGAAACGCGATTGAAAACTCACCGCATATTGTTCGCGCTTTAAGCCCAATGCTTCCGCCAACAACCGTCCTGTTTTGTGGCATTCGCAATGGTACATATCGCCTTTGTCTAAAGTGTATTGCGGCACGCCGTGAAAGCTCATCACCAGCTTTTCGGGGCGACCATTTTTCATCCAATAGTCGTTGATGTTGGCAGCCAAAGATTTGATGTAACCCGCGTCATCATGGAAATGTTTGATGGTGCGAATGGCGGGGGTAACGCGCATTTTTTGCATTGCCGCAAACACGCGATCGAACACGGTTGCCGTGGCACTGGCGGCATATTGCGGATACATCGGCACAACCAAAATGCGTGTGCAATTTTGTGCTTTTAACTTTTGCATCACGCTGATAATCGACGGATTGCCATAGCTCATCGCGTACTCAACTACGAACGGAGCTTTCGTGCGTTGGCTTAAATAACCCTGTAATAACGTGGCTTGACGGGCGGTGTAAACGCGCAGAGGCGAGCCTTCTTTGAGCCATACCGAAGCGTATTTGGCGGCGGATTTTTTTGGTCGGATGTTAAGAATGATGCCATTCAAAATCAGCCA
This sequence comes from Gallionella sp., assembly GCA_036171695.1. Classification (GTDB taxonomy): domain Bacteria; phylum Pseudomonadota; class Gammaproteobacteria; order Burkholderiales; family Gallionellaceae; genus Gallionella. The sequence continues at coordinate 55,608 of JAVHRN010000002.1, forward strand.
CCAAATCGCTTTAGGAATTTCGACCACACGCGGGTCGCTCAAAAATTCTTTGAGATAAGGTCGCACCGCTTGTCCAGTCGGCGCGTCAGGCGTGCCTAGATTGACCAATAAAATGCCCGTTTTTTCGGGTGTGCCATGTGCAAAAGGAGGTTCGATTAAATAAGCCATAAAAGTGAGCAGTGAGTGAAAAATTAAAAGTTAAAAATGAGCGTGGGTTAGTGCAGCGATAGGGCGTTGCCGAGCAAGCGGGCGGTGATGTCAACAATCGGCACGATGCGTTCATAGTCCATCCGTTTCGGGCCGACTACGGCGAGTGTGCCGACAATTTTGCCATCGGCGGCATAGGGTGCGGTGATGACGCTACAACCTGCCAGTTGATCTAAGCCTGACTCCGCACCGACAAAAATATGGATGCCTGTGCCGCGTCCGCTCGCATCGAGTAATTGCAGTAATTCGGTTTTTTGTGCAAACAAATTAAACAAGCCACGCAACTGTTGGACATCGGTTGAAAGTTCATCGACATGCAATAGGTTATGTTCGCCGCTGATGACGTAATCGTTGCTGTGGCGGGCTTGCACGTCGTCGCCCGCCGCCAATGTTGCCGCCATTAGCGCGCTCATATCTTGATGCAATTGGTGCAGCTCGCCGCGCAGTTTGGCGCGAATTTGCGAGAAGCTGCACCCCAGATAATTTTGATTAAAAAAGTTGCCCGCCTCGGTGAGCTGCGATTGCGTGTAATCGCGGGCCATGAGCAGCACGCGGTTTTCAACTTCGCCATCGGGCATGACCAGAATTAGCAATACGCGCTTATCGCCTAGGCGCAAAAATTCAATCTGACGGATGGTCATTGCGCTGCGTTTCGCGCTAGCGACTACCCCCGTGTAATGAGTTAACTCGGATAATAAATTGGAGGCTTGGCTGATTAAGCGCGACGGATTATCGGGTTGCAGATGCTGTTCGATATGCTGCAAACGTCCTGGTTCTAACGGCTGCGTGGTGAGCATGGTGTCGATAAATAAACGATATGCCAACGCGGTGGGCACGCGTCCTGACGAGGTGTGCGGGCTGCGTATCAAGCCTAACTCTTCAAGGTCTGCCATGACATTGCGGATGGTGGCGGGACTCACTTCTAAACCTGAGTATTGCAGCAACGCGCGCGACCCCACGGGCTGGCCATCGCTGATAAAGCGTTCCATTAAAGTCTTGAGTAACAGTTGTGCGCGGTCGTTGAGCATGGCGGCGGATTCTATCACCGAGCTTTTCATCGCAGGCTTACAAATCCGCAATTTGCCAAGCGATTTCGCTGCGGCCATGTGCCCGCAATGCCGCATTGATTTTAGAAAAAGGACGGCTGCCGAAAAAGCCGCGATATGCCGACAGCGGCGAAGGGTGGGGCGACTCGATTACGACATGGCGAGAGGTATCAATTAAGGCGATTTTTTTGCGCGCATTCGCACCCCACAACACAAACACCACAGGCTCAGTTTTCGCATTTACCGCCGCAATCACCGCGTCGGTAAAAGTCTCCCAGCCACGACCTTGATGCGAATTTGCCTGATGGGCTTGCACTGTCAGCACCGTGTTGAGCAGCAATACGCCCTGTTCCGCCCAGTGCGTCAGATAACCGTTGTTAGGAATTGGGTAGCCTAAATCGCTGTGCAATTCTTTGAAAATATTCAGCAGCGAAGGCGGAATTGCCACGCCTGGCCGCACTGAAAAACACAGCCCATGCGCCTGCCCGTCATCGTGATACGGATCTTGCCCCAGTATCAACACTTTCACCTGATCGATGGGTGTGAGTTGCAATGCCGCAAACACTTCCGCGTCTGGCGGAAACACCGTTGTGTGCTGCCGCTGTGCCGCGACAAAACGCTGCAAATCTTGGAAGTAAGGCTTGCGGGTTTCTGCGAGAAGGATGTGGGGGAGCGTGGCGTGCATGAAGATTTTTTTGTGAGTGCAGTGTGGTGGGTAGGGGGTAATCAGCGTAGCGCATTGCAGCGATGTTTCATGCGGTGCTTCGATGGTTACGGGGACGGCGAATTCTATCATTGTGAGGATATGAGCTGGATACCAGACTAAGCCTAGGGGTGCCGCCGCTTAAAAAATTAGTTAAAAGATAATTATGCGCATATTATGCGCACACGGAGGTTTTTATGAAAACATTGCAAACCAATTTAGTGCGCAAACGCGCGGTCAATCTCACCTTAAACGAAGCGTTGGTCGCGCAAGCCAAAGGCATGACCGGCAATCTTTCTAATGTGGTCGAGCAACTGTTAGCCGATTATGTGACGCAGCAGCACGCTGCGCGACAAGCAAAGTCACAAGATGCGCAGCTTGCGGCACAAGGCTGGAATGATTTTAATCAACGCGCAGGTGCGTTCGCCGACGAGCATTCCACGCTGTAATGGCACAGTTCGATGTACACAAAAATGTCGGCAAACAACGCGACGCGATTCCGTTTGTGGTCGTGGTGCAATCGTCGCTCTACGACGGGTACAACCGCCGCGTGGTTGTGCCTCTGGTGCGCCGTAGCACTTTAGCGCGCACCGCCGTATTCCTCGATACCCCGCTCAATCCCGTGTTCACCGTGAAAGGTATCAAAGTCGTGTTGCACCCGCTGGAAATGGTCTCAGTTGCACTGGAAAATCTAGCTGAAAAAGTCGCGACACTAGAGCAAGACGGCGATGCGATTTTAGCTGCGATGGATGAAATGCTTACTAGGGCTTGGGGTTAACTGAGCTGGAACCTGTTATCTTTTTTGCTTCCCGAGTATCAATTTTTCCATATCGCGTACCTTATCCACTAGTGCTTTCAAATCTTCCCGCGTTGAATCTCCGTAGCGTTCATGTACCTGCTGACAACATTCGCTTGCCTCATCAAACTTGCTTTGCTCGTAAAGCGTAGCAACTTTGTTAACGAGTGCCATTGCCACCAGCAGCTGCAATTTAGGTAGCAAAGAGTCACCGTAGCGTTCCTGCACTTGATTAAAATAAGGGATTGCTTCAGCCAGCTTATCTTGCCGATATAGTGTCGTGCCTAGATTAATGAGTGTCTGGCCAATATGCTCTTGCAAACCTTCCCGCGTGGAATCACCGTAGCATTCCATAATCTTTTTATAACAAGCAATTCCATCTTCATACTTTTCTTGTTGAACGAGTATCACGCCTTGGTTATAGAGAGCCTGTGCTATTTGTTCGTCTGTAGCACCGAACACTTCAGCAGACTTTTTCCAGTATTGCTCAGCGCGTACAAAGTTGTTTTCTGCGTTTGCGGTAAATGCGAGGGTATTCCAATCGTCAAACGTGTATTGAGCTTCTGGCTTATCTTTCAAAGAGGTGCTGGCTCGCTCTAATGTTTGTTTTTCTGTTTCCGTTAGTGTCGATTTTGAATCAGCAGACAGGGGGTTGGCGGCAATAATTTGGTTGGCATGATCCTGAACTTTTTTATTTGATTCCTCAATGTTCTGATGAGCCATATCGGCATGTTCGCCGACCTCTTGAGTGGTTTTTTGCAACTTGTTTTTGAGGTCAGTTATTTCCTTGTTCACGCCCACCAGATTCTCGTCGAACCATTTTTCTACTTCTGCTTTAGATGTGCTGTTGGCTTTGTCCGCCGCAACCTTTTTAGCTACGCTTTTAGCTACGCTTTTAGCATCGCTTTTAGCATCGCTTTTTGCTTTGCTATAAGTAAAGTAACTCACAAGAATCAACAGCAGCGTAATGATTAAACTGCCCAGCGCAATGAGGTGTCCTAGCCAATCCACCTGATGATTGATTTGTTCGATGCGCTCGTTTTGGCTGGTGACTAATTGTTTGTGGAATTCCAAATCTTTCTGCTGGCTTTCTTTGGCAGCATCCATTTTGGCTTCAGTCTGCGCTTTGAAAATTTGTAGCTCGGTGTCGCTCGACGATTTCGCGATTGCGCTGCTTGCGGTCAGCACAGTGAATAAAGAGAGTGCAATAAAAATTTGAGTGATTAACTTAGTCATCAGGATTCTCAATAAGTGATTATAAAAATACCGCAGGCGAAACATGGAATCGGCTGGCGAGCGCTTTGACTTGGCGGGTGTTGAGTTCGCGTTTGCCGTTCAATACTGCGGAGACGATGCTTTGCCCGCCTAACTCTTCGGCTAAGTCGCTTTGTTTGAGTGCGTGTTCGCTCATTAAGTAGGCAAGCACGGCGGCGGGATTTGCTTCGGGTAGGCTTAGATTTTTTGCTTCGTAGTGTTCGATTTCTTTGCTGACAATATCGAGCAGCGGCATCAGACGATGCGATTCATTCGCGCCGATTTGGTCTAGCAATTCATCCATGTTGCGCACCCGATTTTTGTAGTCGCGCGCACTGCTAATCGGGCCGAGTGGCAGCAGTTTATTCAGACCTAGCCACGCTGTTTGCACCAAGGCGAGATTGAGATGGTGTTCAGCGATGATGTTCATTTTCTTTTACTCCTTAAACAATTCCTTTGGTCATATTCGGCGTGCGTAAAAAATTCTTTGATGTACACGCGCTGAGAGCGGTAATGGACGATGGTAATCAGGCGATAGTGGTTGCCCTTGATATTAAAAATCGTGAAAGGGTCAGCAAAATCCGCGCTCGGCAACACGGCACGAATCGCGTGAATATCCACAAAATCGGACTTCTCGAAAATCTTGCGCCAGCTTGCCAGCACTTCGGCAGCATCGGTGTGATGCGTCGCGTAGCTATCCAATGTTTTCTTTTTGATGACGTGCATGAAGTTAAATATAGCAATTAGCTATATTTGTGTCAACGATATGTTTAGGTGAGCTTTTTGAGTTGATACAGCATTTCCAGCGCGTCTCTTGGACTCAATTCATCTGGCTTTATTTCGCGCAGCGATTTCAACGCGGGATGTTCTTCTGGTTCTGGCGCATCAGGTATCGTATTGAACAAATCGCCTTGTGGATTTTGTGCCGCGCTGTGTTGTTCGAGTTTGCGCAATTGTTTTTTCGCGGCGCGGATTACGTCGTTAGGCACGCCTGCGAGGGCGGCGACTTGTAGGCCGTAGCTTTGGCTGGCTGCGCCTTCGTTGACGCTGTGCAAGAACACGATGCTGTGCTGATGTTCGATGGCGGACAGATGCACGTTGGCGAGTTGCGCGAACTCTTCGGCAAGGCGCGTGAGTTCAAAATAATGCGTGGCGAATAAAGTGTAGCTGCGATTTTTTTCTAGCAGATGACGGGCGATGGCATACGCCAAAGCCAGCCCGTCAAAGGTCGAAGTGCCGCGCCCGATTTCATCGACTAACACCAGACTTTTTTCCGTGGCGTTGTGCAAAATGTTGGCGGCTTCGGTCATCTCAACCATGAAGGTGGAACGGCCTGAGGCTAAGTCGTCTGACGCGCCGATGCGGGTAAAAATCTGATCAATCTCGCCCAGTGTTGCGGCCGTCGCAGGCACGAAACTGCCAACGTGCGCGAGCAGGGTGATGATGGCGACCTGGCGCATATAGGTGGATTTACCGCCCATGTTCGGGCCAGTAATCAGCAGCGTGCGGCGCGCCTCATTCAGCGTGGTGTCGTTCGGTGTGAAGCGATCCACTTGCGCTTCTACAACGGGATGACGGCCTTGTTGGATGTCGATTTGCGCCTCGTTGGAAAATTGCGGCGCGCTAAAATTTAGCGTGGCGGCGCGCTCGGCAAAGGTGGCGAGTACGTCTAGCTCGGCAATGGCGGCGGCGATGTTTTGCAGTTGCGCAATGTGCGGCGCGAGCTGGTCTAGCAGTTGTTCGTAGAGGAATTTTTCACGCGCCAGTGCGCGGTCATTCGCCGACAATGCCTTATCCTCAAAGGCTTTCAGTTCAGGCGTGATGTAACGCTCGGCATTTTTCAGCGTTTGGCGGCGGCGATAATCGTCTGGCACATTGACCGATTGCGCGGCACTTACTTCGATATAAAAACCGTGTACACGGTTGTATTCCACCTTCAAAGTTGTGATGCCAGTGCGCGCCCGTTCTCGCGCTTCTAAGGCTAAAAGGAAATCTCCGCAGTTGGTCTGGATGCCGCGCAACTCATCGAGCTCGGCATCAAACCCGTCGGCGATGACGCTGCCTTCGCGTAGCACGGCAGAAGGTTCGGGTTTGAGGGTTTGTTGCAGTAACGCGGCTAAGTTAGTGTCGCTTTGCAAGGCATCAGCGAGCGTTTGCAGCAGGGAGGGTGGGCAAGTTTCATTGCCCACGGCTTGCGCATATCCATTTTCCGCGTGGGCAATTTTGCCCACCCTACGCAGGGTCGCATGCAGTTGCGGCAAGGTTAGCAGCGTATCGCGCAGCCCAGATAAATCGCGCGGACGGGCGGAGCGCAGGGCGATGCGCGCAGTGATGCGTTCCACATCGACGCTGGGTTTGAGATGCTGATTGAGCTCGCGATGTATGTCATTGAGTGCTGCAACCGCTTGCAGTCGCGCGTGCAAAATCGCGCGGTCGCGCAGCGGGTGATGCAGCCAATTCGCCAGCAGACGGCTGCCCATATTGGTGGTGCAGGTGTCGAGCAGCGAGAGCAGCGTCGGAGCAGCTTCGCCGCGCAGGGTTTGGGTGATTTCCAGGTTGCGCCGCGTCGCCGCGTCCATGCGCACATAGCGATCTGCGCTGTACACCTGCACGCTGCGGATATGACTAATCGCCTGACCTTGGGTGAGTTTTGCGTAGCTCAACAATGCGCCCGCCGCTGCTAATCCGACCGTGAAATCGTCGCAACCAAAGCCTGCTAAATCGAGTGTGGCAAATTGCTGGCACAAACCGCGCCGCGCCGTTTCGCGCTCGAAATACCAATCAGGTAAAGCCTTGCGTGCCGCATGAATAGTGGTTTGCGGGGCGACATTCTCAGCATGCAAAATTTCCGAAGGCTGCAATCTTTCCAATTCGGCGGGCAGATTTTCGCGGCTGGTTTCGCATACGAAAAATTGCCCAGAAGCTAGATTCAGCCAAGCCAAGCCGACCTTGTTGTGCTGCGCATGCAACGCCAGCAGCAGGTTGTCGCGCTTCTCCTCTAGCAAGGCAGAATCGGTGACCGTGCCCGGCGTGACGATGCGCACTACTTTCCGTTCGACAGGCCCTTTGCTGGTGGCGGGGTCGCTAATTTGTTCGCAAATCGCAATCGACTCGCCCAGCTTGACTAAGCGCGCTAGGTATTGCTCCGCCGCGTGATACGGCACGCCCGCCATTTTGATGGGCGCGCCGTTGGAGCTGCCGCGTTGGGTCAAGGTGATGTCGAGCAACTTAGCGGCACGCGCCGCATCGTCATGGAACAACTCGTAAAAGTCGCCCATGCGGTAGAACAGCAACATGTCGGGATAGTCGGCTTTAATCCCCCAGTATTGCGCCATCATCGGCGTGTGTTTAGGCGCAGATGTGGCACTCACGCGGGCTTAGCCTTTCAGTGCATCGCTCAAATGTGGTGCCATGAGCTTGAGTAATTGCGGGTGAATGTTTGGGTTGCCCGCGCAAATATGACCCGTTTTGATGTAGCTATCTTCCCCTACCAAATCACTGACCATGCCGCCCGCTTCGGTAATCAGCAAGCATCCTGCGGCGATGTCCCACGCTTTCAAGCCTGTTTCAAAAAAGCCGTCGTAGCGACCCGCTGCCATCCATGCCAAATCCAAGGCGGCAGAGCCGGGGCGACGCAAGCCAGAGGATTGCTGCATGACATCTTTCAAAATTGCCATGTAGGAGTCGATATGTTGAAAATTGGAATAAGGGAAACCTGTGCCGATCAATGCGTCTGCCATGTGCAGGCGTTTACTCACGCGAATGCGCTTGTCGTTGAGATACGCGCCTTGTCCGCGCGTGGCGGTAAACAGTTCGTTACGCACGGGGTCGTAGATGACAGCTTGGGTTAATACGCCTTTGTGTTCCAAGGCGATGGAGACAGCGAATTGTGGGAAGCTGTGTAGAAAATTGGTTGTGCCATCGAGCGGGTCGATAATCCAAAGATATTCAGACTCGCCATGAGAGCCGCTCTCTTCTGCTAAAATTGCATGGCTGGGATAGGCTTCCAGCAAGGTTTCCATGATGACTTGTTCGGCCGCGCGATCGACTTCAGAGACAAAATCCGCATGTGATTTTTTGGTGACGGTGAGGTGATCAATTTTGTCGGTAGAACGATAAATTAAATTACCGGCGCGGCGTGCGGCCTTCACCGCGATGTTGAGCATGGGATGCATAGGAAACCTTTTATGTTAATGAGCTAAGAAATTCGGCGCGCATTCTAATGGCAATCGCGCTTTGTATAAACCGATAAAAATCTATCTTCCACAGATTACGTGGATTCACACCGATTAACTCCCCTTGCACACACAGTGATAGCCTGCTGTTTTGGTAGCTAATCTGTGTAAACTGTTGACTAAAAATTCATGCTAAATAACATCCGCGTTGTACTCAGTCACACCACTCATCCAGGTAACATCGGTGCCGCCGCACGCGCCATGAAGGTGATGGGTTTGCAGCATTTGTATCTCATCAATCCGCGACATTTTCCTGATGCACAAGCCAGCGCGATGGCGGCGGGTGCGGACGATATTTTGGCTAACGCGGTGATTTGTTCATCTATCGACGAAGCCTTACACGGCGTGGTTTATACGGTGGGGATGACGGCGCGCTTACGCGATATTTCGATTGAGGTTAGCACTCCGCGCGAGGCGATGCCACAGGTGGTGCAAGAAGCGCAGGCGCATCCTGTCGCGCTATTATTTGGCACGGAAATGTCGGGTCTGACCAATGAAGAAACTGGACGCTCGCAGCGGCTGGTAAATATCCCAACTAACCCTGATTTTTCCTCGCTAAATCTGGCTGCTGCGGTGCAGGTGATGGCATATGAATTGAGTGTGGCGACGCAAAATTTTGTTGCGCAAGTACCCGTGATGCAGCCCGCGCGCCATGAACAAGTGGAAGGTTTTTTTAGCCATCTGGAAAAAACATTGTTTGAGATTGGCTTTTTCACCACGCAAAATCCCACTCGCATGATGCAGCGTTTACGTCGTTTGTATGCGCGTGCGCGGCTAGAGCAAGACGAAATCAATATCTTGCGCGGCATGTTAAGTGTGACCACCGAGTACAATGCGCGGCTGAAAAATCGTTACGACCAAGAATCCGCCTTGTTAAATCAAAATCATGTTCAAAAACATTAGAGAAGATATTGCCAGCGTATTCGCCCGCGACCCTGCGGCGCGCAGTACGTTTGAAGTATTGACCTGCTATCCAGGCTTGCACGCGCGCATGTTTCATCGCCTCGCTAATACCTTGTGGCACGCTAATTTCAAATGGTTGGCGCGCTTTGTATCGCATATCGGGCGTGGCTTTACGGGGATTGAAATACATCCAGGCGCAACCATAGGTAAACGCTTTTTTATCGACCACGGCATGGGCGTGGTGATTGGTGAAACCGCCGAAATCGGTGATGACGTGACGCTGTATCACGGTGTGACTTTGGGTGGTACGTCTTGGAAAGAAGGTAAGCGGCATCCGACTTTGGCGAATGGCGTGGTGATCGGCGCAGGTGCGAAAATTTTAGGACCAATTCATATTGGTGCAGGCGCGAAAATTGGCTCGAATGCGGTGGTGGTTAAAGATGTCCCTGCTGGGGCAACTGCAGCTGGCATTCCCGCGCGCATTTTGGATGAAGAGCGTAAAAGCAAAAGTGGATTTAATGCCTATGCGATCGGTAATGATCACAATGATCCCGTCAACAAAGCCTTGCATGGCTTGATAGGACATAGCGTGACGGTGGATCAGCGCATCGAATTTATTTTGCAGCAGCTAGAAAAAATGGGTGTGCCAATAGATGAGGAGCGCGCCACTGCTGAGAAATTTGACCCCAATCATCTTAATAATATAGTTGATTAAAATAATCGGGTATTCTAAAATGCAGCGCGTTGCAGAAACGATATTATTTTAGCTTGAATGCAAGGAGAAGCAAATGCGATTGACCACTAAAGGACGATTTGCGGTAACTGCGATGGTGGATTTGGCGATGCGCGGTAGCAAAGGTCCAGTCACGTTAGCAGCGATTAGTGAGCGGCAAAGCATCTCGCTCTCTTATTTGGAACAGTTGTTTGGCAAGCTGCGCCGCAATGGCATTGTGGATAGTGTGCGCGGCCCAGGCGGCGGGTATTGTCTGGCACGCGTGGCAGGAAAAATTACCATTGCGGAGATTGTGATTGCTGTTGATGAGCCATTAGATGCGACTAACTGCGGCGAAAAAGGCGATTGCCGTGATGGACATCATTGTTTGACCCATGATTTATGGATGGGGCTGAATGAAAAAATTTACGAGTATTTGGCGCAGATTAGTTTGCAAACCTTGCTCGATAATCACGCCAGCAACAATAATCAAACGGGTTCGTCGCCGATTAAATTAAGCAAGTCAGCTGTTAAAACTTTGGCGATGTAATTGCCACTTTAGAAAGCATTTATGAAATTACCGATTTACATGGATTATTCGGCAACTACGCCTGTTGATGCGCGTGTGGCAGCTAAAATGATTCCTTATTTGACCGAGCAATATGGCAATCCAGCTAGTCGTTCGCATCACTATGGTTGGGAGGCCGAAGAGGCTGTTGAATTGGCGCGTACGCAAGTTGCCGCGTTGGTCAATGCCGATCCGAAAGAAATTGTTTGGACTTCTGGTGCGACTGAATCGAATAATTTGGCGATTAAAGGCGCAGCGCATTTTTACCAAGGTAAGGGCAAACACATTGTCACTATGCGCATTGAGCACAAGGCGGTTATCGACACCGTGCGCGAGTTAGAACGCGAGGGTTTTAGCGCGACCTATCTTGACCCGCAAACGAATGGTTTGTTGGATTTAGAGGTGTTCAAAGCAGCTCTGCGTCCAGATACGATTTTAGTGTCGATCATGCTGGTTAATAATGAAATCGGCGTGGTGCAAGACGTTGCCGCGATTGGTGAAATTTGCCGTGAACGCGGCATTATTTTTCATGTGGATGCGGCGCAAGCGACGGGCAAAGTCAGCATTGATTTGCAAAAATTAAAAGTGGATTTGATGTCGTTTTCAGCTCATAAAACCTACGGTCCAAAAGGTATCGGTGCGCTGTATGTACAACGTAAGCCACGGGTGCGTTTGGAAGCACAAATGCATGGCGGTGGTCACGAGCGTGGGATGCGTTCGGGTACTTTGGCGACACATCAAATCGTCGGTATGGGCGAAGCATTCCGTATCGCGCAAGCAGAAATGGCGAGCGAAAATGAACGCGTGCGTATGTTGCGCGATCGCTTGATGACAGGCTTGATGACGATGGAAGAGGTGCATCTAAACGGTGATATTGAGCGGCGTGTACCGCACAATTTGAATTTGAGTTTTAATTTTGTCGAAGGCGAATCGCTGATTATGGCGATTAAAGATGTCGCGGTTTCCAGCGGCTCGGCGTGTACTTCGGCCAGTCTAGAACCATCGTATGTGTTGCGCGCTTTAGGGCGCAGCGATGAATTGGCACATAGCTCAATTCGTTTCTCGATTGGACGTTTTACGACCGTTGAAGAAGTGGATTTTGTGATTGATTTGATGAAGCAAAAAATCGGCAAATTACGCGAACTTTCCCCGCTTTGGGAAATGTACCAAGACGGTGTTGACCTCAATACCGTGCAGTGGGCAGCACATTAACAACAGGACGCAGAGTACAGGATGCAGGATTAAGCCAAAACCGCTTTTCTGAATCCTGTATCCCGCATCCTGAATCCTTAGGAGAACCAAAATGGCATACAGCGAAAAACTTTTAGATCATTACGAAAATCCGCGTAACGTGGGCTCGTTCGCCAAAGATGCAGAAGGCTTGGGCACGGGCATGGTTGGTGCGCCAGCTTGTGGCGATGTGATGAAATTGCAAATCAAAGTCAGTAAAGACGGCATCATCGAAGATGCTAAATTTAAGACGTATGGCTGCGGTTCAGCGATTGCATCTAGTTCCTTGGTAACCGAATGGGTTAAAGGTAAAACGGTCGATCAAGCGTTGTTGATTAAGAACACGCAAATCGCTGAAGAATTAGCTTTGCCCCCAGTGAAAATCCATTGTTCGATTTTGGCGGAAGATGCCATTAAAGCGGCAGTGGCGGATTACAAAGCTAAGCATGGTGAGAGTATTGACTTGCCTGCTTGTCACGGCAGCGTGTAAGGTAAAAAACGCAAAACGGAGAGTATCAACATGGGCATTACGCTGACAGAAGCTGCGGCAAAACATGTGCAAAATTTTATTGCCAAGCGTGGTAAAGGGCTGGGGCTGCGTATTGGTGTGCGCACTACGGGCTGTTCCGGTATGGCTTATAAATTGGAATTCGCCGATGCATTGAGCGAGGGTGATTTGCAGTTTGTAAGCAATGGCGTGATGCTGTTAGTTGATCCCAAAAGTCTGCCTTATATCGAAGGCATGGAATTGGATTTTCAGCGTGAAGGCTTGAATGAAGGTTTCAAGTTTAACAATCCCAACGTCAAAAACGAGTGTGGCTGCGGCGAGAGTTTTCAAGTTTAGCTTGAGTCATTTTAGTGTGAGTCCGATGTGCTGTCGGGCTGGACGCAGTCAATTTTCACGCACCACATTCCACTTCCCGCATGTCCGCAAACCCTCTCGATTTCTATCAAACATTTTTTCAATTGTTCGGATTGACGCAGTCTTTTTCTTTAGATGGTGCCGCATTGGAGCAGCACTATCGGACATTGCAAATGCGCGTCCATCCCGATAAAGCCGCGCATTTATCGGATGCGGAACAACGTGTGGCGATGCAGCAAGCGACCTTTGTCAATGAGGCTTACCAGACTTTGCGCAGTCCTTTGCGCCGCGCCCGTTATTTGTTGAAACTAAATGATGTGGACACGCAGGAAGAAACCAACACCGCCATGCCTATGGATTTTTTGATCGCGCAAATGGAATGGCGCGAAGCTGTGATAGATGCGCAACAAGCGCGTGATATAGATGCGCTGGCTGAACAAGAAAACCGTATGCACTTAGTAACGGCTGAACTCGAAGCCCAGCTTGCGGTTAAAATTGACGCTGAAAAGAACTATGCTGCCGCCGCAGAATTGGTGCGCAAGCTGCGCTTTATGGAAAAACTCGCGGAAGAAATTCACGCCGCTTATGATGAAATCGAAAGTTAAATGCGCTCGCTAGTCGTTAGCTACCCATTAACCTATCAACTAGCGACAAATAACTACTCACTAACAACTAAAAATGGCACTTTTACAAATTTCCGAACCTGGTATGAGCACTGCACCGCATCAGCATAGGCTGGCGGTTGGGATAGATTTGGGCACGACTAATTCGCTGATAGCAACGGTGCGCAACAGCATCAGCACGGTGCTGAATGACGAGCAAGGACGCGCCATGTTGCCGTCGGTGGTGCGTTATGTGGACGCGCAAAACATTCTGGTGGGTGAGGTCGCGCAACGTGCGCAAAGCATCGATCCAATCAATACCATTAGTTCGGTAAAACGCTTTATGGGGCGGGGTTTGAGCGACTTGGGCGACACCAGCCGTTTTCCGTATCGTTTTTTAGATGATAAAAACGCCGCTAGTGGGCAAGTGCAATTGCGTACTGTGGCGGGGGCGAAAAGTCCCGTCGAAGTGTCCGCAGAAATTCTTAAAGTGCTGCGTACTCGCGCAGAATTATCGCTGGGCGGCGAGCTGGTTGGCGCAGTGATTACCGTGCCTGCATATTTCGATGACGCACAACGGCAAGCGACTAAAGATGCGGCGCGACTGGCGGGATTGAACGTGCTGCGCTTGCTTAATGAACCGACCGCAGCGGCGATAGCGTATGGTTTGGATAACGGCGCAGAGGGCGTGTATGCCGTGTACGACTTGGGCGGCGGTACATTTGATATTTCCATTTTGCGCTTGTCGCGCGGCGTGTTTGAAGTGCTGGCAACCAATGGTGACTCGGCACTGGGCGGCGACGATTTTGATCAGCGTATTTTTTGCTGGTTGCTGGAAAAAAATAATTTGTCTGCGCTGGCGCATCAAGACACGCGTTTGTTGCTTACCCATGCGCGCATGGCAAAAGAACAGCTCACTGAACACAGCGAAACGCACATCACTGCGATACTTTCGACTGGCACGGTCATCGACAATGTTTTGACGCAAACCGAGTTCTATGACATCTCCAATAATTTGGTGCAGCGCACTTTGCAAGCCATGCGCAAAGCCATGCGCGACGCGGCTTTGAAGTTGACAGACATCAACGGGGTGGTGATGGTGGGCGGGGCAACACGGATGCCGCAAGTGCAGCGTGCGGTGGGTGAGTTTTTTGCGCAAACGCCGCTGACGAATCTCGATCCCGACAAAGTAGTGGCACTGGGCGCGGCCATTCAGGCAAATGTCTTGGCGGGCAATCGCGGCGAAGATGAATGGCTATTATTGGATGTGATTCCGCTGTCCTTGGGCTTGGAAACGATGGGCGGACTGGCGGAAAAAGTGATCCCGCGCAACAGCACCATACCGACCGCGCGCGCGCAAGAATTCACCACCTACAAAGACGGGCAAACCGCCATGAGCATTCATGTGGTGCAAGGTGAGCGCGAACTGATTAGCGACTGTCGTTCACTGGCGAAATTCGAGTTGCGTGGCATCCCCGCGATGGTGGCGGGTGCGGCGCGTATCCGTGTGACTTTCCAAGTTGATGCGGACGGATTGTTGAGTGTCTCAGCACGTGAAATGGGTAGCGGTATCGAAGCGACGATAGCCGTGAAACCATCTTACGGTTTGAGTGACGGTGAAATTACGCGCATGTTGCAAGAATCGGGTCAATACGCTAAAGATGATATGCAAGCGCGAGCTTTGCGTGAACTACAAACTGAGGCAAATCAATTGGTCGAAGCAGTGCAAAACGCGCTGCTGCAAGATGGCGATTTATTAGATGTGGCGCAACGCGAAGCGATTGTTAGCCAAATAAATAATCTGCAAGTAGGTTTGCAACAATCTGACACAGCAACCCTCAAACGAGCCATCTCCGCACTGAATGATGCAACGGTAAAATTCGCCCAAGCGCGTATGGATAAAAGCGTGGCAAGCGCATTGTCGGGCAAAAATATTTCTGATTTAGAAAGAAAGTTATGACACAAATTATTGTTCTGCCGCATGTTGAATTGTGTCCAGAGGGCGCGCTCATCGAAGGCAAAATAGGCGTGTCATTGTGCGATACCTTGCTGCAAAACGGCATCGCTATTGAACATGCGTGCGAGAAATCTTGCGCCTGCACCACCTGCCACATTATTTTACGCGAGGGTTTTAATTCACTCGCGCCCTCCGACGAATTAGAAGACGATTTGCTTGATAAAGCGTGGGGTTTAGAACCCAATTCGCGCTTGTCTTGTCAGGCTTTGGTGGGCACGACAAGCTTGGTGGTTGAAATTCCGAAATACACTATTAACATGGTGAAGGAGGGGCACTAAATGAAATGGACTGACACCCATCAAATTGCAATTTCTCTGGCCGATAGCAAGCCTGAAATTGATCCGCGTTATGTGAATTTTGTCGATTTGCGCAACTGGGTCATGGCATTAGCAGATTTCCATGACGACCCCAATCATAGCGGTGAAAAAATCCTCGAAGCCATCCAAGCAGCGTGGATAGAAGAGAACGAATAGGAGGCGGTATGTGCAAACTGTGGCAACGCATGTCTAACCGTTGGCTGTATCTCTTGGGCGCGCTATTCGTCAGCGGCTTGATGGGCTTCGGCTTGTATCTGCAATATGTTAAACACCAAGATCCTTGTCCGTTGTGCATGGTGCAGCGGGTAATTTTCATTGCAATTTTGCTCGTGTTTGTGCTGGCCGCTGTGCATGGTGTCAAGCGCGTTGGAGCGCGTATTTATGCGCTGTTGATTAGTTTGCTTGCCGTGTCGGGTGTCGCCGTCGCAGCGCGTCATATTTGGATACAGCATTTGCCGCCTGAGCTTGTTCCCGCCTGTGGGCCAGGTCTCGACTACATGTTAGAAACTATGCCTATGGCAAATGTGTTGAAAGAGTTGATGCACGGCTCTGGGGAATGTGCCGCACACGGTTGGACCTTTCTCACGCTAGGCATACCTGAATGGTCGCTGCTGTGTTATGTCGCCTTGGCTGGCTGGGCCATTTTGCTTGCTGTTCGTGAACAATCGCAGTTGCGTTAAAGGATTCCGCTATGAAATTACTTGGCACAAATACTAGTCCCTATGTACGCAAAGTGCGCCTAGTGTTGTTGGAAAAAAATATCGCACACCAGTATTTTGTTGATGCGCCCCGCGAGGCTGGCAGTCAAGTAGCTTTGGCCAATCCGTTGGCGCGTATTCCCGCGTTAATTTTGGACGATCAAACGTGTGTATTTGATTCGCCCGTGATTGCCGAGTATGTGGATACGCTAAACGACACGCCGATTTTAATTCCCCGCAATAACGCGCTAGAACGAATGCGCATCAAGCGTTGGGAAGCGTTGGCCGATGGCGTGATGGATTCGGCCGTGCTGGTGCGCAATGAGGTGTTGCGTGACGCGGACAAGCAGGATGCGGCAAGCATTGTCCGTCATAATTTAGCGATTACGCGCGCCTTAGCCTATATGTCCGAACAACTAGGCACACACAATTTTTGCGCGGGGGCTGCGCCGAGCTTGGCGGATTTAGCCTTGGTCAGCGCGCTGATTTATTTAGAGCTACGCCAACCCGAACGCGACTGGCGCAGCGCACATGCCAACTTGGCAGAGTGGTTTGCGCGTATGCAGCAACGCGAAAGTGTGCGTATTTCGTTGCGAGAATAAATCCTCAACTTTCTCCAAAAAATGCGCTGAAATTTGATTGGTCAAAGTCGCACTTTCAGATACAATGTCCGTCCTAAATTTAGGCGCGTAGCTCAGTTGGTTAGAGCGCTTGGTCGACATCCAAGAGGTCAGCAGTTCGAGTCTGCTCGTGCCTACCAAATACAGTATAAAAAAATCGCCTAACGTTAACTCGCTAGGCGATTTTTATTTTCAGCAAAGTCATTGCGGAATCGCTCTGCGCACACAATTGACTACTGCAAGTAACTCAGCAATTTCAGGTGAAGAATAGTTTAGCCATTCGCCTTTCACGCAGTGGGTGAAACAGTTCGGCGGTTGAGAAAGTTGCGCGATGCTGGAGTGGTATGCCCATCTCGCTGTGGAGCATCTGAGTGACGTAGGTGCAACGCTAGATTTTTTGAGGCTTTCAACGGTTACGTTTCGGCTACGGTGCGTTAAATATAAAAAGCCTTGCATCGCTGCAAGGCTTTATTTATCTGGCTCCCCGACCTGGATTCGAACCAGGGACCTGCGGATTAACAGTCCGTCGCTCTACCGACTGAGCTATCAGGGAATGAAGAGGTACGAACTATAGAGATATAGTGCGCTTAGGTCAACAAAAACTTGAAATTTTTTATAAAAATTTATGCGACAAATGGTCGTTGTCGTTAATTTTTTATCTAGTCTTTAAATTTTAAGCGTGAATACGGTGGGTAAGTTATGATTACAGAATGATTTTTGCGCTGCAAATTGCAGTTCGAAAAATGTAGTAAGCACGATTAAGTGGCTCGCCACAGTAGTGAAATTATGGAGTTTTACACTTTGAATTGGTCGGAAGATACAATATGAATGCAAAAATAATATTCGTCTTAACTAGCAAGGGACGAGACGAAATCGAACACAAAACCTCTTTGTTGTTCGGTGACATGAAGCGTGCGCTGTCTATGGTTGATGGCAATGCCAGCTTTGGTGATTTAAGTAAACGTGCCGCACCCAGTTTGCGTAGTGTGTTATCTGAACTGATGCTGGAGCTTAACACCACGGGTTTCATTGAAGATAAAGCTAAAGTAGGTTTAGGTGCAAAAATAAAAGTACCGACTGCGCCCGCTACCAAAAGTAAGCAAAGTGTTGGCAGTGAACTAGATTTCACCAGCATTATTCGCGCGCCATCAGCCCAAGATTTGGCTGCCGAGGCGGCAAGATTTCAGGCTGCTAAACAACAAGCTGAGCTACAAAACAATCAAGAACAGTCTCTCGTGCAAGCGCAACAAGCGAACGCTGCTCAAGAGCGTGCTGAGCTTGAACAGCGCAGCAAAGAACACAATGATCGCGTACAAGCAGTCGAGCAAGCAAAGCGTCTTGAGGCGGAACAAGCCGCGCAACGTATTAAAGAGCAAGAATTGGCCCGGGTGCGTGAAGAAGTCGAACAAGCGGCTAAGCAACAAGCTGAGCAAGCAGCACGTGCTAAACAAGAAGCGGAGGCGGCCAAGTTAAAAGCTGAGCAAGAGTTAGCACGTGCACGTCAAGAAGCTGAGCAAGCTAAACAACGCGCAGAGACCGAGGCGCGTAATCGAGCTGAAGCTGAGCAGCGCGCCAAGCAAGCAGCGGAGCTGGCGCGTAAAGAAGCAGAGCAACTCGCTAAGCAACAAGCTGAACAAGCGGCACGTGCTAAACAAGAAGCCGAAGCGGCTAAATTAAAAGCTGAGCAAGAGCTAGCACGTGCACGTCAAGAAGCTGAGCAAGCTAAACAACGAGCAGAGACCGAGGCGCGTAACCGAGCTGAAGCTGAGCAGCGTGCCAAGCAAGCAGCGGAGCTGGCGCGTAAAGAAGCAGAGCAACTCGCTAAGCAACAAGCTGAACAAGCGGCACGTGCTAAACAAGAAGCCGAAGCGGCTAAATTAAAAGCTGAGCAAGAGCTAGCACGTGCACGTCAAGAAGCTGAGCAAGCTAAACAACGAGCAGAGACCGAGGCGCGTAACCGAGCTGAAGCTGAGCAGCGTGCCAAGCAAGCAGCGGAGCTGGCGCGTAAAGAAGCCGAGCAACTTGCTAAACAACAAGCCGAACAAGCGGCGCGTGCTAAACAAGAAGCAGAGGCTGCCAAATTAAAAGCTGAGCAAGAATTAGCGCAAGTGCGATTAGAAGCTGAGCAAGCTCGTAAAAAAGCTGAATTGGCTAAGCAGCAAGCTGAGGTTGAAGCACAAGCTCGTCAAGTGGCAGAACAACAAGCGGCAGAAAATCGTGCTGCGGCTCTTGCGCTGCAACAGCAAGAGCAAGCAGCGTTACTTGAATCGACTGAGCAACAAGCACTTAAAGCCCGCGAGGAAGAAGAGATACGTGCCAAACAGCACGCCCTCTCCGCGATGAGTACGCAAGTGCGTCATACGCCGTTTGATACTGAGTCACCCGCTGTGAAATTGGCGGCGATTGATTTGTCTGGTTTCGCGGCTAAGCCCGCAGCGGTAGAGACGGCTGCCGTGCAGCAGGCCGTCCAAGATGTAACGCGTGATAAACAGGCTGAGCGAGATGCTGAGTTAGTCGAGCAAAAACACGCTGAAAAACTGCAAGCAGAACAAGCCACAGCAAACAAACTAGCCGAGCAAAAACTAGCTGAAGCCAAGCAAGCTGCTGAAGCTAAAAAACTGGCGGATAGCCAAGCTAAGGCTTGGGTGGAAGCTGAACAACGTGCGGTTGCCAGCGCGCAAGCACATGCTGATGTGGTCGCCAATCCTTCCCCTAACACCGAACGACGCAACGTTCCACGCCCCCCTGAGAAAGCCCGTGTGCCGCGTAAGCCGTTGCCGTGGGGCGGAATGAGCGTGACCTTGTTGGTGTTGCTCGCACTCGCCGCTTGGTTAGTACCGCAGGTCATGCCCATGCAAGAGTATGTGCCAAAAATTGAAGCTCAGTTAAGCACCGCTTTGCAGCAGCCTGTCCATGTTGGTAAGCTGTCGGCGCGTTTATTGCCGAGTCCGCGTTTAACATTGAGCGAGGTGTATATCGGCGAAATGAAACAGGTGAAGGCGCAAAAAGTGCAGTTGAATTTTGGTTTTAGTAGCCTATTTGCTGATGCGAAGCGTATTGACCGTGTTGAATTACAAGAAGCCGAATTAAACGTGTCGGGGGTGTTAGATGTCGCAAATTGGTTTGAGAAATTAGCGAGCGATACGCAGCATCCGATTACAACCATCACGTTTGAACGCGCTAAATTAAGTGCACCTGCGGTGCAGTTCGAAGATTTAACGGGTGAGATGAAATTTGGCGTAACGGGTAAATTTGCCGCCGCTAATGTAAGCGCCAATGGCGGTAAGTATGTTTTGCAAGTCTCGCAAGGTTCTGACAATAAGCTGGATACCACCTTGAATGTCCATGGTAGTGCTTTGCCCTTATTGCCTAATTGGGAGTTTGCCGATTTGACTGCGAAAGGCGAATTGAGCCGCTCTGGTTTTATGGTGAATGATTTCGATGGGCGTATTGCGGGCGGCAGCGTGCAAGGGAGTGCCAAGTTAGACTGGAGTAATGGCTGGAATGCACAAGGTACGTTAGCAGCGAAAGCGATGACTTTGGTGAGCTTTAGTAAACTGCTAGAAGGCGATATGGATGGTAACGCGCGCTTTAAGTTACAAGCCGCAACGCTGGATAAGTTGGCGGATAGTGCGCAACTTGATGGCAATTTCGCAGCTAAAAAGGGCGTGATTAGTGGTGCGGATGTGGTTGAAACGGCGCGGCTGCGTAGCAAAGAAAATCTGCCTGGTGGTCGCACCCACTTTGATGACTTATCGGGAAATTTGAACTACAGCAACAACGCGTATCACTTCAAACAACTTAAAATTAAATCGGGCGTGTTGAATGCCAATGGTTCGGCTGACATTAGTAATCGTCAATTAGCTGGGCGGCTCGGTGCGAGCTTGTCTATACAAGAAGGCGTGGGGGCAGTTGAGCTACAGTTAAGCGGCAATATCGACACACCCAATTTGCGGGCACGTTAAGTTGCGGCATGGTTCGGCGCGCTAGTCTGTTATTGAGTAGATTCGGCGGCATAAATAAAAAGCGGCATCGAGTGATTCGATGCCGCTTTTTTATTGCCTTAAATCATTATTAGGCGAGTGCTTTTGCCATACGTTCTAACGCGCCCCGTAAGTTCTCCATTGAAGTGGCGAAGGATAAACGTATATACCCTTCTGAACCAAACGCCGAGCCAGGCACAACCGCCACGCCTGCCTCAATGAGTAAGTATTCTGCTAGGGCAAGATCGTTCGCCTGAGTAAGGATGCCGCGTTGATGCAGTTTGGCGATAACCGCGCGCATATCAGGGAAGGCATAAAACGCGCCGCCCGCCATGAGGCATTTCACACCGTCGATGGCGTTGAGCGAGTTGACCACAAACACATGGCGTTCGCGGAACGCTTTAATCATGGGAGCTAAACAGTTTTGATCACCATTGAGTGCGGCTTCTGCTGCCACTTGTGAAATCGAAGTGGGATTCGAGGTGCTTTGTGATTGCACGTTTTCCATCGCAGTGATGATGTGTTCTGCTCCTGCCGCATAGCCGATGCGCCAGCCCGTCATGGCATAAGCCTTGGACACGCCGTTGAGCACCATGGTGCGGTCATATAAATCAGGACACGCATCGAGAATGTTGACGAAATCACCATCGACCAATTTGATATGTTCATACATATCATCGGTGGCAATCAAAATGTTGGGATGTTGGCGTAGCACCGCACCTAAGGCTTGCAAGTCTGCTCGCGTATAAACCGCGCCAGACGGGTTGCTCGGACTGTTGATGACCACCATTCTGGTACGCGCTGTAATCGCGGCACTCAGTTGCGCAGGCGTGAGCTTAAAGCCTTGCGCAATATCGGCTTGCACGATAACGGGTTTGCCTTCTGCGATGATTACGATGTCTGGATACGACACCCAATACGGCGCAGTGATGATGACTTCGTCGCCTGGATTGATGACGGCGAGGGCGAGATTAAAAAAACTTTGCTTGCCGCCGCACGACACCAAAATTTGTTTCGCAGTGTAGTTCAAGCCATTATCACGTTTGAGTTTAGCGATGATGGCTTGTTTCAAACTTGGCGTACCACCGACAGCGGTGTACTTGGTAAAACCCTTGTTAATTGCAGCAATCGCCGCCTCTTTAATGTGCTGGGGCGTATCAAAATCGGGTTCACCCGTGCCTAAGGCAATGATGTCGCGGCCTTCTGCTTTGAGCTTTGCTGCACGCGCCGCAACAGCCAGCGTTGGGGAGGGTTTAATGGCTTGTACGCGTTTAGACAGTTCCAAGATAGTTTCCTTCAGGTCGGTTAATGAGGGCGTGCATGTTAAAATTCGCAGCTAAATTTTTGCCGCGAATTATACCCGTGATTAAAACCTTCCCCAATAGTCCTTACCGCTTGCATCAGCCTTTTGCGCCTGCGGGCGACCAGCCCACTGCCATTGCGCAGTTAGTTGAAGGCATTCACGACGGCTTGTCGTTTCAAACCTTGTTGGGAGTAACGGGGTCAGGTAAGACCTTCACGATGGCGAATGTCATCGCACAGACAGGTCGCCCCGCGATGGTGATGGCACCGAACAAAACCTTAGCTGCGCAGTTGTATGCTGAGATGCGCGAGTTCTTTCCTGAAAATGCGGTCGAGTATTTTGTCTCTTACTACGACTACTACCAGCCTGAAGCCTATGTGCCGTCGCGCGATGTGTTTATCGAAAAAGATTCGGCGATTAACGAACAGATTGAGCAGATGCGCTTGTCGGCGACCAAAGCCCTGCTCGAACGTGAAGACTGCATCATCGTCGCCACCGTTTCAGCCATTTATGGTATTGGCGATCCAGTTGATTATCACGGCATGATTTTGCATTTGCGCCATAACGAAAAAATGCACCAGCGCGATGTGATTAAGCGTCTGATTGAGATGCAGTACGAGCGCAATGATGTGGACTTTTCGCGCGGTAAATTTCGCGTGCGTGGCGATGTGATTGATATATTCCCTGCTGAAAGCAACGAGTTGGCAGTGCGCATTACTTTGTTTGATGACGAAGTGGAAACCTTATCTTTGTTTGATCCGCTGACGGGACACATTCAGCAAAAAGTGCCGCGTTATACCGTGTATCCGTCCAGTCATTACGTCACCCCGCGCAGCACTGTGTTGGCGGCGATTGAGACTATCAAAGTTGAACTCGCCGAACGCATCGCGTTTTATCAGCGTGAGAATAAATTGGTCGAGGCGCAACGCATCGAACAGCGCACCCGCCATGATTTGGAAATGCTTAACGAGATTGGGTTTACTAAAGGTATTGAAAATTATTCTCGTCATTTGTCGGGTCGTCCCGCCGATGCCCCACCGCCTACTTTGCTGGATTATTTACCGCCCAACGCCTTGATGTTTTTGGACGAAAGTCATGTGATGATTCCGCAAGTCGGCGCGATGTACAAAGGCGATCGGGCGCGTAAAGAAAACTTGGTCAACTATGGTTTTCGCTTGCCCTCCGCGATGGATAATCGCCCGTTGCGCTTTGATGAATTTGAACAGGTGATGCGTCAAAGCGTGTTTATTTCTGCCACGCCATCCGTCTATGAAGCCGAACATGCGGGGCAAGTCGTCGAGCAAGTAGTGCGACCCACTGGCTTGGTCGATCCGATTATCGAGGTGCGTCCCGCTATCAATCAGGTGGACGATTTGATGTCTGAAATTACCTTGCGCATCAAGGCTGGCGAGCGGGTGCTGGTGACTACGCTGACCAAACGTATGTCGGAAGATTTAACCGATTACTTGTCCGAACACGGCGTGAAAGTGCGTTATTTGCATTCGGATATTGAGACCGTCGAGCGCGTGGAAATCATCCGCGATTTGCGTCTAGGTGTGTTCGATGTGCTGATTGGTATCAACTTATTGCGTGAAGGGTTGGACATTCCTGAAGTGTCATTGGTGGCGATTCTAGATGCCGATAAAGAAGGTTTTTTGCGTTCTGAGCGTTCGCTGATACAAACCATCGGTCGCGCCGCGCGTCACTTGAACGGCAAGGCGATTTTGTATGGCGACAAAATCACTAATTCGATGCAGCGCGCCATCGACGAAACCGATCGCCGTCGCACCAAGCAAGTCGCACACAATTTAGCGCACGGCATTACGCCTGTTGGCGTGCAAAAACGTATCAAAGATATTATTGATGGCGTATATCAAATCGACGATGAGCGCACCCAGCTTAAAGCAGCACAAACCCAAGCGAAATATTTGGCGATGAGTGCGAAAGATATTTCTAAAGAAGTTGCGCGACTGGAAAAAGACATGCTGCAAGCCGCGAAAAATCTGGAGTTCGAGAAAGCGGCAGGCTTGCGCGACCAACTCAAAAAATTGCGCGAAAGCGTGTTGCTGTCGCCGTTGTAATAAGGATTTAAGATGAATTTAACCGAAACAAAAATCGCGGGTGCGGTGGTGTATGAAGGCAACTTTATTCAGGTGCAAAAAGACACGGTGTGCCTGCCCGATGGCGCGAGTGCCACGCGTGAGTACATCAAACACCCAGGCGCAGTAGCGATTTTAGCGTTGCTCGATAACGGTAATTTGGTGATGGAGCGGCAATATCGCTATCCCGCGCAACGCGAATTTATCGAGCTGCCCGCAGGCAAGATTGACGCGGGCGAAGCGATTTTGGCGACGGCGCAGCGCGAGCTATTGGAAGAAACTGGCTATGTCGCTAAGCAATGGATACATCTTTCCACTGCTTGGCCGTGCATCGGCTATGCCGATGAGCGCATCGAGTATTTTTTGGCCAAGGGACTTACGTTGCAACAACGCCAATTAGACGAAGGTGAGTTTTTGGAAGTAGTGGAGCTGTCCTTGGATGAGGCGATAGACTGGGTGCGCTTAGGTAAAATCAACGATAGCAAAACCATCGTTGGATTATTTTGGTTGGAAAAGCATTTGTGTAGCTGGCAAAAAATCAGCAAGTAATCGTTATGTTTTGCAATACAAAAAAGCCAGAACGAGGTCTGGCTTTTTTGTCGGTTGGGCTGCTTGAGTCTGCGTGAGGCTTAGTTAGCGGCGCATCGAATCAAAGAACTCGTTATTGTTTTTCGTCGCTTTGACTTTATCCAACAAAAATTCCATGGCTTCTAATTCGTCCATCGGATAGAGCAGTTTGCGCAGCAGCCAAATGCGTTGCAGCACATCGGGTTTAATCAGCAACTCTTCTTTACGCGTGCCCGAACGATTTACGTTAATCGCCGGGTAAATACGCTTCTCTGCCATGCGACGGTCAAGGTGAATTTCCATGTTGCCCGTGCCTTTGAATTCTTCGTAAATCACGTCATCCATGCGCGAACCCGTATCCACCAAGGCCGTGGCGATAATGGTCAGCGAACCGCCTTCTTCGATATTGCGTGCTGCACCGAAAAAACGCTTAGGACGATGCAGCGCGTTGGCATCGACACCGCCCGTCAACACCTTGCCTGATGAAGGAATTACGGTGTTGTAGGCGCGTGCTAAACGGGTAATCGAGTCGAGCAAAATAATCACATCTTTTTTGTGTTCGACTAAACGCTTGGCTTTTTCCAACACCATTTCGGCAACTTGCACATGGCGCGTGGCAGGTTCGTCAAAGGTTGATGCGACCACTTCGCCGCGCACCGTGCGACTCATTTCGGTGACTTCTTCTGGGCGTTCGTCGATGAGCAAAACGATTAAGGTCGCATCAGGATTATTGGTCGAAATTGAATGCGCGATGTGTTGCAACATCACCGTTTTACCTGATTTAGGTGAGGCCACCAACAAGCCGCGTTGACCTTTACCGATGGGCGCGACGATGTCGATGATGCGCCCCGTGACATTTTCTTCGGCGCGAATATCGCGCTCTAATTTAAGCGGCACGGTTGGAAACAGTGGCGTTAAATTTTCAAACAAAATTTTGTTTTTGGTATTTTCGGGCGGTTCGCTGTTGACCTTATCGACCTTCACCAGCGCGACGTAACGCTCGCCATCTTTAGGGGTGCGAATCTCGCCTTCAATAGAATCGCCTGTATGCAAATTGAAGCGGCGAATTTGGCTGGGGCTGACATAAATGTCATCAGGTCCGGCCAAATAAGAGGTGTCGGGCGAACGCAAAAAACCAAAGCCGTCAGGCAAAATTTCTAACGTGCCATCACCAAAAATCGCCTCGCCTTTTTTCGCTTCGCTCTTGAGCAATGCAAACATCAAATCTTGCTTGCGCATACGGTTGGCGTTTTCGATGTTGTTGGCCGCAGCCATTTCAATCAGTTCGGTAACGTGTTTGGATTTAATGTCGGATAAGTGCATAGCTAAGTGCGAGAAGTGGAAAGGATGTGCTGTAGAGGTGAGGCAGGAAGGCTAATTCCCGCAAGGCTTAACGCGGCGTGGTGAGATTGAATTCACAAGAAACGCAGCATCGTAACGAAGCGGGAGGTGGGGAATTAAATGTGGCTGTCGATGAATGCGGTCAGTTGCGATTTGGACAACGCGCCCACTTTAGTCGCTTCGATATTACCGTTTTTGAATAGCATCAAAGTGGGAATGCCGCGTATGCCGTATTTGGCGGGAGTCTGTTGGTTTTCATCAACGTTGACTTTGGCAACGGTCAAACGACCTGCATATTCTTTAGAAATTTCTTCCAAGATCGGCGCGATCATGCGGCAAGGACCGCACCATTCCGCCCAATAATCCACCAATACAGGCAAAGGGGCTTGTAATACGGACGCGTCAAAAGTCGCATCGGTAACGTAATGAATATGTTCGCTCATGAAGAGTCTCGCTTATAAAAATTAGGGGGAAAGTGCAGAAAATCAGAAGAGGTGTTTTTTGCTAGGGCGCAATCCTAACCAAAAACGGCGCGGCTGTGAAGCGAGATAAATTTTCGAGATAAATTTTCTCGCATATCCTGCGGTGAGTGCGTAGGTATTTTTTGTGCCATTAGACAGGCTCGCGCTACTGGCGCAAGACTTGTTAGCGTGCCTCAAGCTAGAAAAATATAAAGCTCGCCTCAAGCATTGCATACACACGTTATAATCTACGCTTATGCAAATTTTTCGTGGACTTCCTCAAAATTCTAAGCCTGTTGCGCTCACGGTCGGCAATTTCGACGGGGTGCATTTAGGGCATCAAGCCTTGCTGGAGCAGTTATGCGCGGCGGCAAAAGTGCGCGGATTGCAAACCGCTGTGGTGATTTTTGAACCGCATCCGCGTGAATTTTTTAACCCCGCCACCGCACCTGCACGGCTGACTCGTTTGCGCGAAAAGCTGCAATTTTTTGCGCAGATGAACATTGATCAAGTGTATGTGTGCCGCTTTAATGCGCGCTTTGCGCAGATGACGGCGGTCGATTTTATTAAAGCGTTGCATGAAAAACTGACCGCACAATTTATTTTAATTGGTGACGATTTTCGTTTTGGTAATGCGCGCGCGGGTGATTTTGCCTTGCTGGAAAAAATTGCTGCTGTGCAGGGTTTCAGCTTGCAAGCCATGCACAGCGTGCGGCACGACGGCATACGCATTTCCAGTACCGCGATTCGTGCTGCATTAGGCGCGGGACAATTAGCCAGCGCGCAGCGTTATTTGGGGCGGCATTACAGCATGAGTGGGCGCGTGGTACACGGCGATAAAATCGGTCGCACGCTAGGCTTTCCCACCGCCAATCTGCAAGTGCGTCATACGCCTTTGCCCTTGAGCGGCATCTATGTGGTGCAAGTGCATGGCGCGGGGTTGGGCGTGCTGCAAGGCGTGGCCAGCTTAGGCATTCGTCCTACCGTGAAGCACAATGCCCAGCCCGTTTTGGAAGTACATTTGTTTGAATTTGACCAGCAGATTTACGGCAAACAGTTGCGCGTGGAGTTTTTGCAAAAGCTGCGCGACGAAGCAAAATATCCCGATTTAGCAACCTTGATTAAACACATCGCACTGGATGTACAGCACGCCAAAGAATGGTTTGAACAACGTGATTAGAAATCCAAACTTGGTCGTGATGCGGCGTTGTTTAGCACTTTGAATTTTTAGAGATACGAATATGACTGACTACAAAAATACCCTGAATTTACCTGACACCGCTTTTCCGATGCGCGGCGACATGGCCAAGCGCGAGCCGCAAATGTTGGCGCGTTGGCAAG
>JAVHRN010000003.1:0-23201 GCA_036171695.1 Gallionella sp.
TGTATGAGGAGTACGGCGTGATGATCGATCCGCACACTGCCGACGGCATCAAAGTGGGTATGGAACAACGTCGCCCGAACTTGCCGCTGATCTGTCTGGAAACCGCACTGCCTGCCAAGTTTGAAGAGACGATTGTCGAAGCGTTAGGCAGCAAACCTGAACGTCCCGCCGCGTTGGCAGGCATCGAAAACCTGCCGCAAAAATGTGTGGTGATGGATTGCGATGTGGTGAAATTAAAAGCATTTGTCAGTGCGGCAATTGGCTAGTGTGCGCGGCAGCATGGAGCTGGTGACGTGATGAATAATCTCCTGTTGCTCCTCCTTTGTTTCATGGTCGGTATGCTGTTGCAGCGTTTTAAGCGTATGCCAGACAACGCACCTGCGACCTTGAATAGTTTCATCATTCATGTCTCGCTGCCTGCGCTGACTTTGCTGTATATCCACAGCGTGCAATTTTCTAGCACGGTGTTTTTGACGGCGTTGATGGCCTGGTGGGTGTTTGGTTTTTCAGTATTATTTTTTTACTATGTGGGGCGATTTTTAGCCTTGCCGCGCGCCACGGTCGGCACGCTGATGTTACTGGGCGGCTTAGGCAACACTTCGTTTTTTGGCTTGCCTATGGTCGAAGCCTTTTACGGAGCAACAGGCATCACCACCGCGATTGTCGCCGACTTGCTCGGCTCTTTTTTTGTCTTGTCGATTTTAGGCATCAGCGTGGCGGGCTGGTATTCGCACACGCCGCCCACCGCCTTGCAATTAGTTAAACGCATCGCAATTTTCCCGCCATTTTTAGCTTTATTAGTCGCGCTGATTTTGTTGCCTGTCGAGTACGCTGATTGGTTTAGCCAATTACTGAAACGCTTAGGCGACACGCTCGCACCGTTGGCGTTGTTGTCGGTGGGATTGCAATTGCGTTGGGGCGATTTCGCCGCGCATCGCCGCAATGTTGTATTGGGCTTGAGCTTCAAATTGTTGCTCGCGCCGTTAGCGATTTATTTGCTGTATGTGCAACTGTTGGGCGCGCACGGGCAAGCGATGCAAGTGACCATTTTTGAAGCTGCGATGCCGCCCATGATTACCGCTGCAATAATTGCTGCCGAGCATCATCTCGATGCCAAGCTGGCAAATTTAATGGTGGCAATCGGACTGCTGCTGGCCTTTATTTCTTTAACGATTTGGTATGGTGTGTTGCGCTCAGTTTAAGAGCGGCTTAATTGATTTCTATAAAGGATTTTGCAATGCGTAATAAAAACTTTTCGCTGTTGATGTTAGCCCTTGCCACTCTGATTTCTGCGCCATCCGCGCAGGCGGCTGAGATGGTAACGGGCACAGTGGCGCGTCCTGCGTTGACGGTGCGCACCACTACGTTGCGTGAGGAAAAATGGGCGCGCCAACTCACTGCGAACGGCAGTATTACGCCTTGGCAAGAAGCGATTATTAGCGCGCAGGTAGTGGGTTTGCGCATTGCCGAAGTCAAAGTGAGCGTGGGTGATTTTGTGCAAGCAGGGCAAGTGTTGG
Source organism: Gallionella sp. (assembly GCA_036171695.1). Taxonomy (GTDB): domain Bacteria; phylum Pseudomonadota; class Gammaproteobacteria; order Burkholderiales; family Gallionellaceae; genus Gallionella. The sequence continues at coordinate 1,518 of JAVHRN010000003.1, forward strand.
TGACGCTGGATAATTTTGTGCAAGGCGCGAATGAGGCGGTGCAAGCGCGTGTGGTCGCGCCTGATTCTGGCGTGATTTCATCAGCGACTGCGAATGTTGGTTCACTCTCGCAACCAGGCGCGGAGCTGTTTCGCTTAATTCGTAAAGCCCGCTTGGAATGGCGCGCCGATTTAACCGCTGAAGAATTGATGCTGCTGAAAAAAGGCATGACCGCACAAATTAGCATCGGCGAAGGGCGTGTGATTCGCGGCACAGTGCGCGCGATTTCGCCCTCGGTGAATGCGCAAACGCGTTATGGCTATGCGCTGGTGAGCTTGCCTAATAGTGCGGGCATCGTCGCGGGTGCGTATGCGCGCGGCACGTTTGACGTGAGTGGTGGCAGCAAAAAGTTGCAGTCCTTGCCGCAATCGGCAGTGTTGCAGCGCGGCACCAAAAACTATGTGCTGACGATTGCGGCGAACAATCGCGTGCATGAGCAAGCGGTGCAACTCGGTCAGCGCGTCGGCGATCGCATCGAGATTAAACAAGGCTTAAAAAGCGATGAAGCGGTGGTTGAAAGCGGCGGCGCATTTCTCACCGAAGGCGACACTGTCCTTGTGCTGAGCGTCCCTCACCCCAATCCTCTCGCGCCAGCGGGCGAGGGAGCAAACGACTTGCTGAGCAAGGATAAAATTAAATGAATGTTTCCGCTTGGTCGATCCGTAATCCCATCCCCGCAATTTTAGGGTTTGCACTGCTGACCTTCGTCGGCTTTATGGCGTTCAAAGCCATGAAGGTACAGCTTTTCCCTGACATTGATTTACCGATGGTAACCATTGCAGCGAGCATTCCGGGTGCATCGCCTGACCAAATGGAAACCGAGGTCGCGCGCAAAATCGAAAATTCTTTAGCGAGTTTGCAAGGCTTAAAACACATTTATACGCAGGTCAAAGATGGCTCGGCGATTATCTCAGCGGAGTTTCGTTTGGAGCGCGATTCACGCGCGGCATTAGAAGATGTGCGCGGCGCGGTGTCGCGCATACGCGGTGAATTACCGCGCGAAATGCTCGACCCTGTGGTGAATAAAGTTGAGCTGAGTGGCAAGCCAATTTTGACTTACACGGTCGCCTCCAGCGCGATGTCGGAAGAAGAGTTGTCTTGGTTTGTCGATAACAACATCGCGAAATTATTGTTGGGCGTAAAAGGCGTGGGCGCGGTCAGTCGTGTCGGCGGCGTAACGCGGCAAGTGCGCGTTGAACTCGACCCGATTAAGTTGCTGGCATTGAATTTAAGTGCCGCAGAAATCTCCACACAGTTGCGTCAAATTCAACAAGAAGCTCCCGGTGGGCGCACCGATTTAGGCGGCGCGGAACAAAGCGTGCGCACCATCGCGACAGTGAAATCGGCGGACGAATTAGCTCAACTAGATATTGGTTTGCGCGACGGTCGCACGGTGCGTTTAAGCCAAGTTGCCAATGTCTCTGACACCATCGGCGAACGACGTGCGGCGGCGTTATTGAACGGCGCGCCGGTGGTCGGTTTTGAAATTACTCGCTCGCTTGGCGCGAGTGAAGTTGATGTTGGTAATGGCGTAACAGCGGCGTTAGAAAAATTCAAAATCGACCATCCTGAAATCACTACCGCACGCGTGTTTAACACCGTCGATAACGTCTATGAAACCTTCAAAGGTTCGATGGAAATGATTTTTGAAGGCTCGTTGTTGGCGGTGATTGTGGTGATATTTTTCTTGCGCAATGCGCGCGCCACCATTGTTGCCGCGACTGCGTTGCCACTCGCGGTGATTCCAACTTTCGCGCTGATGTATTTATTTGGCTTCACTCTGAATGTGGTGACGCTGTTGGCGTTGAGCTTGGTGGTTGGGGTGTTGGTGGATGATGCGATTGTCGAAGTCGAAAATATCATGCGCCATTTGGAGATGGGTAAAACCCCGTATCAAGCGGCGATGGAGGCAGCGGACGAAATCGGTATGGCGGTGATTGCGACTACGTTTACCTTGGTCGCGGTGTTTTTGCCGACCGCATTTATGAGTGGCGTGCCGGGTAAATTTTTCGTCCATTTTGGTTGGACGGCGGCGGTCGCGGTGTTGTTTTCTTTGGTGGTGGCGCGCTTGCTCACACCGATGATGTCGGCGTATTTATTGCGTCCGCGCGCACCACATAAAACGCCGCGTTGGTTGGATATTTATGCCTCTTGGGCGGGCTGGTGTTTGGCGCATCGCAAGACCACATTGTTGGCGACGGCGATATTTTTCTTCGGTTCATTTGGTCTGGCGGGGCAGTTGGCGACGGCGTTTCAGCCGACCGATGATTTGTCGCAAACCCTCGTCACCATTACCTTGCCGCCGGGTAGCAAGTTTGAACAAACTTACGCTTTAGCTGAACAAGCGCGGGCTATTGTGATTAAAAACCCGAATGTAGTGCTGGTTTATACCGCCATCGGCGGCGGCTCATCGGGCGGTAATCCGTTTGAACCTGCGGGCGCGGTGGAATCGCGTAAAGCCACGCTGTCGTTGGAACTAAAAGCCCGTCATCAACGGCCGCGCAAAGAAATTATCGAGAATGAATTGCGCGAACAACTCACCGCCTTAGCAGGCGTGCGCGTCAAAGTTGGTTTGGAAACGGGCGGCGGAAAATATCAGTTGGTGTTGACCAGTGAAAATAGCCAACTGCTTGCCGACACCGCGCTGCAAGTGGGGCAAGAGTTGCGCACCATTCCCAACATCGGCAACGTGGTATCGAACTCCAGCATCTTGCGCAGCGAAATTGTAGTGCGTCCTGACTTTGCCAAAGCCGCACAAATGGGCGTGACTTCCAGCGCGATTGCGGAGACTTTGCGCGTCGCCACCAATGGGGATTTCGACCAGTCTTTAGCCAAGCTAAATTTGCCCGATAGACAACTGCCCATCGTGGTGAAATTGCGCGATGACGCACGCCAAGACTTGCAATTATTGGCGCGTTTAGTTGTGCCAGGGACGCATGGCCCAGTGATGTTGGGCAACGTGGCAACCTTGAGTTTTGAAAGTGGCCCCGCGCAAATCGACCGCTATGACAGACAGCGCAACATTACCTTCGCTATTGAGTTAGCGGGCGAGCCGCTGGGCAAAGTACAAGCCGCCGCGCTGGCTTTACCTGCGATTAAAAACATGAATGCGGGTGTGCAAATCGCGCCGATAGGCGATGCCGAAGCAATGAAAGAATTGTTTGCCAGCTTTGGTTTGGCAATGCTCACAGGCGTGTTGTGCATCTACATTGTGCTAGTGCTGCTGTTCAAAGATTTTATGCAGCCCGCCACCATTTTGATGGCCTTGGTGTTGTCGATTCCAGGCGCATTTTTGGCCTTGTATTTAACTCGCACCGCCATTTCTATGCCCGCCATGATAGGCATCGTGATGCTGATGGGGATTGCCACCAAGAACTCAATTTTGTTGGTTGAATACGCCATTGTGTCGCGCCGCGAGCGCGGCATGAATCGCTACGACGCGCTGCTCGATGCCTGTAAGAAACGCGCGCGCCCGATTGTGATGACCACGCTGGCAATGGGCGCGGGTATGTTGCCAGTGGCGATGGATTTAGGCATGGGTGATGGCAGCTTCCGTGCACCGATGGCGATTGTCGTTATCGGTGGATTGATTACCTCGACCTTCTTGAGCTTGCTAGTTATCCCTGTAGTATTCACTTACGTCGATGATTTAATTGTCTGGGCAGTTAAGCAAATAGCGCGGTTCAAACACCATTAGTCAGCACGAATTTGAATAATCACTGTGCTACGATTTATTGTCCAAACAACCTAGGTGCAAATTGAATGAAAGATGTATTGATTGCGCTCAATAAGATAAAAGAGCTAGGTGTGATTGATGATTATGCGATTGGTGGTGCAGTAGCCGCAGCGTTTTACATTGAGGCGGTGAATACTGAAGATGTGGATGTATTTCTATTTTTGTCACCCAGCCAAAACTCATTACTGTTATCGCTATCTCCAATTTATGACGCACTGCAAAGACTGGGTGGGGTTATTGATAGGGAATATGTGGTCTTTGGCGATTGGCCGGTGCAAATACTTCCTGCTTACAAGCCGTTAATCGAGGCTGCCATTAAACATGCAGAGCTGGTTCAATATGACGATGTGGAGTCAAAGATTTTTAGTCCTGAATACTTGTGTGCGATAGCCTTGGACACCTCTAGAATGAAAGACTTCTATCGCGTGGCTACATTCATCGAGCAAAAAAAGGTGGATAGAAAAATTTTAGATGAGCTGATAGACGAATATCAGCTAGGTGACAAAACGCTAAAAGTTTTGAATTGGAACGAGCCATGAAAGTCATCAACCCAGCACTCGATTTTGTAATTCAAGCTAAAGCTAACTATCGCAAGGTGGCGCGTGCTAAAACGTGGGAAGAAAAAATAGAGTCCATCGTCAGAATGCGCAATGCATCCACTATCGCTAAAAAATCAATGTCACGCCAACCGCGCAAGGCGAAGTTCTAGTTTATTTTTTGCCGCTTTAATTCAGTGTGAACAGCATCCTTGCGGGAGCTCATAGCACTAATTAAATAATGCGCAGCGACAAATCCAAAGCGTGGACATCCTTAGTTAGCGCACCAATCGAAATCCTATCTACGCCCGTCAAGGCAACCTCGCGCAAGGTGGCTAGCGTGATGCCGCCTGAGGCTTCGAGTTCGGCGCGTTGCGCGTTGAGTGCCACTGCCGCGACTAACATTTCTAGGTCGAAGTTATCCAGCAAAATCAGTTTTGCCCCTGCTGCCAAGGCTTCTTCCAGCTGCTCTAAATTTTCTACTTCGATTTGTACCGACACGCCCGCAGGTGCGAGTTGGAAGGCTTGCGCTAACACTGGTGTGATGCCACCCGCTGCGGCGATGTGATTTTCTTTAATCAAAATCCCGTCGAATAATCCCACGCGTTGGTTGTATCCGCCGCCCACCGTCACCGCGTATTTTTGTGCCGCACGCATCCCCGGTAAAGTTTTGCGCGTGTCCATAATTTTGACTTGGATACCGTCCACGACAGCGACGTATGCGCGCGTTTTAGTCGCTGTGCCAGACAGGGTTTGCAGCCAATTTAATGCGCTGCGTTCAGCGGTCAATAAGCTGCGCGATGCGCCGCTAATTTCGCATAAAGTTTGCCCTGGTTTAATTGCATCGCCGTCTTGCGCTAGCCAGCTCACTAGGCAATTTTTATCCACTTGTCTAAAGCATTCATCGAACCACGCTGTGCCGCACAACACGCCTGCATCACGCGTAATGACCCGCGCGGTCGCTAAGCTATTTTCATTCAATAATTGCACGGTTAAATCGCCGCTGCCGAGGTCTTCGGCGAGCGAATTTTTGACCTCGAATTCGATGTGTTGTTTTGACATAGCGCAACTCCAAAAAAATAGGTGCGGAGTATAAATGATGCGCATCAGCTTGAAATTGGCGATTGATGCCCCATTTACTCAGCAGTTAAATTCTTCAAGGAGTTACGCCATGCGTTTCGATAAATTCACCACTCAGTTGCAACAAGCCTTGACCGATGCGCAAAGCCTCGCAGTGGGCGCGGACAATCAATTCATCGAGCCGCAGCATTTACTGTTAGCTTTATTGAATGATACAAATAGCGGTGCAAATTCTTTATTGGCGCGCGCGGGTGGTAATGCCAACGCGCTGAAAACGGCGTTGACCGATGCGGTGGCGCGCTTGCCTAAAGTCGAGGGACACGATGGAGAAGTGCAGGTTGGACGCGACTTGTCGAACTTGTTCAATATCACCGATAAAGACGCGCAAAAACGCGGCGACCAATTTATTGCCAGTGAATTGTTTTTGCTGGCATTGACTAGCGAAAAAGGCGAATGCGGTCGCTTACTGAAACAACATGGCGTGGCGCGCGCACCACTGGAAGCTGCGATTAACGCGGTGCGTGGTGGCACATCGGTGGACAGTCAAGAAGCCGAAGGGCAGCGCGAATCGTTGAAAAAATATACGGTGGATTTAACCGAACGCGCACGTCAGGGCCGTCTCGATCCTGTCATCGGACGCGATGACGAAATTCGCCGCGCGATTCAAGTTTTGCAACGTCGCACCAAAAATAATCCAGTGTTAATCGGTGAGCCAGGTGTGGGCAAAACCGCCATCGTTGAAGGCTTGGCGCAGCGCATCGTGGAAGGCGAAGTGCCAGAATCGCTTAAGGGTAAAAAAGTGTTGAGTTTGGATATGGCGGCGTTGTTGGCGGGGGCAAAATATCGTGGCGATTTTGAAGAGCGGTTGAAAAATGTGCTCAAAGAATTGGCGATGGATGAAGGGCAAAGCATCGTGTTTATCGACGAGTTGCACACCATGGTGGGCGCGGGCAAAGCCGAGGGTGCGATGGATGCGGGCAATATGTTGAAACCTGCGCTGGCGCGTGGCGAATTGCATTGCATCGGCGCGACCACACTGGATGAATATCGCAAATATGTGGAGAAAGATGCCGCCTTGGAACGCCGCTTTCAAAAGGTGTTGGTGGATGAACCATCAGTCGAATCGACCATCGCGATTTTGCGCGGACTCAAAGATAAATACGAAGCGCACCACACGGGCGTGACCATCACTGACCCTGCGATTATTGCGGCGGCGGAGCTGTCGCATCGCTATATCAGCGACCGTTTTTTGCCCGATAAAGCGATTGATTTAATCGACGAGGCGGCGGCGCGTATGAAGATGGAAAACGAGTCCACCCCCGAAGTTATCGACAAGCTCGACCGTCGCATTATTCAGCTCAAAATCGAGCGCGAGGCGATGAAAAAAGAGAAAGACGAAGCCTCGAAAAAACGCATTCAGCTTATTGAAGATGAACTGCTGAAATTGCAACGCGAAGCCAACGATTTGAAAGAAATTCTCAAAGCGGAAAAGAGCGTGGCACAAGGCGCAGCAGATGTGAAAAAAGAAATTGAGGCGGTTAAAAATGACATCGCCAAATTGCAACGCGAAGGAAAATTGGAGCAGGTCGCCGAGTTGCAATACGGTAAGTTGCCGCAGCTGGAAGCGAAATTAAAAGTGGCGGCAGACATTGAAGCGCAAGGCGATCAATCGTCACATCGTTTGCTGCGTACCCACGTGGGCGCGGAAGAAATCGCCGAAGTGGTGAGCCGCGCAACGGGTATTCCTGTGGCAAAAATGATGACGGGCGAGCGCGACAAATTGCTCAAGATGGAAGACAAATTACATGAACGCGTGGTCGGTCAAGACGAAGCGGTGCGCTTGGTATCTGACGCGATACGTCGCTCCCGTTCTGGGCTATCTGACCCGAATAAACCGTATGGCTCGTTCTTGTTTTTGGGCCCGACGGGGGTGGGTAAAACCGAGCTGTGTAAAGCCTTGGCGGGCTTTATGTTCGATTCAGAAGAACATCTGATTCGTATCGACATGAGCGAGTACATGGAGAAGCATTCCGTCGCCCGTTTAATCGGCGCGCCGCCCGGTTATGTTGGCTATGAGGAAGGCGGCGGGTTGACCGAAGCGGTGCGACGTAAACCGTACTCTGTCATCTTGTTGGACGAAGTTGAAAAGGCACATCCCGATGTGTTTAACGTGCTGTTGCAAGCCTTGGACGACGGGCGCATGACCGATGGTCAGGGACGCACCGTGGACTTCAAAAACACCGTGATTGTGATGACCTCGAATCTGGGGTCGCAAATGATTCAGCAGATGCAAGGCGATGATTACCAAGTGGTGAAGCTGGCGGTGATGGGCGAAGTGAAAAGCTATTTCCGTCCTGAATTTATCAACCGTATCGACGAGGTGGTGGTGTTCCACGCGCTGGATGAAAAGAACATTAAATCTATTGCGCGTATCCAGTTGCAATACTTGGAAAAACGTCTCGCCGCGATGGAGATGAATTTGACTATCAGCGATGCCGCATTGGCAGAAATCGCCACAGCGGGATTTGACCCAGTGTACGGCGCAAGACCGTTAAAACGTGCCATCCAAGCGCAACTGGAAAACCCGCTGGCGAAGTTAATACTGGAAGGGCGTTATGCTGCAAAAGACACCATCAATGTGGATTGCAAAGGCGGCGTAATGAAGTTCGCGTAAGGAATAGTTTCAGGTGCAATAAAAAATCCCCGTGTTGAGCGGGGATTTTTTTATGCTTAAACGACTAATGAGTGGTAATGGGAGTGATAAGCGGTTGAACATCGTGACTGTGTTTCTTCATGTGCTTCGCCAGCTTCTTTTCCTTTGCTGTCATCAAAGGTTTCTTTTTCGTGTCGCGATTTGAATGTTGTGACTTAGACATAATCGAACTCCTTAAAGTGTTAAGAAATGTTGCGATTTAATGCTACGCCACTCGCAGGCGTTTGTCTGCTAGTCAATCTGTGCCGCTCGTGGTGCGCTAAACAGAGCGTTGCGATTGCATACCGATGAGTTGCGCAAGCTGTTCTAACCGCCATGCCCAGAAGCCGCCATGCCACCCAATCGCTCAGGCTTTCGCTGCCGAGTGATGCGTCGCGAGCGGGCAGGCTTAGTTCAGTTCTTTTTTCTCATCGATATATTTACTCAGCCACACGCCTTGTCCCAAGATAAATACCAGCATTAAGGCGGTGAAACCAAACAGTTTGAAGTTGACCCAAATATCGGTGGAGTAATTAAACGCGATATATAAATTGAGTACGCCAAGTATTGCAAAAAACACGCTCCAAACTAAATTAACGCGATTCCAAACCTGCACGGGCAGGGCGATTTTTTCGTGTAACAAGCTGCGCATCAGGTTTTTGTGAAAGCCGTATTGCGACACTAATAAAATCACCGCGAACAGCCAATACAGCACGCTGGGTTTGAATTTAATAAAACTCTCGTCATGCAAAATCAGCGTCGCGCCGCCGAACACGGTGATGATGGCAAAGCTAATCCACATCATCATCTCGACCTTGCCGTGACGTACTTTGCTCCAGATAATTTGTGCGATGGTGGCGGCAATTGCGACGGCAGTCGCAACATAAATGCCCGCTGTTTTGAAGGCGATAAAAAACAAGATGATAGGGAATAAATCAAATAAAAATTTCATAATTTTTCTAAATTAAGTGAAGCCGAGTTAATGCAAAAGCGCAGTCCAGTAGGCTTAGGACCATCAGGAAAAACATGACCAAGATGCGCGCCGCAGCGTTGGCATGACACTTCGTCGCGTACCATGCCGTGCGATACATCACGTTTAATTAGCACATTTTCAGCGGCCTCAGCTTGATAAAAACTCGGCCAACCTGAACCTGAATCAAACTTAGTTTGTGAGTTGAACAGCGCGCTGTGGCAACACACGCAACGATAGATGCCCGCCGCATGTTCATCCCAATAAATGCCCGTGAAGGGCGGCTCTGTGCCGCATTGCCGTGCTACCTGATATTGCTCATCGCTAAGCTCGGCACGCCACTCGGCATCAGTTTTTTTAACGGTATGACTCATTTATTTTCTTTCTAGAAAAATTATTGATGGGGCTTTGTTAGTTCATTTAGGGTGTCTCGAAAAACTCAAATATCGAAGCGAGGCTAGGCGCGAACAAAAAATTACGACGACGCATAGATGACTATGTAAGGAGTAATTTTTTGTGAGCAACAACGCATCGCGAAGAGATTTTAGTTTTACGAGATGCCCTACAAAACCTCGCCTGCATAATCCGCCAAGCGTGAGCGTTCACCGCGCATCAAGGTGACATGGCCGCCGTGTTCCCAGCCTTTGAACCTATCCACCACATAAGTAATGCCTGAGCTGCCTTCGGTTAAATAAGGCGTGTCGATTTGTGCGATGTTGCCCATACACACCACTTTCGTGCCTGGCCCTGCGCGCGTTACCAGCGTTTTCATTTGTTTAGGCGTTAAGTTCTGTGCCTCGTCGATGATGAGATATTTGCTTTGGAAAGTACGCCCGCGCATGAAGTTAAGCGATTTGACTTTGACGCGCGAACGTATCAAATCGCGTGTCGCAGCACGTCCCCAGTCGCCGCCTTCTTCATCCGTTTTAGTCAGCACATCAAGGTTGTCTTCTAGCGCGCCCATCCACGGATTCATTTTTTCTTCCTCCGTGCCGGGTAGAAAGCCGATGTCTTCACCGACGGGGACGGTGACGCGGGTGATGATGATTTCTGAATAGACTTTGGTTTCCAGTGTTTGCCACAGCCCTGCGGCCAAGGTCAGCAAAGTTTTGCCTGTGCCCGCTTGACCTAACAAAGTGACGAAATCAATTTCAGGATCGAGCAACAAATTCAGCACGAAATTTTGTTCGCGATTGCGCGCCACAATGCCCCACACGCCATTTTTGCTATGCGTGTAATCGGTCAGGGTACGCAGCGTGGCAGTTTGGTCGGTTTGCGCTAATACCAAGGCATAAAACGGGGTATCACTTTCTTGATAGACGAATTGATTGCGATGAAACGTCGCGCACAATGGCCCGTTGATTTCGTAATAAGTGTGGCTGTCTTGTTGCCAAGATTTCAAATTTTTGCTGTGCGTATGCCAAAAATCATCGGGCAACATCAGCACGCCGCTATAGAGCAAATCGCTGTCTTCCAACACTTTGTCGTTGAAATAATCTTGTGCTTCTAAACCCAAGGCGCGCGCTTTGATGCGCATATTGATGTCTTTGCTAACCAAGATAACGGGGCGGTCTGGCTGCTGTTGTTGCAGCCCAATCACCACGCCCAGTATGGCGTTGTCGGCTTTGCCTAATTCGAGATTTTGCGGTAGCTCGTATTTGACGAAACTGGTTTGCAGATACAGCCGCCCCGTGCAATTTTGGTGCGCGGGCGAAAGCAGCGCGATACCCTCTTCAATGTTGTGTGGCGCGTCGCTGACAATATCGTCTAAAAAACGGCTGACTTGGCGGGCATTCCGCGCCACTTCGGTCATACCTTTTTTCTTGTTATCCAACTCTTCCAAGACAAACATCGGCAGGCAAATATCGTGTTCTTCAAAGCGATACAAACTGGTTGGGTCGTGCAACAACACATTGGTATCGAGGACAAATAGTTTATGTGCATCGCTGTTGCCAGAACTTGTACGAGGGGACATTGCGTTCTCCATTTATGAGTTGAGCGACTTCACAAAACCGAGCACTTGAGCTGCGTGATCGGCGACTTTGACAGCGCGCCATTCCTGACGCAAAACACCTGTTGCATCGAAGACAAACGTGCTGCGTTCGATGCCGCGCACTTGTTTGCCGTACATCATTTTTTGTTTCATCACACCCAATAATTGACACAGCGTTTCGTCCGTGTCGGCGACTAGCTCGAACGGCAAAGTGAATTTGGTTTTGAAATTTTCATGTGACTTGAGACTGTCGCGCGACACGCCGATGACGACACAATTCGCGGCTAAAAATTCGGGATACAAATCGCGAAATTGTTGGGCTTGTGAGGTGCAGCCTGGGGTGTTGTCTTTGGGGTAAAAATACAGGACTAGATGTCGTCCGTGTACTGCTGCAAGTGAGAAAGTCAGACCGCTGGTGGCGGGGACGGATAAATCGGCAGGGATATTTTTTAACATTGAGAGGCTCGCTTGAGATGGGGCGATTCTGTGCAAAAAATGGTGCGCTGGCAAGCCTTTCTTATTTGCTTTTTGACGCACCAAAAATGGCGCGGATGTGCTACGGTTGCGCCCTTTTTGATTGAGCGCGTGGCGATGAGTGATGAGCAGTACATGCAAGCGGCGTTAGTGCTGGCGCAACAGGCGCAAGCCATCAATGAAGTGCCCGTCGGCGCGGTGGTGGTGAAGGATGGCATCATCGTCGGGCGCGGTTTTAATGCGCCAATTTCGCAACACGATCCCAGTGCGCACGCGGAGCTGCAAGCGTTGCGCGATGCGGCGAAAAATCTGGGCAATTATCGGCTGGTAGGCTGTGAATTATTTGTCACACTAGAGCCGTGTTTGATGTGTGCGGGGGCAATCATGCACGCGCGCATTGCGCGTTTGGTGTATGGCGCGAACGACCTTAAAACAGGTGCATGCGGCAGTGTCTTTAACACTTTTGCGCTGCCGAGTTGGAATCATCACACCACTGTCGAGCGTGGTGTGTTGGCGGAGGTATGCGGCACGCGTTTGAGCGAATTTTTCGCAATGCGGCGTGCGCAGAAAAAATTGTGATGAAAATTAAAATTTATCTTGCTACGCAACACTTAGAACTGCTCGCCGCAGATGGGGAACTACTGCGTCGCTATGGGGTTTCGACCGCTGCACAAGGTGCGGGTGAATTGCGCAATAGTTATTGCACGCCGCGCGGCAAACATATCGTGCGCGCCAAGATAGGGGCAGGCTGTGCCGCCAATACGGTATTTGTTGGACGACGCGCTACGGGTGAAATTTACACGCCAGAACTGGGTGCAAAATTCCCGCAGCGCGATTGGATTTTGACGCGCATTTTGTGGTTGTCGGGCTGCGAAGTGGGCTTTAATCGGCTAGGAAACTGCGACACCATGCGTCGCTATATTTACATCCACGGCACGCCCGATAGCGTGACATTGGGAGCAGTAGGTTCGCATGGCTGTGTGCGCATGAATAATCAAGATTTAATCGCGTTGTTTGAGTTGGTTACGGTTGGAATTAACGTTGAAATTATTGCTTAAGGAGGAATGATGAGTAATCCCTTTACTGTAAGTTTAGTGTGTTGGCACGATGGCGAACCGCTGCTCAAAGCGATACGTCAGGCGGTGTTTATTGACGAGCAGGGCGTGCCAGCCGATATGGAATTTGATGAACATGACGAAACCTCGCGCCACGCGCTGGCATTGAGTTTGCAAGGCAACGGCATTGCCTGCGGACGCATGTTCGCCAACGGTCATATCGGGCGCATCGCGGTGATGCCTGAATGGCGCGGACAGTATGTTGGCACGGCGATTATGGAAGCATTTTTACACTACGCGATAGCGCACGATTACGCGCAAGTGGATGTCGATGCGCAAGTGCAAGCCGTGCCGTTTTACGAACATTTTGATTTTGTCACGCAAGGTGAAAAATTTATGGATGTTGGTATTCCGCATATCAAAATGTTAAAGAAACTTAAGTAGTAATTGGTAAGTCTAGCGGTGCGTTGCACCTCACTATGAAAACTCCCGTTTTATTTGTTTCTCATGGCGCACCCACCTTGCCGCTACAGCCTGGTGCAACGGGGGCTGCTTGGCGCGCATTGGGTGCGAGTTTGGCGAAACCGCGCGCGATTTTATTGGTGTCTGCGCATTGGGAAACGGCGCAAGCGATGGTAAGTGGTGCAAAAAATCCCGCCACCATGCACGATTTTTCGGGCTTCCCTGACGCGTTGTACCAATTGCGCTACGCCGCGCCAGGCGCGCCTGATTTGGCCGATGCAGTGGTGCGACTACTAGCGCAAGCGGGCATCGCAGCGAGTGTGGATGCGACACGCGGTTTGGATCATGGCGCATGGGTGCCGCTGAGTTTTTTATTTCCCGATGCTGACATTCCCGTCGTGCAACTTTCCATTCAACCCGCACAAAATGCAGCATGGCACTTCAACTTAGGCGTGGCACTGCAAGCCTTGCGCGACAAGGGTGTATTGATAATCGGCAGCGGTGCGATTACGCATAATTTACGCGCGGTGTTTAGCCATCCTGCCCACCTTGCTGCGCCAACTTGGGTGACAGAATTTTGCGATTGGATGGATGCAAAAATTCAAGCGCGCGATTTTTCTGCGTTGTGCCAATACCGCAGTCTCGCTCCCCATGCGTTGCAAAATCACCCCAGCGACGAGCATTTACTGCCATTGTTCGTCGCCCTCGGCGCGGCTGGCAACGATGCGCACGCCGCGCGTCTCAATCAAGTGATGACGTATGGATTGCTTGCGATGGATGCTTGGTTTTTTAGTGACTAAACAGCGCGTCGATATGTTGCTGCACTTGCGCGGTCAGATTTTTTGACAAGCAATCTAGCTCGATTTTGTCAGGCGTAGAACGCAGCCAAGTGAGTTGTCGTTTGGCGAGTTGGCGCGTCGCAGCGAGTCCTGTTGCAACTAATTCTTCTGCATTGATTTCGCCATCCAAAAATTGCCAGGCTTGGCGATAGCCCACGCAGCGCATGGCGGGCAGGTCGGGATGCAACTCATATTTTTCACGCAAGCCGCGCACTTCTGCGACTAAACCTTGCGCCATCATTTGCTCAAAGCGCGTGGCGATGCGTTGGTGCAATACGGCTCTATCGCTGGGAATCAGCGCGATATTGGTAACGCGGTAGGGTAGCGTGTTGTCCGATTTTTTCTTGAGTAACTCCGACATCGGCGTACCTGTGAGCAAATAAACTTCCATGGCGCGCTGGATGCGTTGTGTGTCATTGGGGGCAAGGCGCGCCGCCGTTTCGGCATCCACCAAGGCTAATTGCTCATGCAGTTTGGCGATGCCGCAATCGGCAATGATCTGGTCAAGTTCAGCGCGCACCGCAGGATCGGCAACAGGTAAATCACTCAAGCCATTTTGCAGCGCGCGGAAATACAACATCGTGCCACCCACCAACACAGGGATTTTGCCGCGCGCGCTGATGTCCGCCATCAAGCGCAGCGCGTCGTTGCGAAAGGTGGCGGCGGAATAAGTTTCAGTCGGGTCGATGATGTTGATGAGGTGGTGCGGTGCAATTTTTAAGGTGTCCGCATCAGGCTTGGCCGTGCCGATATTCATGTCGCGATACACCAGCGCGGAATCCACGCTGATAAGTTCAATCGGCAGTGTTTGCAATAGCTCAACAGCCACCCCAGTCTTTCCACTGGCGGTTGGCCCCATCAGAAAAATGGCGGGGGGGAAATGATTCATCGCAACTCCTTGTGGTGCGTTTCATCCATCGCCCAGACGGCGAACAAGCTCATCGCAGCGGCGACGGATACATAGCCACCCACCCAACTCAGCCCCCCGTGCAACACCAATTGCTGCGCGATATATGGGGCTAACGACGCGCCTAAAATTCCGCCTAAGTTGTAGGCCGTGCCTGCCCCCGTGTAGCGCACGGCGGTGGGAAATAATTCGGGTAACAACGCGCCCATCGGTGCGAAGGTTGCGCCCATTAAAAATAATTCCAGCGCGAGGAAGGCGGTGATTTGCAAGGTTGAACCGCTAGCCAACATTGGTGCGAGTAAAAAGCCAGACAGCAAAGCCATGCTGCCAGCCACTAGCAACACGGGACGACGACCAAAACGGTCGCCCGCCCAAGCTGACAGCGGTGTTGCCGCCGCCATAAAAATCACCGCGACGCACAGCATGGCTAGGAATTGCGTGCGTGGAATATGCAACTGGCTTACGCCATAACTCAAGGCAAACACCGTCGAAATATAGAACAGCGCGTAACACACCACGATAGACAACGCGCCGAGCAGCAAGGGTTTGCTATGTTGAGTGAACAGCGTGACTAATGGTAATGATGCAGTGCGATGCGCCTGCTGTGCTTTTGCAAACACTGGCGTTTCGCTTAATTTCAAGCGTACATAAAGCCCCACCATGACCAATACCGCGCTGGCTAAAAATGGCACGCGCCAACCCCACGCACGAAATTGCGCATCGTCCAGAAAGTTCGCTAGTAATAAAAAGCTCGTGGTTGCCAGCAAAAATCCGATGGGTGGACCGAGTTGCGGAAACATGCCAAACCAGCCGCGTCGCCCTGTGGGTGCATATTCCGCCGCCAACAATGCCGCGCCGCCCCACTCGCCGCCCAAGCCTAAGCCTTGCCCGAAACGCAGCAGACACAACAGCGCGGGGGCGAGCCATCCGACCAATTCGTAGCTGGGCAACACGCCGATGAGCGTGGTGCAACTACCCATCAGCAATAGCGATGTAGCCAGCGTCGTTTTGCGCCCGATGCGGTCGCCGAAATGTCCGAATACCACTGCCCCGATGGGACGCGCGAGGAAGGCGATGCCAAAGGTCAGAAAGGCATTCAGGGCTTGTGTAGCCGCATCGCTGCTGGGAAAAAATACTGGCCCGACGACCATCGCCACGGCGAGACCGTAAATATAAAAATCGTAAAACTCGATAGCGGTGCCGATGAAGCTAGCGAACGCGATGCGGGTGAGGGAAGGGGATGCGTTGGTCATGGGGGTGATAGCCGTTAATCGTTGGTTGGTGTCGCCGCTGCGTTGCTTGTTTAACTTGCCACGCAGGGCGAGCGATTGCGTTTAGGGCGGGCTTTATTGCCCGCGCATAAACATTTTGTCTAGCTCATGCAGTGAAATTTGAAACCAGGTTGGCCTGCCGTGATTGCATTGACCTGCGCGTTCGGTTTGTTCCATTTCACGCAACAGGGCGTTCATTTCAGTGACGCTTAAAGTTCGATTGGCGCGCACCGCACCGTGGCAGGCGAGCGTGCTGAGTAATTCGTTGCGGCGTTCGGTAAGCACACGGCTCGCGCCAAATTCGCGTAGCTCGTCAATCACAATTTTTGCCACGGCTTCGGCTTCCGCTTGCTTGAGCATCACGGGCATGGCGCGCACCGCAAGGGTGGTAGGGGACAGCGCGGCGATGTCGAAGCCTAGTTTTTGCAACGCGGTTTGGCTGGCTGCAACAGAGGCGATGTCAATCTTGTCAGCATAAAAACTCACGGGTATCAACAGGGGTTGCGTGGCGATTTGTTCCGCATCCAAAGACGTTTTGAGTTTTTCATAGACGATGCGTTCATGCGCGGCGTGCATATCCACCACGATGAGTCCTTGCGAATTTTGCGCGAGGATATAGATGCCCAGCAGTTGAGCGAGGGCGTAGCCGAGGGGATGCTGGTCGGATGAGTTGAAAGTGGTGAGTGGTGAGTGGTGAGTGGGGGATGTGCTGGATGTTCCCGCAAGCGGCGGCAACAACGCGCCCCACTCACCACTTCCGACTCCCGACTTACCAGCATTTCCTGTTTGCATGTCCCAAACTTGATAGCTGGCATTGCTTTGCGCGAGGCTAAAGCCTTGTTGCGTGGCGGTGTAGCGCGGCGGCACGGCAATGGTTGAGGTGCTTTGCGCGGCGGTGCTTTGCGCAGGAATCGCCAAGGCGTTTTGTAAGGTGTGAAAAATAAACTGGTGGATGCCTTGGCTGTCGCGAAAGCGCACTTCAGATTTGGCGGGATGCACATTCACATCCACGCCCGCTGGCGGCATGGTGAAGAACAACACAAATGCGGGATGACGTTGGTGATGCAAAATATCTTGATAGGCCTGACGTAGCGCGTGACTGGCGACTTTGTCGCGGATAAAACGACCATTGACGAAAAAGTATTGCGCGTCGCGCGTCGATTTTGAATATGCAGGCAAGGCGGCATAGCCCGTCATAGATAGGCCTGCCGCTTGCCGTGATACCGCCACTGCCGCGTTACCAAATTCAGCACCCAGCAAAGTGGTTACGCGCTTGAGTGCGTCAGGCTCGGCGGCGAGTTGCCAAATGCTGCGACCATTGTGTTGCAAAGACATCGCCACGTCGGGACGCGACAGCGCGATGCGTTTGAAGGCTTCTTCGCAATAGGCATATTCAGTCGCTTCGCTCTTCAAAAATTTACGTCGCGCGGGCGTGTTGAAATACAACTCGCGAATTTCCACGCTGGTGCCGAGCGGATGACTGGCGGGTGCGATGTCGCTGAGTTGTCCATCTAGTGCGCTGATTTGACTGGCGTGCGGTGCGGCAGCGGTGCGGCTGGTCAAGGTGAGTTGCGCCACTGCTGCCATGCTCGCTAAAGCCTCGCCGCGAAAGCCCATGCTGGCGACTGATTGCAGTTCATCTAAGCTGGCAATTTTGCTGGTGGCGTGACGCATTAACGCAAATGACAATTCGTCCGCCGCAATGCCGCAACCGTTGTCCTTGATGCGCAGCAACTTAATGCCCCCAGCTTCTAACTGCACGACGATGTCGGTCGCGCCCGCATCCAGACTGTTTTCCAATAATTCTTTAAGCGCGGCGGCGGGACGTTCAATCACCTCGCCAGCGGCAATTTGATTGATTAACAGTTCGGATAGTGGGCGGATAGACGGCATGAAAAAAGCCGCGCAGGCGGCATAAAAAAGTGCGGCAGATTATAGCGGAGATTGCGGCTCTGATTGAGCGGGATTGCTGCCTGCGATGGCATGACAAAACCGCATAAAGACGCGCCACCTTAGGTTATAATCGCCCGCCCTAAAAATCGGGTAACGCGCTGACAAGCTGATAATCATTGGGCTGTAGCGATGAATCATTTAATTCGTTTAACTCTTAGACGACCTTCAAATTTGGAGAATTTTTATGCGTATAGGCATTCCTGCGGAAACGCGCGCAGGTGAAACGCGTGTAGCAGCCACACCCGAAACGGTGAAGAAAATGCTGGCAGCGGGTCACACTGTGATGGTGCAAAACGGAGCAGGTGCGGGTGCACATATTCCTGATGCGGAATTTGCAGCGGCAGGTGCGACTTTAGTGGACAGCAACGCACTGTATGCGCAGTCCGAAATCGTGCTCAAAGTCAAAGCCCCTACGGCGGATGAAGTTGCCAAATTGTCTAAAGGCACGGCGTTAATTGGGCTGCTTAACCCGCATGACCAAGCGCAAGTGGAGGCTTATACGGCGCAAGGCATTAGCGCGTTTGCCATGGAAAAATTGCCGCGTACTTCGCGTGCGCAAGCGATGGACGTGTTGTCGTCGCAAGCCAATATCGCAGGTTACAAAGCAGTGATTTTGGGTGCGAATTTATATCCGCGTTTTATGCCGATGTTGATGACCGCAGCGGGCACTGTCAAAGCCGCGCGCGTGTTGATTTTGGGCGTGGGCGTGGCTGGGCTGCAAGCCATTGCCACTGCCAAGCGTTTAGGTGCGGTGGTCGAAGCATCGGACGTACGTCCTGCGGCAAAAGAACAAGTCGAATCATTGGGTGCGAAATTTATCGACGTACCGTTTGAAACCGACGAAGAGCGCGACATCGCGCAAGGCGTGGGCGGCTATGCACGCATGATGCCCGCGAGCTGGATGGCGCGTCAGGCGGTGTTGGTTGCCGAGCGCGCTAAACAAGCTGACATCATCATTACTACCGCGTTAATTCCGGGGCGCGCCGCGCCCGTGTTGCTGCATGAAGACACTGTTAAGCAAATGAAACCCGGCTCTGTCGTGATTGATATGGCGGTCGAAGCGGGCGGTAATTGTCCTTTGTCAGAGCTAGGCAAAGTGGTGGTGAAACATGGCGTGACCATCGTGGGTGAAGCGAATTTGCCAGGCTTAGTGGCGACTGATGCGAGCGCGTTTTATGCGCGCAATTTGCTCAACTTCCTCAATTTATTGTGTGACAAAACGGGCGCGATGAATATCAATGTGGCGGACGACATTATTGCGGGCACGCTGTTGTGTAAAGACGGCGCGGCATTTGTGCCCGCCCCAGTCAGCAA
This sequence comes from Gallionella sp., assembly GCA_036171695.1. Lineage (GTDB taxonomy): Bacteria > Pseudomonadota > Gammaproteobacteria > Burkholderiales > Gallionellaceae > Gallionella. Next base: position 20,839 of record JAVHRN010000003.1, read on the forward strand.
ATAATTTAGGAGTAACAATATGAACGAACTGGTTGATCCATTTGTATTGAATTTAATTGTGTTTGTGCTGGCGATTTATGTTGGCTATCACGTGGTTTGGAACGTTACGCCCGCACTGCACACGCCGCTCATGGCGGTGACGAACGCGATTTCGGCGATTGTGATTGTGGGCGCGATGTTAGCGGCGGCATTGACCGAAACAGGCTTGGGTAAAACCATGGGCGTGTTGGCGGTGGCACTGGCAGCCGTGAACGTCTTTGGCGGATTTTTGGTAACGCGCCGCATGTTGGCAATGTTCAAGCGCAAAGAGAAAAAAGTCGCAACTGAGGGGAGCGCGCAATGAGTATGAATGTGGTGACGTTGCTGTATCTGTTGGCGAGCGTGTGCTTTATTCAAGCACTGAAAGGCTTGTCGAATCCCAATACCTCGATACGCGGCAACATTTTTGGCATGACGGGGATGACGATTGCGGTGCTGACGACTGCCGCGCTGATTGTCAATGTGGCGGGTTCATTGAGCGGCTTAGCGTATGTGTTGGCGGCATTGTTGGTTGGCGGCAGCGTCGGTGCAGTGATGGCGAAACGCGTTGAGATGACCAAAATGCCTGAGCTCGTAGCGTTTATGCACAGCATGATTGGTCTGGCAGCAGTGTTTATTGCCGTCGCAGCGGTCGCAGAACCACACGCTTTGCTGCATGGTTTGGCTAAGGGTGTGGCGATTCCAACAGGCAATCGTTTGGAATTATTCTTGGGCGCGGCAATCGGTGCGATTACTTTTTCAGGGTCGGTAATTGCCTTCGGTAAATTATCGGGTCGCTATAAATTCCGTTTATTCCAAGGCGCGCCCGTGCAGTTTGCAGGTCAACATTTGCTTAACTTAATCATTGCGATTGCGTTGCTGGCGATGGGGATGACATTTATGTTCACCGAAAGCTGGTCTGCGTTCTTTACCATGCTGGCATTGGCGTTCGTGTTGGGTGTGTTAATCATCATCCCGATTGGCGGCGCAGATATGCCCGTGGTGGTGTCGATGCTCAATTCCTATTCAGGTTGGGCGGCAGCGGGGATTGGTTTTTCGTTGAACAACGCCATGCTGATTATCGCGGGTTCATTGGTCGGTAGCTCTGGTGCGATTCTGTCTTACATCATGTGCAAAGCGATGAACCGTTCATTCTTTAACGTGATTTTGGGTGGCTTTGGTGGCGCGCCTGAAGCGGCAGCGACAGCTTCGGGCAGCGTTCAAAAAACCTATCGCAGCGGCAGCGCGGACGATGCCGCGTTCTTAATGGGCAATGCCGACTCGGTGATTATCGTGCCAGGCTATGGTTTGGCGGTGGCGCGTGCGCAACATGCGATTAACGAAATGTCCAAGTTGCTCACCGAAAAAGGCGTGAAAGTGCGTTACGCGATTCACCCCGTCGCGGGGCGGATGCCAGGCCACATGAACGTGTTGTTGGCAGAGGCAGAAGTGCCTTACGAACAAGTGGTTGAAATGGACGAAATCAACAACGAGTTTGCCGATACCGATGTGGTGCTGGTGATTGGTGCGAACGACGTGGTGAATCCTGCCGCGAAAAACGATTCTTCCAGTCCGATTTACGGGATGCCGATTTTGGACGTGTACAAAGCGCGCACCGTATTGGTGGTCAAACGTAGTATGGCAGCGGGTTACGCGGGACTGGACAACGATTTGTTCTACCTCGATAAAACCATGATGGTGTTCGGCGATGCGAAAAAAGTCGTCGAAGACGTGATTAAGTCTTTAGGTTAATCGCTTACCCATTCAGTCAAAGAAACCGCGCGAGCGGTTTTTTTGTGCCCGAATAATTGATGTTTTTCTAAGCACCCCTATGCTCATTACAGCTACGCAATTTATCGCCAAGTGGCAATTTTCCACGCTCAACGAACGGCAAAGTTATCAGGCGCATTTCGCGGATTTATGTGCGCTGGTCGGCGCGGAAGTGCCCACGCCTGCCACGATAGACAGCTATTGTTTTGAACGTGGTGTGGCAAAAACGGGCAGCAAACACGGCTGGGCGGACGTGTGGAAGCGTGGCTTTTTTGCCATCGAATACAAAGCACCTGAGCGCAATCTGGATGCCGCGCTCAAGCAGTTGATGACCTACGCGCTCGCCTTGGATAACCCGCCGTTATTGGTGGTGTGCGACACGCAGATTATTCAGATACACACGCACTTCACCAATGCGCCATCCGAAATTCACACCATCGCAATCGCTGATTTAGACCAACCAGCTAACCTTGAAAAATTGCGCTGGCTGTTTACTGACCCCGATAAATTTCATCCGCAACGCACCATCGCGCAGATTACCGAACAGGCGGCTGCCAAGTTTGCCGACCTCGCGC
>JAVHRN010000004.1:0-23137 GCA_036171695.1 Gallionella sp.
TTGGTCATCAGCACATAAGCGTGAACCTTGAGGGAATGGGTATCCGCCGCCTCTTGTAAGCACCGCAGATAAAATGCGTAATCCGCATCCGCAGCAAAAATGGGATCGCGGTTATTGCCGCGCTGAATGACATGCAAAGGTTGCCCAGGAAGAAAAAAGCGGGGAAGGCGAGCCATCGTGCAACACCTCGTGGAAGCGATGGCAAGAGAATATCGAATTAAATCGAGTCTGACCCTATTTATTTGCCCACGAAACTCTCGGCCTTGCCGGGAGTGATTTAATTGGGTCAATCCGCAGGGTATTTCTTAGATATATTATAAAATATATTGCAACCGCCGTATGGCGGTGATTGCATAATCGCATCCACTCCCCCAGCATTTTTTGTCCAAACATAGTCACCAGAAGAATCAACATATTTCCAAACAGGATTAGCTTCTTTGAAACTCATACAACTTTCTTTCAAAGTGATAACTGTTATTCTGTACGCATAGCAAATCTGGTCGTTTTTCTCAAAAATAGTTTTTTGGAATATGGAGTCTCCAACTTCTCCCCACGTCGCAGTTAATGAAAATATCTTCCTATTTTTCTCGAAATAATTGCTAGATACACGACCAGTTGCATCTGTAAGATATTCCTTAAATTCTTCTTTGATTGCGGAGTCGCAACCTGTAAAGCCCACCTTAGGTGCTAGGTCAATTAACCCAGCATGTGAACTCACAGAAAACAGTAGGGCGGATAGCCACACAAACTTTGATACTTTCTTCATTTCACTTTCTCTCTTTTGGTTTAAAAAACTATTTCAACCGCAAACAACACTCGAAAGAGCGAAATTCATGGCATGGCCTAACGTAATGTAGACACCGATTCCAGTGTATATCCTGTGTTGCAAAAGATTTGAATCTGTTCTGTCTTAAAGTTTAACTCCCTGTTTAGTTTTTGAAACTTCCGAAAATATAACAATGCGGCCAACAATGATATTACATCATAACAATGCGGCAAACAACGATATTACATCGCTTTTAATTGCAGTAGATCACGAGGGTGGGCGGCTTGCGCGGTTGCGGCGTGAGCTGATTCAAAGAAAGAATTGCGCAAGGCAGGGCTCATCGAAAAACCTATAAAAGCAAACAAGACACCCAAAAAACAATTTGTGAGACTGTTATTGTTGGTGTCTTGTCTTTAGCGGAGACGACTTTACTGGCTAGCGCACCGCATTTTTGAGTTGCTCTAGGATGGCGGGATTTTCTAAGGTTGAAATATCTTGCGTGATTTCTTCACCTTTTGCTAAGCCGCGCAGCAAGCGACGCATGATTTTTCCCGAACGCGTTTTAGGCAAGTTCTCACCAAAACGAATTTCATCAGGTTTGGCAATTGGGCCGATTTCTTTGCCCACCCAGTTGCGCAACAGCTCTGCGAGTTCACGGGCTTGCGCGGCATCGGTGGGCAACGCACCTTTTAACACCACGAAGGCGACCACCGCTTCGCCTTTGATGTCATGCGGTTTACCCACTACGGCAGCTTCGGCAACCAAGGGATTGGCGACCAGTGCTGACTCGATTTCCATTGTGCCTAAGCGATGTCCAGACACATTCAGTACGTCGTCGATGCGTCCCATAATCCAGAAGTAACCATCTGCATCGCGGCGCGCTGAATCGCCCGCCAAATACGCGCCTTGCATTTCGGCAGGGAAATAAGACGATTGGTAACGCTCAGGATCATTCCAAATAGTGCGAATTTGTGATGGGAATGGCCGCGTAATGACTAAGAATCCGCCGTGCGTATCGTTGACCACATCACCTGCTTCGTTGGCAATCGCCGCCATGATGCCGGGCAATGGCAAGGTGCAAGTACCAGGCTTGAGCGGCATCGCGCCAGGCAGTGGCGCAATCATGTGGCAGCCTGTTTCAGTCTGCCACCAAGTGTCCACAATTGGGCAACGCGCGCCGCCTACGGTGTTGTAATACCACATCCACGCTTCGGGATTGATTGGTTCACCAACGCTGCCGAGCAAGCGCAGCGACGACAAATCATATTGCTTGGGTAAGTCGCCGCCGAGTTTGATGAGTGAACGAATCGCAGTCGGTGCGGTGTAGAAAGTGGTGACTTTATGGTCTTGTATCATTTTCCAAAAACGTCCTGCATCAGGGTAAGTTGGCACGCCTTCAAAAATTACTTGCGTGCTGCCCATCGCCAGGGGGCCGTAAGCGACATAGCTGTGTCCAGTAATCCAACCCACGTCGGCGGTACACCAGAAAATGTCGCTGGCTTTGTAGTCGAATACCCATTGCATCGAAGTCATCGCACCTAACAAATAGCCGCCAGATGAATGTTGTACGCCTTTAGGTTTGCCCGTTGAACCTGAGGTGTACAGAATAAATAGTGGATGCTCCGCGCCCACCCAAGTTGGTTCGCACACGCCACTTTGACCCGCCACTAAATCGTGCCACCAAATATTATTTTTCGCGTTCCATGCGGTGTCGTTACCTGCGCGTTGATAAACAATCACGCTATGCACCATCTCGCAGCCGCCGAACGATAAGGCTTCATCGACTGCGGGTTTGAGTGGCATCACTTTGCCGCCGCGCATTTGTGCATCGGCTGTGATGACTGCCACGGCTTGCGCATCGGTGATGCGCTCGTGCAAACTCTTGGAAGAAAATCCGCCGAATACTACCGAATGAATCGCGCCGATGCGCGCGCAAGCTTGCATTGCCACCACCGCTTCGATACTCATTGGCATGTAGATAATGACGCGATCACCAGACTTGATGCCGCGCGCTTTTAGACCATTGGCAAACTGGCAAACGCGCGTGTGTAATGCTTGGTAAGTGACTTTGGTGACCTTGCCATCGTCTGCTTCAAAAATCAGCGCGGTCTTGTCGGCTTGCGTTGCTAGATGTCTATCCAAGCAATTATAAGAAACATTCAACTCGCCATCTTCAAACCACTTATAAAACGGCGCGTTGCTTTCATCCAAGGCTTTGGTGAAGGGCTTATGCCATTGCACCATGTCACGCGCCAACTGCGCCCAATAGCCTGCGTAGTCTTGTTCTGCATGGTCACACATGGCTTGATACGCCGCCATGCTGGGGATATTGGCTTGTTGAGAAAATGCGCTAGAGGGATTAAAAACACGGCTTTCGTGCAAGCTAGATTCGATGTTGGACATGATTTTCCTATAAGGAGAAAAAATAAAAATGACTGCGCCTGAAGGCGCAGCAATCTAGTTATTTTGTGACACGCTGTCAATTTTATGCTGAGCAGTAAATTTGTGCGTGCGCTGAACTTAATACGGCAGGACGACTCTATGCGCGCTCAGTGCTGCAAGTTTACGATGATACAATCCGCGCCCTATGAAAAATGTCTTGCAAAAATTACTGTTGATCGTGTTTGTGCTGCTGCAATGTATTGCACCGCTGGCGCACGCGCATGTCGATGGTTTAGATGCGGAGGCAAATTTATATAGCCACGATACGCAGCACAATGACTCGCACACGGCTCATATAGAAAATCACTTAGGTGCGGTGGTGAGTGTGGTTCAGGCAACGCCGATGAACTTCACTTTGGATGTTGATGAGCCAGAACTACTCGCTGCTTATTCACTGCAAGCGACTGCGCCTCCCGTGTCTCTGTTGCGCGCCTATCGCAGCGTACATTTTTTACGCCCCAGTTCGACACGCTATGCTTTAGCGTGGTCGCAAGCTCCTCCGCTGTAAAGCCAGCTCCCCCCCTCGTTTCAACGATTGAATTTCTTAATTTTTGCCAGTGCGTATTGCGCACGACGGAGCTTCCCATGATTACAAAAAACTCTACGTTAGGGCTGTTGCTGCTAGCGATTTTTCAGTGTGCGATTGCGTCTGATGACATCACATTAACCGCCGCACAAATTAAAACTTTAGGCATTAGCACCGCCGCGCTGCCCAAGCAAAGCGTGGGTGCAGTGTCGGGCTTGCCCGCGCAAGTGGTGGTGCCAGGCAATCAACTGTTTGTCATTAGCACTGCCATGCCCGCACTCGTCGAGCAGACCTTGGTCGGCGTGGGTGATAGCGTGAAAAAAGGGCAGGTGTTGGCACATTTGCAAAGTCCAGCCTTTGCCGAAGCGCAACGCGGCTATGTGCAAGCCAGTGTGCAAGCGCAATTGGCGCGCGAAAATTTAACGCGCGATGAGGCTTTGTTTCGTGACGGCATCATTGCTGAAAGTCGTTATCGCGCCACGCGCGGGGCGGCTTTGGAGGCCAATGCCGCCTTCGCCGAACGCCGTCAGTTGTTGCGTTTATCGGGGATGAGTGATGCTGGCCTCACGCAGTTGCAAGCGGGTAATAATTTGTCTAGCGGGCTGGCTATTGTTAGTCCCATCACGGGCGTGATTTTGGAAAAGTCGGCGAGTGCAGGACAGCGTTTAGATGCTGCTGTGCCATTGTTTAAGGTGGCGAAAATCTCGCCCTTGGCAGTCGAAATTCAAGCTCCTGTTGCCATGACTTTAGGCCTAAAAGTCGGTGCGGCGATTAGCGTGCCAGCCTTTAACGCTAGCGGAAAATTGACCGCGATAGGACGCGGCTTAACAGACACCAATCAAAGCGTGTTGTTGCGTGGCAGCATCACGCAAGGCGTAGAAAATTTGCGTCCCAATCAGTTTGTCGAAGTCAGCATCGCAACCAACAGCAGTAAACAAGCGCAATGGGATGTACCCAACAGCGCGATCGCGCGCGTGAATGGCAAGACTTTGGTCTTTGTCAGCAGCGCGCAAGGCTTCCAAGCGGTGGCGGTAACGCTGCTCAATGAAGGCGCGAATAGCAGCGTGATGACGGGTGCATTCAAAGGCGACGAGCAGCTCGCAGTGCGCGGTGTGTCAGCATTAAAGGCCGCGCTGTTAGGCATAGGCGCGCAATAATGGAAGCCTCTATAAATTCATTTTTTGGGCGAATCACTGCGTCGCGTGTTCGCTCATTCCTTGTCTATCCGTCTGATATGCCTGCGTCATTCGCTGCGCGGCTTCTTGTGCTTCATCCCAAAAAATTAAATTTTTAGAGGCTTCCGAATGTTAACCAAACTTTTAGAGTTTTCGCTTACGCAACGCTTATTGCTCGCCGCGCTGAGCTTGTTGGTGATAGGCGCGGGCATCTCGGCGTTTAGCGAGTTGCCGATTGATGCGTTCCCTGATGTTTCGTCCACCCAAGTCAAGCTGATTATGAAAGCCCCTGGCATGACTCCAGAAGAGGTCGAAGCGCGCATCGTCGCGCCGATTGAATTGGAAATGTTGGGCATTCCCAAACAGCGTGTGATGCGTTCGATTTCCAAATATGCCATTGCCGACATCACCATTGACTTTGAAGACAGTGCCGATATTTATTGGGCGCGTTCGCAAGTGGCAGAACGCTTGAACAACGCGCTGCGTGACATGCCCGCTAACATTTCGGGCGGACTTGCGCCGATTACCACGCCGCTCGGCGAGATGTTTATGTTTACCGTGGAAGGCGAGGGTGTTTCATTAGAGCAACGTCGCACCATTTTGGATTGGACGATACGTCCCGTTTTACGCACCTTGCCAGGCGTGGCAGATGTCAATTCATTAGGCGGCTTGGCGCGTAGTTTTGAAATCGTGCCTGACCACACTGCGCTTGGCGCGCGCGGCATTTCGTTTGCGATGTTGCAAGCGGCGGTGCAAGCCAATAATCGTAATGACGGCGCGGGACGTATTAACGACGGCGATGAGGCGTTATTGGTGCGCGCCGAGGGCAGCATTAAAAATTTGCAAGACGTGCGCAACATTGTGATTGTCAGCAGCAATGGCAGCCCGATCCGCGTCAGCGATGTGGCGGAAGTGCGCATTGGCAGTTTGACGCGCTACGGTGTCGTGACGAAAGACGGGCAGGGTGAAGCGGTGGAAGGCTTGGTGCTGGGCCTGCGCGGCGCAAATGCGCAAAAAGTGGTGGAAGGCGTGCGCGAAAAATTAGCCGAGCTCGCACCTAGTTTGCCGCAAGGCGTGACCACTAAAGTGTTCTATGACCGAGGCAGTTTGGTCGAGCGCGCGGTGAGTACCGTGACCCACGCGTTGCTCGAAGCGATTGCCTTAGTGGTGATTTTGTTGGTGTTGTTTTTGGGCAATCTGCGCGCCGCGATTGTGGTGGCGTTGACCTTGCCGATGGCGGTGTTGATCACTTTTATTTTGATGAATCAATTTGGCATGTCGGCAAATTTAATGAGCTTGGGCGGCTTGGCGATTGCCATCGGCATGTTGGTGGATGGCGCGGTGGTGGTGGTGGAAAACATCATCAATCACTTAGCCTATAAGCGCGACCACATCCCGCATTTGCATGTGATTTATCGTGCCGTGAAAGAAGTCATTACGCCTGTCGCAGCGGGGGTTGCCATCATCATCATCGTATTTTTGCCGCTGTTGACACTGCAAGGCTTGGAAGGAAAATTATTTATTCCTGTGGCACTGACTATCGTGTTTGCCTTGGCAGGCTCGCTGTTGTTGTCGCTGACCATCGTGCCGATGTTGGCGAGTTTTCTACTTAAAGCAGGTAATCACGGCGAACCTTGGTTGGTGCGCAAAGCGATGGCGATTTATGTACCGTTGTTGCAGCGCGCATTGGCAAAAGAGCGGCTCGTGGTCATTAGCGCACTGCTGCTGTTGCTTATCAGCGCAGGCATCTACAGCATCGTTGGCAAAGCCTTTATGCCTGAAATGGACGAAGGCGATTTGATTATGCAGGTGAGTAAATTGCCGTCGATTAACTTAGCCAAAACCGCCGAAATGGACTCGCGCATTCAGCAAGCGATTCTTAAAGCCGTGCCCGATATTAAAGGCATCGTCGCGCGCGCGGGTGCGGATGAGCTGGGCTTAGATCCGATGGGCTTGAATGAGACTGATACATTTTTGGTGTTGAAGCCGCAGCAGGAATGGGTCAATAAAGACAAGACCGCGCTGGTCGATAGTGTGCGTCGTGTGATGGCAGATTTCCCCGGCGTGGAATACAGCTTTACGCAACCGATTGCGATGCGCGTGTCGGAAATGTTGACGGGCGCGCGTGGCGACATCGCGATTAAAATTTTTGGCACTGACCTTACTAAGCTCAATGAAACTGCCGAGCAGATGGTGGGCGTGTTGGAAAAAATTAAGGGCAGCGAAGATGTTTTTACAGTGAAAAATAGCGGTGTGCAGTATTACCGCGTGGTCATCGACCGATTGGCGGCGGGTCGATTAGGGCTGAGCGTAGATGAAATTGGTAGCACTTTGCGCAGCCAAATCGAAGGGCAACAATTAGGCATGATTATCGAAGATGGGCGACGTACGCCGCTCATCATGCGTGGCGAATTGAACGTGCAAGAATCGCCTGCGTTGTTTGCCGCGCTGACCTTGCCGCTGCCGAATGGGCAAAGCGTGCCGTTGTCGGTGGTGGCAAGTTTGCAGCGCGTCGATGGACCCGTAAAAGTAGATCGTGAAAACGGTCAGCGCATGGTGATTGTGCAAAGCAATGTGCGCGACCGCGACCTAGTTGGTTTTGTCGAAGAGGCGAAACAAGCGGTCGCTGCGCAAATTAAATTACCGCAAGGTTATCGCCTCACTTGGGGCGGGCAATTTGAAAATCAGCAACGTGCTGCCGCGCGCTTGGCGGTGGTCGTGCCGATTGCGTTAGGCATGATTTTTATGTTGCTGTTTGCCACCTTTGGTTCGGTACGCCAAGCGGCACTGGTGCTGACCAATATCCCATTTGCCTTGATAGGCGGGGTGTTGGCGTTATGGCTCAGTGGCGAATATATGTCCGTGCCAGCCTCGGTTGGTTTTATTGCGCTGCTAGGCATTGCGGTGTTGAACGGCGTGGTGATGGTGTCGTATTTCAACCAATTACACGCCGAAGGCATGAGCCTAGACCAAGTGGTTTTTGAAGGCGCGAAACGTCGCTTACGTCCCGTTTTGATGACTGCCAGCATTACCGCGTTTGGTTTGTTGCCAGTGTTGTTTGCGACGGGGCCAGGTTCGGAAATTCAAAAACCGTTAGCGGTGGTAGTGACGGGCGGGCTGCTCAGTTCGACCTTGCTGACCTTGATTATGTTGCCGATTTTGTATCGTCGTTTCGGTATTGCCGCACAGGGGAAATCATTATGAAAACGATGAATTGCAGCTTGACCTTGGTGTGTCATCGTTCGCTAGAAGAGCGTTTGGTGGATCATCTATTAGAGCATCCAGAATGGGTACACGGCTTCTCAACGGTTGCGATGGAAGGCAGCAGTCAGAGCGAACATTTGCCTAGCATGATGGAGCAAGTGCGCGGTCGTTCGCAGCGCGTACAAATGATGATGGTGATGAATTTGGATGATGCGCAGGCACTGGTGGCGCATCTCAAAGTCGAGGAAGCGAATCGCGAAATTGCTTATTGGATTGCACCGATTATTGAGTTTGGGAGATTGGCATGAAGCCGTTAATCATCAGTCGTTGCTCGTTGCTTGTCAGTGTTGCGCTCCTGACTGTTGCGGCACATGCCGAGCCAGTCTCGCCTAGCGATTTGCCTGCGCAGCAGCAGGTCATGCAGGCATTGGATGCGCACTTGTTGGTGTTGAACGCGCACAGCAATCTCAAGTTAGAGCAAGCGCAGCAGCAGCGTTGGGAGAGCGGCAATTACGAATTTAATGTGCGTGGTGGCGTGGGGCAACGTCAGCTTATAAGTACGGGGCAAAAGTTGCGCGAATGGGATGTCGCGCTGGAGCGTGGCGTGCGTTTACCCAATAAAGTTTTTATTGATAGCGACATTGGTGCGGCGAGTGTGGCGCGCGCCGAATTTGCTTTGGGCGATGCACATCACGAGGCGGGGCGTAGCTTGCTGCACTTATGGTTTGCGCGTCAAAAAGAAGTGTTGCAAGTGAGTTTATGGCAACAGCAAGTTGCCTTGCTCAATGAGCAAGCTGAAGTGGTGAAGAAGCGCGTTAAGGCGGGCGATGCGCCCAACATGGAAGCGAATTTGGCACACGCCGCAACGGCGCAAGCGCAACTGGCCTTGCAACAAGCAGAGTTGCGGGCGCAGTTGGCAGCGAATGATTTGTTGCGTGAATTTCCTGCGCTTAGTCTGCCTCGTGATGTGCAGCTTAATGCCCCGCTTGCCATCTCGCACGACGCAGCATATTGGCAAGTACACATCTTGGACGACAACCACGAATTGGCAATGGCGCAAGCGCATGCCGAGGTGCAACAGTTGCAAGCTCAGCGCAGTCGCGCCGAACAAGTGCCTGACCCAACGGTGGGCTTGCGTTACTCGAATGAAATGGGTGGCAACGAAAAAGTCGCTGGTGTGTATTTAACTGTGCCGATTTCATTCGGGCAGCGTCATGCCAGTGCGCAAATGGTCGAACAGCAAGCGCAAATTGCGGCTGACCAATCCGCCTTTGTCGAACGTCGTTTACACAGCGATATTGATGCCGCTTATCAGCAAGCGGTGCGCAGTTACGCAACTTATCTGCAAGCACGCGAGGCAGGCGAGGCGATTCGCAGCAATGCCGCATTGATTGCCAAAGCCTATCGCTTAGGTGAAGGCAGTTTGGCGGATAGTTTGTCGGCGCGGCGCATCGCTCAAGAAGCAACGCTCAGTGAAAATTTGGCCTTGCTTGCGGCGAATGAAAGTCGTTACCGCCTAGAGCTAGATGCGCATCAACTGTGGAGTAATGAGGAGAGCAACCATGAACCTAAGTGATGGCATCGGCAGCATGGCGGCGAGTCTCACTACCGTGTCTTTCGTGCCGCAAGTTTGGCAAGTGTGGCAAAGCAAACACGTTAAAGATATTTCCTTGGGGATGTACAGCCTGTTCACCTTGGGCGTTGCGCTGTGGCTGGTGTACGGCATTTTGCTGATGTCTTGGCCAATTATCATCGCGAACAGTATTACGGTTTTACTGGCAGGTGCGGTGCTGGTGATGAAACTAAAATTTGGCTAAGGCAAAGCGGCTCTAGCGACCTGATTTCAGTCACCACAAGTGGCTTGCCACACTGGAAATTTTTGCATCACCTGTGCGAATAATTCTGAGTGGGTAAATCTATCTAGCCAGTCGCGCAGTTTGGGATAGGGCGCACTGGCAAACCAGTTTGCATCTACCGCCGCGAATTGGCGCACGAAGGGCAGCAAGGCGGCATCGGCGATGCTCATCGTGTCGCCTAATAAATACGGCGTGACGCTTAAACGCATTTCTAATTTTTGTAACCACACCTCACCTTGCGTGCGATAAAAATGTTGCGGCTGGTCGGGGTGGCGTTCTGGATATTTGTAGCAATCTAAAGCGCGTTTGAACGTGCTGTCATTTTCTAACACCAATGAAAATGCGGCTTGCAGGCTTGTTTCATGTTTGCCTAGCCAGTTGTGCGCATCGTGTTGGCGTAACGCCCACAACATAATCTCCCAGCTTTCCTCTAGCACACGCCCGTCCGGCAACACTAAAACAGGCACGGAGCCTTTCGGCGACACGGCCAACATCGCGGCGGGTTTGTCGCGCAAAGCTATTTCGCGGAGTTCAAAATTGATGTTGCTGTGGATGAGGGCGGCGCGGGCGCGCATGGCATACGGGCAGCGGCGGAAGGAGTACAGGATGGGTAAATTCATGGACGATATTTTACGGCACTTGATGCGTCCAGTAGCGTTGCTGGGTGCGCCGATAGCGTTCGATACTCAGATTTTGCGCATCCATCTCGACCAAAATTGCCCCGTCTTGATCCGAGCGCAACACGCTCGCGCCACTGTCTAAATAGCGTTGTAAAACTTCCTCTTTGGGGTGTCCGTAACGGTTGCGATAGCCCACGGTAAATACCGCAACATCGGGCAACACAGCGGCGATAAATTCAGGCGTGGACGAGGTTTTGCTGCCGTGGTGTGGCACGACTAATAAGCTGGCGGAAAGTTGTGCGGCATGTGCTTTGAGCAGGCGTTGTTCGCTAGCTGTTTCGATGTCGCCAGTCAGTAAAATATGTTGCGTGCCGATACTGATGCGCAGCACGCAACTCAAATCGTTGCGATGTTTTGCATCCGCGTTATCTGCTGTTTTATCGGGATGCAATAGCTCGAATTGCACGCCGTCCCAAGTCCAACTATCGCCGTCCACGCAGGCGCGTAAGCCGTGCATCACAGCAGTTTTTTGCATCGGGATATTTTCCAGCAGCGGGCTGTCGTCGGGCAGGCTGCTCGCAATCCAGTTAATCGGCATCGCCTGCATCAGCGATGCTGCGCCGCCAGTGTGATCAAGATCGTTGTGGCTCAAAATTAAACCATCGAGTTGGCTAATCCCTTGCGCGCGCAATACGGGCACAAGAATGCGATTGCCGCTGTCGGCTTCGCCAGAAAAATCAGGGCCAGTATCAAACAGTAGCGCGTGTTGTTGCGTTTGTACGCTGACCGCCAAGCCTTGTCCTACATCGAAAATCGTGAGTCTGGCGGTGTTGGTCGCGGGTGTTGTGGGTGCGTTAAGAAACATCGGCAACATAAAAACTATGCCTAAGTAGCGTGCGGGAAATCCGCGTGGTGCAAGGATGAGCAGCACACCCAACAGGCCGCTGACGATGCTCCAAGCGGGCGGAGCATGTTGTGTCCACACCGCTTCGGGCAAGCGGTTGAGTGCGACTAAAAATTGCATGGTGTAGTCCATCACCAGATGCGCTAACCAGAGCGGCACGTCCCACGGCAACGCCGCACCCAACAAGGCGAGTGGCACGACCAGCAAGCTGACTAAGGGAATCGCAACCGCGTTGGCGAGCGGTGAAACCAGTGACACTTGTTGAAACAGTGCCAGTAATAACGGTACTAAACCGATGCTCATTGCCCATTGCACTGTGGCGTATTCGCGCAGCCAATGCACGCGTCCCACGCGTTGCGCGGTGACATACAGAATCAACGCGACTGCGCCAAACGACAACCAAAATCCCGCCGACAACACTGCCCACGGGTCGGGAATCAACACGCCGAGCAGGGCGAAACTTAAAATTTGTCCGAGTGAAAAATTACGTTGCCACCATAACGCCGCTGCCACTGCTGCGAGCATATAGACCGTGCGTTGCGCGGGTACCCCGTAGCCCGACAGCAGCGCGTAGCCTAGTGCCACACATAATCCTGCGAGTGCCGCTGCGCGCCGTGCGGGCAGCCATAAGGTGAGAGGCACGCTGCGTCGCCATAAAAAATAACACAGCGCGAAAGCGACGCTGGCCAGCATGGTGATATGCAAGCCCGAAATCGACATTAAATGATTCACGCCTGTGCGCGTAAAAACCTGCCATTGGCTAGCGGGAATACTGCTTTGGTCGCCGATGGCTAACGCGCTTAACACCCCGACATAAGGCGCGTTGCCTAGGGTGCGATTAAATTTATCACGCACCGCTTCGCGCCAACTCTCGATGCGATGCAGCCAGCCTGCCGCGCGAGCATCTACTAGATGGTTGTCGCCTTTTTGATATACATAACCGCTGGCGCGAATGCGATTTTCTAACGCCCAAATTTCAAAATCGAACGCGTGTGGATTGCTCGTGCCGTGTATTTGTTTGAGCCGCACCGTGAGCTGCCAACGCTCGCCCGCATGTAGATTTAACGGCGCAGTTTTTTCATCGAAATAAGTGCTCAAATAAATATGCGGCGGCGCACTGATGGCGGGTGTCAGCGTGCGTTCCACATCGAAGGCAAAGCGCAGTCCGCGCTCATGCACGCGCGGCAATTCCGCTACCACGCCGACCAGCACGAGGTCGCGTCCTTGCCACGCGTCAGGCAAGCTAATGCTCAAGCGTTGCTCGGCTTGATAGGCGGCGTGATAAAAGCCTAAGCCAGCTGCGAATACGGTGATAAGCACAGTGTGGAGGAGCTGGTGCGACAAGACCATGAAGCGATTTGGCGTAGCTGCATGTAGCGTGAAAAAAATTCCCACCAGCGGTGCAATGAGCAGCAGTTTTGCCCAAGCAAAATCAGGCAAGGCCGCTTGCTGTTGCAGCAGCCACACACCAAAAGTAAACGCGAGTGTGAACAGAACCATGCGCGCAGCTTAACCCGCGCTTAGAATGCCGTCATGCGTAAACGTCTGCAAAAAATCTTGCCCGATGCCAACACGATTAAAAATTATCGTTGGCTTAAACCCTTTGCTCATCTTTTACATCATCCCAATTTATGGCATGTGCATCGCCGCTCGGTGGCGGCTGGCGTGGCGATTGGCTTGTTTTGTGGATTGATTCCTGGCCCTTTGCAAATGCTCGCTGCGGCATTTTTGGCGGTGTGGTTGCGGGTGAATTTACCCGTGGCATTGTTCACCACGCTGTACACCAATCCCTTTACTATCTTGCCTTTGTATGCGATTGCATATGAGCTAGGTGCTTGGCTAAGTGATACCCCTCATAGCGCGTTACTGAGCTTGCCGCAATGGCATAGTCAGGGCTGGTTTGCTGAAGTGTGGAGCTGGTTTAGCGCGCTAGGCACACCGATTTTAATTGGCTTGCCGCTGTTGGCGGTACTCTTGGCGATGAGCGGCTATGCCTTGGTAATGTTGGCTTGGCGGGTGATGGTGATGTTGCGCTGGCGGGCGAGAAAACGTACGCGCTAAGCCATCTTTACAAAAATCTATCCAGTATTTTGCGGCTGTGTTTGTCTAGTTTATCCACATCGCTGATTAAGTAGGAAATGCCTAGTCCATCGGTGATGAGCAGGGTGGTGAGAGTGAGGCGGCGAATTTGGTCTTCACTGCCAAGGGTGAGTTCGGTGTCGCCACGGTCTGTTGTGATCGTCCAAGTGCTAGGTGTGGCGTAGCTGCTTACCGTATGGATACGGGAAATTTTGGGCATGAATTCGCGTTGTGCCAGTTCAAAGTTTATTAAGTCGCGATTCACTGCATTTAGTGCTTGCAAGCTGGCTATCCACGCCAATTCGTGACCGTCCACGCCCAGCAATGAAACACCATCATCGGGTGCGGAAATAGGATAGGCGCGCACCACCATATTCACTTTGTGTAATGCGCCCTGTGCATCAGTAACCAGCAAAACTCCCGCTGCATCGCGGCTCAAATTTAAGGTGTTCATGCGTGACCCTCGTTTTCTTGCTGTAAATCTGCGTTGCGCGCTTGCGCCATGTACAAGCGGTAATACGCGCCTTGTGCCGCCATCAGTTCGTCATGGTTACCAACTTCCACGACTTCACCGCGATCCAAAACCACTAAGCGACTGGCTTTATGCAGCGTGGATAAACGATGCGCAATCGCTATCGTGGTGCGGCCATGCACGAGATTATCCAAAGCTTTTTGGATTTCTTGTTCGGTCTCGGTATCGACCGAGGCGGTGGCTTCATCGAGAATCAAAATGCGTGGGTCGATGAGTAGCGCGCGCGCAATGGAAATGCGCTGACGCTCGCCGCCCGACAAGCCGTGACCGCGTTCGCCCACCAAGGAATCGTAGCCGTGCGACAAGCGCAAAATAAATTCATGCGCATGAGCCGCGCGTGCGGCGGCGACAATTTCGGCGCGCGTGGCGTGCGGTTTGCCATAAGCAATGTTCTCGGCAATCGAGCCAAAAAATAAGAACGGTTCTTGTAATACCAGCCCGATATTGCTGCGATATTCAGCAATCGGCAGTTGTCGAATGTTCACGCCATCTATGCTAATCGAGCCTTCTGATACATCGTAAAAACGGCACATCAAATTCACCAGCGTACTTTTCCCTGAACCGCTGTGTCCCACTAGCCCGATCATTTCGCCAGGGGCGATATTGAGATTCAAGCCTTTAATCACGCTGCGATTGCCATAGCGGAAACCCGCGTCGCGGATGTCGATGCGTCCCGCGACTTTTGCCAAATGCACGGGATGGCTTGGCTCTGGCACGCTAGAAACATGATCCAGAATATCGAAGATGCGCTTTGTTCCCGATGCGGCTTTTTGCGTCACCGAAACGATGCGGCTCATTGAATCTAAGCGTGTGTAAAAACGGCTGATGTAAGCTAAAAAAGCGGTCAGCACACCGACGGTAATTTGATCGCGCGACACCAACCAAATACCAAATGCCCACACCACCAACAGCCCGATTTCAGTGAGCAGCGTGACACTGGGGGAGAACAGCGACCAGATTTTATTGATGTGATCGTTGACTAAAAGATTGTGCTGATTGGCCTCGCGGAAACGGCTCGCTTCGCGGTCTTCTTGCGCGAAGGCTTTGACCACGCGGATGCCGGGGATGGTGTCGGCTAAAACATTGCTGACTTGCGACCAGACACGGTCGATTTTTTCAAAGCCCGTGCGCAGTTTGTCGCGCACGATATGAATCATCCAGGCGATGATGGGCAGCGGCAATAAAGTGACGACGGCGAGCCACGGATTGATGGAAATTAAAATCGCGGCGGTCATTAAAATCATCAGCACGTCGGTGGCGAAATCCAATAAATGCAAGGACAAAAATACGCAGATGCGATCGGACTCCGAACCGATGCGCGACATTAAATCACCTGTGCGTTTGCCGCCGAAATACTCCAAGGACAGCTTGAGCAAATGCTCGTAAGTTTCGGTGCGTAAATCCGCGCCGATGCGTTCCGAAACCAACGCCAAAATATAGGTTTTAGCCCAGCCCAAACCCCACGCCAACAAAGCGGAAGCGAATAGTCCACCCAGTAACCAAGCTACCGTGACGGTGTCGATAGGCGCGCCGTTTTGATAGGGAATCAGCACCTTATCCATTAGCGGCATGGTCAAATAGGGCGGCACTAAAGTCGCGGCGGTGGAGGCGAGCATCAGCAAAAAGCCGCTCAATAATTGCCA
Organism: Gallionella sp.; assembly: GCA_036171695.1. Taxonomy (GTDB): domain Bacteria; phylum Pseudomonadota; class Gammaproteobacteria; order Burkholderiales; family Gallionellaceae; genus Gallionella. Next base: position 15,748 of record JAVHRN010000004.1, read on the forward strand.
GCGGTACGGACGCGCAAATCGCCATAGTTTGAACAGCGTCCAAGTTGACGGCGCGACCTCAATGTCGTTATCACATTGCGGACATTGTTCATTGAGCAAGGTTGCGCCGCATTTTTCGCACTGTGCACCGCTGGTGATGGCAACGGGCGTGCCAGTCAGATAAGCATGCAGTTGCAGCTCAAACTGTTTGATAAATGTGCTGATTGCGGCATCCACGCTCAAGGTGTAACGCCACGTTGCTAGTGTCTGAGTTGAGTCAGTGAGGGTGAGGGTGAGTGTGCCGACTCCCGCATGGTCGTGTTGCGTTAATTTAAGCGTGTCACGATAAGCAAAATTGCTCACCTCACCTTGCTCGGTCAGGCTCAATAAACCTTGTGTATTGAGTAACAGTAGCGTTTTTTGAAAGTGCAATGCGGCACTTAAATTGATTTCTATACTGGCTAAAATTTTGGCGGAGTTGGGCAAACTGTGTTGCATAAGCGTTTGCCAACCAGCCGCAAGCGGCGTGACGAGAGCGGTAGAGGATAAATTCACGATGAGAACAGTGTGCGAGAAAAGTCTGATTTTACATGCCCTCTGGTAAACTTAAACGATTACTCGCGCGTTACCCCCTGCGTTGCCTAGTGCTCACGCTTTTATGTTTTCCTTCCTTCGGATAAATGATGCAATTTCTCAATATCTTGCCGCTGCGCGGCCCTAACATTTGGACTTATCGTCCCGTCTTAGAAGTTTGGCTGGACATTGGTGTCTTGGAAGATTCACCCTCTAATACCATCCCTGGTTTTTATGAACGTCTCACCGCTTTTTTGCCTGAGCTGGTTGAACACCGTTGCGGCATCGGCGAACGCGGTGGCTTTTTGTTGCGTCTAAAAGAAGGTACTTGGCCGGGACATATCCTCGAACACGTCACCATCGAATTACAAAATCAAGCAGGGATGCAAAGCGGTTTCGGTAAAGCGCGTAGTACCAACGTGCGCGGGGTTTACAAAGTCGTGGTGCGTTCGCGCAATGAGCAAGTGAGCCGCGCCGCCTTGCACGCCGCGCGTGAATTGGTATTGGCGGCGATGCAAGATAAGCCGTTTGACGTGGCAACAACGGTGGCAACTTTGCGCGATATGGTCGATGACTTGTGCATTGGTCCTTCCACGGGCTGTATCGTCGATGCGGCAACCGAGCGCGGTATTCCTTCCATACGTTTGAATGAAGGCAATCTAGTGCAGCTTGGTCATGGCGCGCGTCAGCACCGTATTTGGACAGCCGAGACCGATCAAACTTCGGCCATCGCCGAGACCATTTCGCGTGATAAAGATTTAACCAAAAGTTTGCTTAGTGCGTGCGGTGTGCCTGTGCCAGAAGGTCGCGTGGTGGACAGTCCTGCTGATGCGTGGGATGCGGCAGAAGATATCGGTTTACCGGTGGTGGTGAAACCAACGGACGGCAATCACGGACGTGGTGTATCGACCGAATTGATGACGCAAGCCGAGATAGAAACCGCCTATCACTTGGCGGATGCCGAGGGCAGTGAAGTCATTGTTGAGCGTTATGTGCGCGGCAATGAACATCGTTTGTTGGTGGTGGGCGGCAAGTTGGCGGCGGCGGCGCGCGGTGAACAAGCGTGGGTGACGGGCGATGGAAAATCAACACTGACTGCGTTAATCGACGCGCAATTAAATTCTGATCCGCGTCGTGGTATAGCGGAAGAATTCCCTTTGGACATTATTCATTTGCCCAGCAATGCGGTGATACGCGCGGATGTGGAACGGCAAGGTTACAACGGTGATTCGATTCCCGCTGCCAACAAAAAAGTATTGATTGTGCGCACAGGGAATGTCGCGAATGACGTAACGGATTTAGTTCATCCTGACATTGCTGCGATGGCAGAACTAGCGGTGCGCATTATTGGCTTGGACATTGCAGGTGTGGATTTGGTCGCAGAAGATATTTCTAAACCTTTGCATGAACAAGATGCTGCCATTGTCGAAATCAATGCGGGTCCAGGGTTGTTGATGCACTTAAAACCTGCCACTGGACAGCCGCGTCCAGTCGGTCAAGCAATCGTGGCGAGTTTATTTAAGTCAGAAGATAACGGGCGTATTCCTATCGTCGGCATCTGCGGTACGACAGGCAAAACGCAAGTTGCGCAACTGGTCGCGAGCTTGTTGAGTTTGTCTGGGCTGCATATCGGCTTGGCTTGTAGTGCGGGACTGTCATTTGATAATCGGGTGTTGGATACGCGTGATTGTGCGACCTGGACGGCAGCACAAAAAGTTCTGCTCAATCGCAATGTAGAAGCTGCGGTGATTGAAAACAGCATCGCTACGATACTCAATGAGGGCTTGGGTTACGACCGTTGTCAGGTGGGCGTGGTTACCAACTTAGACCCCGTGCAACATCTGGGCGAGTGTTATATCGAAGCACCAGAGCAAGTGTGTAATGTGCTGCGTACGCAAGTCGATGTGGTGCTGGAAAATGGTGTGGCGGTGCTCAATGCTGACGACGCGTTGGTGGCGGGTATGGCGCAGTATTGCGATGGCGAAGTGGTGTTGTTTGCGCAGCAGATGAATGCGCTACAAGCCCATAGATTACAAGGCGGACGCGCAGTGGGCATTCGGGATGGCGAAGTCATTTTATGCACTGGCGAGAGCGAAAAAATGTTGCTGAAACTAAGTGATATTCCCTGGTTAGCAAGCGACCAAAATCCGCCAGCAATCGCAACGATTCTGGCCGCGATTGGCGCAGCGTGGGCATTGCAGCTCACGCCCTCGTTAATACGCGCAGGCTTAAAAACTTTCATTGCGCCCGTGCGCGCCGCAAAACTCTAAAGGATTAAGGATTTAAGTATGGACATCTCACGCTTACGCGCGCTGCGCGGCCCAAATTTGTGGAGTCGCCACACTGCGATTGAAGCCATCGTTAGCTGCACCCCCGATGAATGTTGCATGACCAGCAGGCAAGGTTTTGAAGCGCGCTTGCGGGCGCGTTTTCCTGCCATAGGTGTGCTGCAATTAACTGGTCATGCCGAGTCTGTGCCGCTAGCGCATGTGTTGGAATTAGCCGCGTTGGGCTTGCAAGCGCAAGCGGGGTGTCCTGTGACCTTTAGCCGCACTACGGCAACCTCGCAGGCGGGTGTGTTTCAAGTGGTGATTGAATACAGCGAGGAAGCCGTCGGGCGACGAGCGTTTGCGCTCGCGCTGGAGTTATGCCGCGCCGCCTTGGCCGATACGCCATTTGATTTGGCGGTGGCGTTGCATGAGCTCAAAGAGCTGGACGAAGACGTGCGACTTGGCCCTTCCACGGGCGCGATAGTGAACGCCGCTTTGGCACGCAACATTCCGTATCGTCGCCTGACGCAAGGCAGCTTGGTGCAATTTGGTTGGGGCAGCGCGCAACGCCGTATTCAAGCTGCCGAGACAGATCGCAGCAGCGCGATTGGCGAGGCGATTGCGCAAGATAAAGAACTCACTAAAAAATTACTCGATGCGGCGGGTGTGGCCGTGCCGCATGGTCGCCCAGTTAGCAGTGCGGATGATGCATGGGACGCGCTGTGTGAAATCGGCGCACCCGTGGTAGTCAAACCCGTGGATGGCAATCAGGGCAAGGGTGTGACGGTGAACATCACTCGCCGCGAACAGCTTAATGTGGCGTATGCCGCCGCCGCGCAAATCAGCGATGAAGTGCTGGTAGAAAAATTTATTCCTGGCAGTGATTTCCGCTTTTTAGTGATTGGGAATCAGCTTATTGCTGCTGCGCGCCGCGAACCGCCTATCGTGATCGGCGATGGCAAACATAGCGTGCGTGAATTGGTTGAGCAGGTAAACAGCGATCCACGTCGTGGCTCAGGACACGCGACTTCTTTAACCAAAATTCGGCTGGATGACATTGCGCTGGCGAGTTTGGCGACTCAACATTTCACGGTGGAATCTGTGCCAGCACAAGGTGCGCGTGTGGTGTTACGCAATAACGCAAATTTGAGCACAGGCGGCACGGCCACCGATGTCACTGATGACGTCCATCCTGAAATGGTCGCCAGCGCAGTCGCGGCTGCACAAATGATAGGACTGGATATTTGCGGCGTGGATGTGGTGTGCGATAGCGTGCTGTTGCCGCTAGAAAAACAGGGCGGCGGTATTGTGGAAGTGAATGCCGCGCCAGGGCTGCGTATGCACTTGCAGCCTTCGTTTGGCAAGGGTCGCCCAGTGGGCGAAGCGATTGTTGGCAGTATGTTTGCGCCACACCAAAACGGTCGCATTCCGCTGCTGACGGTGGCGGGGACGAATGGCAAAACCACCACGGTGCGACTCATCGCACACATCTTGAACACGCACGGGCTGCGCGTCGGTATGACTAATTCGGATGGCGTTTATATTCAAGGTAAACGCATCGACACGGGCGATTGCAGCGGGCCGAAAAGCGCACGCAATGTGTTGATGCACCCCGATGTAGATGCCGCCGTGTTTGAGACTGCACGCGGTGGTGTGTTGCGCGAAGGCTTGGCGTTCGACCGTTGCGATGTAGCCGTCGTGACCAATATCGGCTTGGGTGATCATCTCGGTTTGAATTACATCAGCACTGTGGATGACCTTGCTGTGGTCAAACGCGTGGTAGTACAAAACGTCGCTCCCACGGGCGTGGCGGTGCTCAATGCCACCGATGCGATGTGCGTCAAAATGCGTGATGCCTGTCCCGGCGCAGTGATATTTTTTGCGCAAGAAAAACATCATCCCGTTATGGCGACGCATCGAGCACAAGGCTTGCGCGTGGTGTATGTCGAGGGCGGCGATATTGTCGCTAGTCAAGGCAAGGAATTACTGCGCGTGCCGCTCGCCAATATCCCCATTACTCGCAATGGCACGATAGGATTCCAAATCGACAATGCCATGGCAGCGATTGCCGCGACATGGGCGCAGGGCGTGACTTGGGACGTGATATGCCAAGGCGTAGCGAGCTTTGTCAATGATGCGCAAACCGCGCCTGGTCGTTTTAATTTCTTCGATTATCGCGGTGCAAATGTCATCGCCGACTATGGACATAACCCCGATGCGATCCTCGCACTGGTGCCCGCCATCGAAAGCATTCCTGCCAAAAAACGTGTGGTGGTGATTAGTGGTGCAGGCGATAGACGCGACGAAGACATCCGCCGCCAAACCGAAATTTTAGGTGAGGTGTTTGACGAGATTATTTTGTACCAAGACCAATGCCAGCGCGGACGCGCCGAAGGCGAGGTGTTAGTGCTGCTGCAACAAGGTCTAGTCAATGCCAAACGCGCGAAAAAAATTGTCGAAATTACGGGTGAGTTTTTAGCAATAGACACCGCGCTGGCGGATTTGCAAGCGGGTGATTTGTGTTTGGTGTTAATCGACCAAGTCGATGCAGCGTTGGCGCATATCGCAAACCGATTGGCGCAGTAAGCACTGCTCACGCATAGTGCGATTCAGTATGAAAAATAAAGAAAAAATAGCAGTTTTATTTATCTGCATGGGCAATATATGTCGTTCGCCCACAGCCGAAGCGGTGTTTCGCGAATATGTGCAGCGTGCAGGATTGGCCGCGAAAATCGAAATAGATTCGGCGGGTACGCATGATTATCACCTTGGCGAAGCACCTGACCTACGCACCCAACGCGCCGCGCAACAACGTGGTTTTGATATGAGCTATTTGCGCGGACGGCAAGTGGGTGCGGCAGATTTTTCGCGCTTTGATTATGTGTTGGCGATGGATGAAGCGAACTTGGCGATACTAAATCAGATTGTTCCTACTAATAGCACGACGCGCGCGGAGTTGTTTTTGCATTATGCGCATCACCATGTCGAGCGCGAAGTTCCTGACCCATATTACGGTGGCGCAGACGGCTTTGAGCGCGTATTAGATATGGTTGAAGATGCGGCGGCGGGATTGCTGCAATCGATTCGGGAAAAGCATTTTGTAGTCGCTTAAGCGTGCTGAATAAATTGCTGAAAACTGTGTGGCATACGTCCTAATAGCTGGCTAAAGCCCAACGCGGATGAGGTGTTACCAGCCGACAGCATGGCGTAGGTGTCGGAACATAGTGGTGCGCTGGGGACGAAATCACCGAGGCGCGCGATGATTTTTACTAACGGTTTTGGTAGGCCGATATGCAGCGCGCTTGAGTGTCCGAGTTGCGCACGGTAGCTGTCTAACATGCCGCGCATGGTGGTGGCTGCACTGCCGACCACATCCACATTTAGGCTGTTCGCATTCGCATCATTTAGCCAATTTGCTACGGCGGCACACAAGTCGTCGATATGCACGGGTTGCAAACTTTGCACGCCGCCCATTGGTAATACTTGCAAGGGTAAGCGCGCCATGGTTCTAAACATTTGCGCACTCGTGCCATCTGCGCCATAAATCACCGACGGCCGTAGGCATAAGGTTTTGCAGGCTTTGGGCAAGCTATGCAGTGCAGCTTCGGCAGTGAGGCGATGGCTGAAATACGGCACGTTTATACCGCTATCGACCCCGAGTGCAGAAACTTGTATGACGCGTTGCACGTTGGATTTTGCACATGCGGCAAACAACGCAACTGGCGTGTCGGCAAGTAAGGCGGACATGGGGTTTGTTACGCTATCGCGCAATACGCCCACCGCGTTGATAACTACGTCGATATTTTCTAAACGCGGCAGCCAAACATCTGCTGTCGTATCACGACAAAAATCCACCGCAATGTCGTCAGATTGACTGGGTGTGCGCACCGCGCGTATCACTGTATGTCCCTTATCAAGCAAGGCTTGCGTGAGATGTCGCCCGACAAAACCACTTGCGCCACAGATTAAAATTTTCATGCTGTGTCCTTAAAATTTAGAAGTGATTGCGCCATTCGCGCAAAGCCGTGAAAACGGCGAGAGGTGAGGTCGTGCTTAAACCTTTTTGTTGTAAAGTTTGGATGAGTTCAGTTTGCGTACAACGCAAAAAAGGATTGGTCTTGAGTTCTAAGGCAATCGTGCTAGGCAAGCTGGGGAGCTGAGCGGCGCGCAGTTGTTGGGTGGCAATGATGCGCTCTTGAATGTCTGTGTTGTTGGGTTCGCAAACGGCGGCAAAGCGCAAGTTAGCGGCGGTGTATTCGTGAGCGCAATAGACTTTGGTCTGGGCGGGTAATTGGCTCAAGCGTTGCAGCGAATCATGCAGTTGCGCTAGCGTGCCTTCTTTGTTGCGCCCGCAGCCCGCGCCAAACAACACGTCGCCGCAAAATAACATCTCGTCGTTGTAAAAAGCTAAGTGGTCGGCTAGGTGACCAGGGATTTCTAAGATGTTAAAAGTCACTCCCAATTCGTTCAAATCTAACGTGTCGCCCTCGCGTAAATCATGGCTGATATAAGGATTCGCAAGATGCCGCCGACCATACACGGGGGCGTTATATAATCCGCGCAATTTT
>JAVHRN010000005.1:0-1091 GCA_036171695.1 Gallionella sp.
GGATTAAACCGACCTACGCTTTCAAGCGAAGTTCATCAGCGTTAGCTTAGAACAAGGCTTCCATCATCAGAGTTGTAACAGTCTTGCCAGCTGGAGCACCTGCCCATGCAGAGCCAGAGTTCGAAGAGTGAGTCAGGCTCAGCTCCATGTTTTGTGCCAACTCGTATGTACCACCGATTTGGAACGCATTGTCGCCATCAGCACCCACTGCACCACCGCTCTTGCCGCTGCGGAATGCAAGTTGAACTGTAGCAAGACCAGGGAGCACGCCTAGTTCAGCACCAATATTGAAAGACTTGCGAGTCTGCACGTTCAACAAGTTAAATGCATTCGTGCCCCCAGCGACTGCTGGAGCAGAACCGTAGGATGTGTAAATACCCAGCCCCATGCCGCCAACTGCGCCTTGAGCTTGGAAGTCGAGCACAGTTGCTTTGGCCTGACTGTTTACACCAACTTGACTAGTGCCGCTAAACGACTGAACACCCGCACCCATGTCAAAGCCAGCTACATCAAACAGACCCGCTACACGAAGGTAGGTCAAAGGCAACGAACCTGCGTTACCTGTACCCACGGGAGCCATGTCATACTTACCGATGTTGATGAAACCCAGATTATCGTTGGAAGCAACCAAAGACAGGCCTGTAGCCGGTGTGGCTGTACCTAAGAATTGGGATGCACTGTACACATTTGTATGGCTTTGACCAAAACCATTTACAGCGGTCATCTTATGTGTGTTGACTGCACCAGTGTTCAGAGTTTCGTAGCTGTAAGCAACGCCTTGACCGTTGCTGGTATGAGCAACGATACCAATACGTGATTCACCCACTGGGAACATCAAAGCGATCTTAGCAGCACCAATGCCAGTACCACCAACCTTAGAACCCAAACCCAGTTCGCTCAGAAAGCCAGCAAATTCAGATACTCGCCCACCAAAGAACATGGACAATTCACCGCCAGAACCAGGAACAAACCAAACGTTATTGCCACCCTTGATGTTTTGCGCGGAGTTTGATGCTGTTTCATAACCTGTTGTTGTCAACACCGCCATGTTCAGACGATCAGGAATGTCCAGATGTTCGCCTTCAACTTTA
>JAVHRN010000006.1:0-4604 GCA_036171695.1 Gallionella sp.
ACTAACGGTGATAGTTGTGGGCAATTGAAAATTGACGATGGTGTGTGGATTCGTAAGTCTACACTTCCGACCAGTAGAATCGGCCGGATTAATATTATTCATCTCCCTTATACGATTTTCTCAATATGAAGAGCATATTGTTTTTTCCGTAATTGAGCGACAGGTAATCAACATTGCTGACCGTCTCAGGTCATCAAGCGAATGGCCGAAATGGTCGAGAACAGGGCAGTCAGGTTATCGGCCATTGCTGACGTTAGACAACCAGCCAGGTAACTTGTGGTCAGCAGACGTTGATGACAGGGAGTTACTGAACGTCTACTTTACGGTCAGACGAACGCGAGCAATCGACCCAGATCAGGCTCCCAGTAGGAGCCAAATCAATGAGAAATCAATCGTTCTTGCTACTCTGCCTGATCCGTGGAATTATTCGATGGGCAGTGCAGTCGCTCGCATGAGATCATCATCGCGCTAGGCTTTGAACGGCTTTCCCCGACTAACGAAACAATTAAATTTTTGGTGGATTACATGAATGGACCAAGCCAGAAGAGAGTTTCAAGTCCGATTTCCACCGGTGGTGAGGGCGTATTCTTCGAGCAGCATGTCGCAGCATACTGGCTAGCTCAGCTGCTCGTCCGTAGCATCCCGCCGATCCTGACAGATGCCGGCGTTACCGAAGTCCATTTCCAGACCGAGCATCTCGGCTTCAACACAGACGATGTCCTAGTCGTTTGTGCGCGCGTAGGCACGGCGACTGCGCGACTCGTCGGGCAGGTGAAGCGCAGCTTCACCATCAGTGCTGCCGACGACGAATGCGAGAAGGCCATTGGCGATTTCTGGAAGGATTTCAAGAAGGCCGATCCATTCAATGCCCTGCACGACCGCTTTGTTCTAGTGACGCTGCGCGGCACGAACACGCTCCTTGAAAATTTCGTCGGGCTGCTCGACTGCGCCAGAGGCGCGGCTGACGGAGAGGAGTTCGAAAGTCGGCTGTCCCTCGACGGTTTTATCTCAAAGAAGTCCGTCCATCAGTGCAACGAGCTTTGCGAGATCGTCAGCAAACTTGAAGGGACGCCCATCGCAGCCAAAGACCTTTGGCCCTTCTTGCGCGTGCTGCACGTCCTGAGCCTCGACCTGCACACCTCCACGCGCCAGACCGAGGCGCACATCAAGACGCTTCTCGCTCTCAAGTCAATCGATCCGGATCCTGTTGCGAGCGCGAAAATCGCGTGGGACGCCCTTCTGACCTTCGCGAGCGAGGCCGGACCGGCCGCGCGGAGCCTGAAACGCGCCGACCTTCCAGCCGCTCTCGTCCAGGCGTACGCCGAGGTGGGCGCGAACGAACAGCGCGTACTAACGGCACTGAAGAACCACACTGACTTCGTGCGCCAGAATATCCGCACCACGATCGGACCTGCCTTCCATCTGCGACGCCCCGGCATCGTCCAAAAGGTGCTCGATGCCATCGAGGCGAAGCAAGTCGTCCTGATAACGGGGCCAGCCGGCAGCGGCAAATCCGTCATCGGCAAGGGGGCGGTGGCCTTTCTCTCCTGCGAATTCTTCGCCTTCGGGTTCCGGGTGGAGGAATTCGCCGTCGCTCACATCGACGAAACACTTCACAACAGCCAGATTCCGGCGCGAGCCACCGATCTTCAGGCCATCCTCGGCGCGCAGGGCCGCAAGGTCCTCGTGATCGAGAGCGTCGAACGCCTGCTCGAAAAGCCTACGCGCGATGCGTTCAGCGACCTCATGACGCTCGCCCAAGGCGACGACGGCCTCGGCATCCTCATGACCTGCCGCGATTATTCCGTGGAGCAGGTGCAGGCCAGCTTTCTTCAGGCGGCGGGGATTGATCACGCGGTCATCGAAGTTCCGCCGCTTGACGACACCGAATTGCAGGAGATCCAGGCCGCCTTTCCGTCGCTGTCAGTGCCGCTCGCTAACCCAGCACTGCGCGAGATCCTGCGTAACCCGTATTTCATCGACAAGGCATTGCAAATTCCGTGGGATGCGGGACGTCCGCTTCCGGAGAACGAGCGCGATTTCCGCGCTGTCTTCTGGCGGCAGATCGTGCGCGCGGACCAGAATCCGGCCGGCGGGATGCCGCGCCTGCGCGAAGAGGCATTGCAGGAGCTGGCGGTGCGCAGGGCGCGTGCCCTGTCGGATTTCGTGCCAGCTACGGGACTCAATGCCGCAGCCATCGGCCTCCTCAAACAGGATTCCCTCGTTGTTTCGCCGGAAAGCAATGCTTTCCTCGTGGCGACGGCACACGACGTCCTCGAGGACTGGGCCATCCTGCAATGGATCGAGGAACAGCACCTCACGGATGAGACGGCGTTCAAGGCATTGTCGTCAGCGATAGGGCCGCATCCTGCGGTTCGCCGCTCTTACCGGAAGTGGGTTGCCGAACTGGTCGACCGTGACGCGCCCGCAGCGGACCGGCTGTTCAGCGCGGCCATCGCCCAGCCCGACGTGCCCGCCCAGTTCCGCGACGATACGTTGGTCTCGCTGCTGAAAGCACCGTCGGCGTCAGAATTCCTGACGCGGCACGAGGCCGAGCTGCTCGCCAATGACCGCGCCATACTCAAGCGGGTCATCCACCTCCTACGCGTCGCCTGTGTGACGTCGCCCGCGTGGCTTGCCGACGTGCGCGGCCACAGCTCCATCCTGAGCGTGCCGGACGGCGCGATCTGGGCAACCGTCGTGGGACTGGTTCACCGCAACATCGGTAGCTTCGGAACGGAAGACGCACCGCTGCTTCTCGCATTGATCGAGGATGCCGTGCGCGGCGTCAGTTGGTGGGCACCGGACATCGACGGGGCCGAACATGTTGCCGGCATTGCCCATTGGCTCCTCCCGCGCTTTGACCACTACAGGGGAGAAGACAAGCACAAACGCATTCTGAAGGTGATTGCGAAGATCCCGAAGGCCGACCCCGCGCGCTTCGAAGCCGTTCTGCGCGGACAGATCAGGGAGGGATGGCACCGCGACCCCGTCGCCGAAGACTTCCAGGACATCCTTCTTGCGGGCCTCGACGGCGCGCCCGCGGCGCGCGACCTGCCGGACCTTTTGATCTCCGTCGCACTGGATAGCTTCCTCGCGACGGAGAAGTATCTGCGCGAGGAACCGTACGGCCGATCGTCCATCGACGTTGACCTTTACTTCGGTATCAAGGATCACCTTCACCACGATTTTTTCCCTGCCAGTGCCTTCCGGGGGCCGTGGATCAACCTGCTCACGCACCATCCGAAAAAGGGTCTCGACTTCCTGATCCAGGTCTTCAATCACAGTGTGGAGTGGTACGCGCATCCGCGTTTTAGCGACCCCCTCGAACCTGCCTGGGAAGTCGAGCTCACGTTTGCGAACAGGACCACGCGGAAGCAATGGGTCAACCCGCGCCTCTGGGGCTTGTACCGCGGTATCACCGTCGGTCCTTATGTGCTCCAGTCGTTGCTGATGTCCTTCGAGAAGTGGTTGCTCGACTACGCCCAATCCCATCCCGAAGGGCTCGACGCGGTGTTGCTCGAAATCCTCCAGCGTAGCGATTCCGCCGCGCTCGCAGCTGTCGTCGCAAGCGTGGCGACCGCTCATCCTCACCGGTCGGGCGAGGCCATTCTGGTGCTGCTGTCGGTGCAGAACTACGTCGAGATTGATCGCAGCCGCATGACCGGCGAGCACCAGAATTCGAGCCTCTCGGGATTGTTTCCGGACTTCCGCGCCGAAAACAAGCTCTACGAAGAGGAGCGGAAGAAGTCGAACGCGCTGCCGCACCGCAAGCACGACCTTGAAGCAGCCATCGCAAACCTGCAACTGGGCTCTCTGGCTCCGCGGGTTCACGCCATCATCGATCGATACATCGCGGCACTGCCGGCACCGGACGAGCGTAACGAGCGGGATCTCACATGGCAGCTTGCCCTTCATCGGATGGATTTTCGGCAGTACGTCGTGGTCGATACCCAGCCAGCAGCGGATGAAACATCGGCGAGGGACGGCGAGGCGCCTTCGAAAAACTACATCTACTTCGAACCCAAACCTCCTGCTCCGGCAGTGCAACAACTCATTGACGAAAGCACGAAGAGCCTGGGCAAAATGAATGCCCGGCTGGGTGTGCTCATGTGGGGCCTCAAGACCTTCCGGCGCGAGGCCGACTCTGCCGACCCTGCGCGGTGGCGGGAGATGCTGGCAAGAGCCAAGGGCATGGACCGCACCGCGGAACATCCGGACAACAGCCGCAACGCTCCAGGATTTGTCGCTGCTGTCTGCGTCCGCGATCGCTGGGACGAGATGTCGCCGGAAGAGCAGGAGTGGTGCATCGACGTCATCTGCTCCGAGATCTCCATGCACGCGGACCAGTGGGGAACCATAGATCGCGTGCAGCGATTTTCGATGCTGGCTGATCGCCCCTGTGCCTTCGTCGTGCCGCTGCTGCTCTCCAAGCCCCTGACTGAAGCCCAGACGCCGCGCGTGCGCCTGGCCTTTATTGCCGCGCTAACCCATCCGATCGACGAGGTCCGTTGGTACGCCACCTGGGGCATAAACGACAAATTATGGGCCGCGAACCCCGCTCTTGCCCTGCGCGCCGTCAATGCCATCGCAACCGAGGCCGC
>JAVHRN010000007.1:0-1060 GCA_036171695.1 Gallionella sp.
GTACCTGCTGGCAATTCAACTGCACCCGTTACGTCTGTTGTACGGAAGTAGAACTGTGGACGGTAGCCTTGGAAGAATGGAGTGTGACGACCCCCTTCATCTTTGCCCAAGACGTAGATCTCTGCTGTGAACTTGGTGTGAGGTTTGATGGTGCCTGGTTTGCACAATACTTGACCGCGTTCAACTTCTTCACGCTTGGTGCCGCGCAACAGTACGCCGACGTTGTCGCCTGCTTGACCTTGGTCGAGCAGTTTGCGGAACATTTCTACGCCAGTGCAGGTTGTCTTCAAGGTCGGCTTGATACCAACGATTTCCAATTCTTCGCCGACTTTGACGATGCCGCGTTCAACACGACCGGTCACAACGGTGCCGCGACCAGAGATGGAGAATACGTCTTCGACTGGCATCAGGAAGGTGCCGTCGAGTGCGCGTTCTGGTTGAGGGATGTAGGCGTCGAGTGCATCAGCCAAGCGGAAGATGGAGGGTTCGCCGTATTCGCTTTGGTCGCCTTCAACAGCGAGTTTGGCGCTGCCGTGAATGATGGGGGTGTCGTCGCCGGGGAAGTCGTATTTGCTGAGCAGTTCACGAATTTCCATTTCTACGAGTTCGAGCAGCTCTGCGTCGTCGACCATGTCGCATTTGTTCATGAAGACGATAATGTAGGGTACGCCAACTTGACGTGCCAACAGGATGTGTTCGCGTGTTTGAGGCATGGGGCCGTCAGCTGCGGATACAACGAGGATTGCGCCATCCATTTGGGCTGCACCAGTGATCATGTTCTTGACGTAGTCGGCATGGCCTGGGCAGTCAACGTGGGCGTAGTGGCGGTTGGCTGTCTCGTACTCGACGTGGGCAGTGTTGATGGTGATGCCGCGTGCCTTTTCTTCTGGCGCTGCGTCAATTTGGTCATAGGCTTTGGCTTCGCCACCAAATTTCTTCGATAGCACCATGGTGATGGCCGCTGTTAGGGTGGTCTTGCCGTGGTCGACGTGGCCAATCGTGCCTACGTTGACGTGCGGTTTGGTGCGTTCAAATTTACTTTTTGCCATGATTTATCTCC
>JAVHRN010000008.1:0-4532 GCA_036171695.1 Gallionella sp.
CAACAAGTCAATAAAAAAACTGCCAGTGATTTTTTAAGCATGACGCAATCCTTAAATAAAATTTACAGCGTGCGCCCGATCGCTTTAGCAATGCCGCCCAGCGTGCCCATCAATTTTTTCAACTCATCTGGTGTCAACGCTTGGTCGGCATCGCACCAGGCTTCGCATGGGTTGGGGTGCATTTCAACTAACAAACCATCTGCGCCTGCGGCAACAGCGGCTTGCGATAACGCCGCCACCATCCATGCTTTGCCGCCCGCGTGTGAAGGGTCAACAATCACAGGCAAATGCGTTTCTTTTTTCAGCACGGGAATCGCGGTGACATCCAACACATTGCGGTAGTAAGTTTCAAACGTGCGGATGCCGCGTTCGCAGAAAATAATGTTGTGATTGCCGCCCGCTGCGATGTATTCCGCCGCCATCAGCCATTCCGAAATAGTCGCCGACATGCCGCGTTTCAAAATCACGGGCTTGTTGATGCGGCCGACTTCTTTGAGCAAATCAAAGTTTTGCATATTGCGTGTGCCAATTTGAATCACATCCACATCGTGTTCCATAAAGGTATCCAACATGCGAATGTCCATCAGTTCGGTAACAATCGGCAGTTTTTGTACAGCCGCAGCTTTGCGGAAAATCTCTAAGCCTTCCACGCCTTTGCCTTGAAAGGTGTAAGGGCTGGTGCGCGGTTTGAACGCACCACCGCGCATCAAACGACAGCCCGCTTCTTTGACAAACTTAGCCGACGAATCCATTTGCTCTTGGGTTTCGACCGAACATGGCCCAGCAATAATTTGAATTTGATTGCCGCCCAATGGCACGCCTGCGATGTCGATAACAGTGTTTTCTTTGTGCGATTCACGCGACACAATTTTGTATTGTTTAGCGATGTGCATGGCTGATTCCACGCCTGGCAACGGCGTAAACATTTCGGGCGACAGCTTGCGCTCATCACCAATTGCACCAATCACGGTGCGTTCAATGCCGCGCGAAATGTTGGCTTGCAAGCCTGCGGCTTCGAGCTTTTTAACCACTGCACCAAGTTGCGCATCCGTTACTTCACGACCCATGACGATAATCATTTTTGTTCTCCTAAAATTGTTTTTAATGCAGCTAAAAATTTGTTGTTTTCGGTTTCCAGTCCGATGCTCACGCGCAAATAATCGGGCATCGCGTAATTGGCAATCGGACGCACAATCACGCCCAGCTCGAGTAAGCGGCGGTAAATTCGCGCGGCATTGACAACATGAAAACTCACAAAGTTTGCCTTAGATGGAATATAGCTCAAACCCAATGCGGACAAGCCTTGCGTGAGTTGCACCATGCCGCGCTGGTTCAATTCAAAGGTGCGTGTTACGAATTCATCATCCCCCAACGCCGCCGTCGCCGCCGCTTGCGCCATGCTGTTGACATTGAACGGTTGGCGCACGCGGTTAATCATGTCCATCACCACCGCGTTGCCCAGCGCGTAACCGACGCGCAACGATGCCAAGCCATACGCTTTAGAGAAGGTGCGCGAGATAATTAAATTGGGAAACTCCGCTAACCAAGCCACGCTGTTGTAACGATTTTCCACGGGCAAATATTCGTTATAAGCCTCGTCCAACACCACCAAAATATGCGCTGGCAGCGCGCGCAAAAATGCGTGTAAATCCTCACCCGATAAGAATGTGCCAGTCGGATTATTGGGGTTGGCGATAAAAATCATTTTCGCACCCTGCTCCACCGCTGCGATGCGCATCGCAGCCAAATCATGACCAAACTCATGCGCTTTAACGCTGATGCCAGTCGCACCAACCGCCTGTGTTGCTAAGGGATAAACGGCGAAGGAGTGATCGGAATACACCGCTTTATCGCCCACCGTTAAGAATGCACGCGCCGCCAATTCGAGCAAATCATTCGAGCCGTTACCCAAAAATACTTGCGCGATGTCCACGCCGTAACGCTGCACCAGCGCGCTTTTCAGGGCGTAACCATTGCCGTCTGGATACAAGCTCACCTCATCCAAAGCGGCGCGCGCGGCAGCAATCGCCAGCGGACTTGCGCCCAAAGGATTTTCATTCGAAGCGAGTTTCACGATGCCAGTAATACCCAGTTCGCGCTCTAATTCAGTGATGGGTTTGCCTGGTTGGTAAGGAGCAATCGCACGGATATAACTCGGTGCAAGTTCGGAATAATTCATAACAAAAACCTAATGAGTATTGATGCGAAAAAATTTAATGAGCAACAGGATACGAACCCAGCACTTTAACGAAAGCCGCAACCTGCTTGAGTTCCGCGAGGGCTGCCGCCACTTTGGCATCGGCTTGATGGCCGTCGATGTCCATATAAAAAACGTATTCCCACAAGCCAGAACGCGCGGGACGAGATTCTAATTTGGTCATTGAAACGCCATGTTTCGCCAACGGTGCGAGCAGCTCATGCACCGCACCTGGACGATTTGCCGCCGACAACACCAACGATGTTTTATCGCGACCGCTGGGGGTAACGTGCTGCTTACCCAACACCAAAAAGCGCGTGGTGTTTTTTGCATCGTCTTCGATATTTTCTACACACACGGTCAGGCCAAAATGCGCGGCGGCTTGGCTGCCCGCAATCGCTGCACTATGAGGATTTTCCGCCGCTAGTCGCGCCGCTTCCGCATTGCTTGAAGCTGGGATGCGCGCTGCGTGGGGCAGATGCACATTAAGCCAGCCCTGACATTGCGCTAACGATTGAGGATGTGAATAGACGGTTTTAATCGCGCTCAATTCGCAGCTTTGCGCGAGCAAACATTGGTGGATCGGCAACATCACTTCGCCGCAAATTTGCAGATTACTTTGCATCAACAAATCCAGGGTGCGACCCACTGCGCCCTCGGTGGAATTTTCCACGGGTGCGATGCCGTAATTCACCTTGCCCGATTCAACCGAACGGAAAATATCGTCGATGTTGGCGCACGGCTCGCCCTGCACCGCACTCCCAAAACGCTTTAACGCAGCCGCTTCAGTGAACGTGCCTTCAGGGCCGAGATACGCCACATGCAGCGGTGCTTCCAGCGCGCGACATTGCGACATCACTTCAGTAAATAAAGCGGCGATGGCATCGTTGCTTAACGGCCCTTGGTTTTGCGCTTGCAAGCGTTGCAACACTTGCGCTTCACGTTCAGGACGCAGCACCACACCGTTGTCTTTTAGATGGCCAATTTGCTGCGCCAGCGCGGCGCGTTGATTGAGCATCTGCAACATGGTGTTGTCGAGCTCATCAATTTGCGTGCGGCATTGCAGGAGTTTTTCGTTCATATTATTTAGATGTTGCTGCTGCGAATTCCTGCATAAAATCAACCAAGGCTTGCACGCCAGCGAGCGGCATGGCGTTGTAAATTGAAGCGCGCATTCCACCCGCTAATTTATGACCTTTGAGTTGCAATAAACCACGCGCCTCGGCTTGTTTAACGAACTCGGCATCGGTTGCTGCATCACGGGTTTTGAACGGTACGTTCATGCGTGAACGATAATTTTTAGCCACGGGACAACGATAAAAATTATCGCTGTTATCTATCGCGGCATAGAGCAAATTCGCCTTCGTGATATTGGCGTGTTCCATCGCCGCAATGCCACCATTTTGCTTTAGCCATGCAAACACTAAACCCGCCATATACATGCCATAAGTGGGCGGCGTGTTGTACATCGAATCGTTATCGGCATGGGTTTGGTAATCCAACATGGTTGGGGTACCGAGCGGCGCATGACCGATTAAATCTTCGCGCACGATGACGATGGTCAAACCCGCTGGCCCGATATTTTTTTGCGCACCTGCGTAAATTAAACCGAACTTTGTCACGTCAATTTTGCGCGACAAAATGGTCGAAGATAAATCCGCTACCACGGGCACATCGCCACACACTGGCACGCTATCAAACTCCACGCCGCCTATGGTTTCATTGGGTGTGATGTGCAAATACGCGGCATTTTTATCGCACTGCCAGGTCGAAAATTCAGGCACGTCGCTAAAGCCAGTAGCCGCACCTGTCGCAACCACATTCACGGTGCAAAATTTCTGCGCTTCAGCAATAGCTTTTTCCGACCAGATGCCCGTATTCAAATAATCAGCCGAGGCTTTGCCGCGCAATAAATTCATCGGCACCATGGCGAATTGCTGCGTCGCACCGCCTTGCAAAAACAGCACCTTGTAATGACTAGGGATGTCCATCAGCTCGCGTAAATCGGCTTCGGCAGCGGCGGCAATGCCCATAAATTCTTTGCCGCGATGCGACATTTCCATCACCGACATCCCCGTACCGTGCCAATCCAGCAACTCGGCTTGCGCTTGTTGCAAAACGGCTTTGGGTAATACGGCAGGACCTGCACTGAAATTATAAATAGTCATTTTTTTTACAGCTTTCAAATAAAAAATAAGAAACCAAAAAGAGCATTCAGGATGCGGCTACAGGATTAAAAACCGCCGCTCCGTATTAACTAAGTCCCGAATCCTGAATTCAGAATCCTGAATCCTGAATCCTGAATCCTGAATCCTGAATCCTGAATCCTGAATCC
>JAVHRN010000009.1:0-22099 GCA_036171695.1 Gallionella sp.
TGAATCCTGAATCCTGAATCCTGAATCCTGAATCCTGAATCCTGAATCCTGAATCTCGAATCCTGAATCTCGCTCTTAGCTTTTTTGCATCGCTTTATCGACCTCGGTGCGTGTCAGATGCGGGGCAAATAATTCGATGAAATCGTAAGTGTAGCCGCGTAAATACTCGTTCTTACGCACCGCTAAACGGGTGGTAGATGGCTTAAATAAATGCTGCGCATCCAACATTTTTAAGTGGCGATCGCGCTCGGCAATAAACGCCATTTGCGCCACGATACCGATACCTAAGCCAAGCTCCACATAGGTTTTAATCACATCAGCATCAATCGCGGTGAGCGCGATAGTGGGCTCAATTCCCGCTGCGCTAAATGCTGCGTCGATTTTGCTGCGACCACTAAACGCGGTGTCATAGGTGACGATGGGATAGCGGGCTAAGTTAGCTAAGGTGAGTTTTTTTTCATTCAGCAGCGGATGCTGCGGCGGCACGACCACGCAATGATGCCAATCAAAACATGGCAGCGTGACCAGCCCTTCATATTGAGTGAGACTCTCGGTAGCAATCGCAATATCGGCTTCACGATTGAGTACTTGCGCGGCAATTTGCGTCGGATTGCCTTGATGTAAACCGAGCTTCACTTTGGGATAACGCTTGATAAATTGCTTCACCACGGGCGGCAACATATAACGCGCTTGAGTGTGGGTGGTGGCCAAAATCAGCGTGCCAGAATTTTGATCTTGAAACTCTTGTCCGACGTGTTGGAGATTGTCGGATTCATGCAGAATCCGCTGGGCAATCGTATAAACAGTTTCACCCGCTTCAGTTAATGCCACGATGCGCTTGCCGTGGCGCACAAAAATCTCGATGCCCAACTCTTCTTCCAACAATCTCACCTGCTTGCTCACGCCAGGCTGCGAGGTGTAAAGCGCAGCAGCGGCTTCGGAGATATTGAGATTGCGTCTGACAATCTCATTCAAATAACGTAATTGTTGAAGATTCATGCTTGTCTCTATATGCCATTAAGTTATGAAAGATTAACATAAAAGTATTTAGCAATATAAAGCTCAGCGCATAAAATGCGCGCCTGAAATTATTATGGTGAGCTGGAATGGATTGGTTATATACCCTGTCGGGTTTTGCGGTTGGGCTGATTGTGGGCGTAACGGGCGTGGGCGGCGGCTCGCTGATGACTCCGTTATTAGTGCTGTTTTTTGGGGTGTCGCCCGCGACTGCGGTGGGTACAGATTTGCTATACGCCTCGCTGACCAAATCGTTGGGCGGCTGGGTGCATAATCGCAAAGGCTCTGTAGATTGGCGCGTGGTGGGATTGTTGGCAGTAGGCAGTTTACCCGCTGCGCTCATCACGATTTTGCTCTTGAAGTATTTAGGCTTGGAAGAAAAAACCTTGCGCAGCTTGGTCACTAGCGTGTTAAGTGTAGCGTTGCTCGCCACCGCCGCCGCCTTGTTGTTAAAGGATGGGATTCAAAATTTAGCGCGTCGCAAAGACGGAACAATCTATGAACTGCATCACCGCTATTTACCCGCTGCAACAGTCATCACGGGCATGGTGGTAGGTTCTTTGGTCACGATTTCCTCGATTGGGGCAGGCGTGTTGGGCACCGTGGCATTGTTGTTTTTATATCCGCGTATGCCGTCAGTGAAAATTGTGGGGACTGATATTGCCCATGCGGTGCCGCTCACCGCGATTGCAGGCATGGGGCATTTAGCCTTGGGCACAGTGGACTTGGTGCTGCTTGTCAGCTTATTGTTGGGGTCATTGCCTGGCATTTATATCGGCAGTCACTTGAGTGCGAAAGTCCCTGAAAACGTGCTGCGCCCTATCTTGGCGACGATGTTGCTGCTGATTGGTTTGAAGATGGTGTTTTACAAATAACGATTGGTGTAAGGAAAAATTATGAGTGCGAATAAACCTAATACAGCGAAGTCAGTCAGTTGGTTCAATGGCTGCGGCGGACGCATTGGCGTGGTGATTGGTCAGGCGGGCGAGTACGCCTACATCGGTGCAGCCTTGCGTCACGATGAAGATGCTGATGTCGCGTATATCTTGCAATACGGTGCAAAATTCCCATTGGACGCGGCGCAGTTATTGCCGGTGTCAAAAAGTTACGAGGCGTAATCATGTATCGCTACGATAGTTTTGATCACCAGATTCAAGCCGAGCGCATCGCGCAATTTCGCGACCAAGTGCGTCGTCGCCTGAGCGATGAATTGTCTGAAGATGAGTTTCGTATCTTGCGTTTGCAAAACGGCTTGTACATGCAAATTCACGCTTACATGATGCGCATTGCCGTGCCGTATGGTTTGGTAAGCAGCGCGCAAATGCGCATGTTCGCGCATATCGCACGCAAGTACGATCGAGGTTACGGTCATTTCACTACCCGCCAAAACATACAATTTAATTGGCTCAAATTGCCCGATGTGCCCGATATTTTGGCCGACTTGGCAACAGTAGAAATGCACGCCAATCAGACTTCAGGCAACTGCATCCGCAACATCACCAGCGATGAATTTGCAGGGGTGGCGCAAGACGAAATTATTGACCCACGCCCCTACGCCGAAATTTTGCGGCAGTGGAGCACTTTCCATCCAGAGTTTGGGTATTTACCGCGTAAATTTAAGTTCGCGATTACGGGCGCGGTGAATGACCGAGCCGCCATTGCGCTGCATGACGTTGGTTTGCAAGCCGTCAAAAATGCCGCTGGTGAAGTAGGTTTTCGCGTCTTGGTGGGCGGCGGTTTGGGACGTACACCCGTGATAGGGGTTGAGCTTTGCGACTTTGTGCCGTGGCAACATTTGCTCACTTTCAGTGAATCTATCGTGCGCGTTTATAACGAATATGGTCGCCGCGATAACATCTATAAAGCGCGCATTAAAATTTTAGTGAAGGCGTTAGGGCTAGACGAATTTAAGCGTCAAGTTGAAGCCGATTGGCAGTTGAGCAAGAACGGTGCTGGCACGATTACGCAAGCTGAGCTCGATCGCGTTGCGGCATTTTTTGTCGCACCAAATTATCAAGCGTTACGCGAAGTAGATTTGCATACGCTCGATAATCCCGCCTTTGCAAGCTGGGTTAAACGCAGCGTTAAACCGCATAACAAAGCGGGCTACGCCGCCGTAGTGTTGTCGCTGAAAAAGACAGGCATTGCACCGGGCGATGCGACTGCCGAGCAGATGGATGCGGCGGCGGAATTAGCAGAGCGATTTAGTTTTGGCGAGCTGCGCATTACCCATATGCAAAATTTAGTGTTGGCGGATGTCGCCCAGCAAGATTTATTTGCCTTGTGGGAAGCGGCGAAAAAACTGGGTATGGCAACGGCCAATATCGGGCTGCTCACTGACATGATTTGCTGCCCCGGTGGCGATTTTTGTACGCTGGCGAACGCGCGTTCTATCCCGTTGGCAAAAGCCCTCGCCGAGTGTTTTGAGGACATGGATTTTCAGCATGACATCGGCGAGTTAGAGATGAACATTTCGGGTTGCATCAACGCCTGCGGGCATCATCACATTGGTCACATCGGCATTCTGGGCGTAGATAAAGATGGCGAAGAGTGGTACCAAGTCCAGTTGGGCGGCGCGCAAGGCAATGACGCGAGTCTAGGCAAAGTCATCGGTCGCTCGTTTAGTTTTGAGCAAATGCCCGAAGTCATCGCGCGTTTATTGCAAGTGTATGTACGCGAACGCGACGACGGCGAACGCTTTATCGACACGGTGCGGCGCATCGGCTTAGAGCCATACAAAACAGAAGTTTATGGCACGCCAATCGCAGCGGATGAGGCTCTCAAAGCACCTGATTACGAGCTGCTAAAAATCGGTGTGCCGTACGACATGCCTTATTACTCGCCGAGGTTTTGATAGCTTGATAAAAACAAACTAGCCACCGAGACCACAGAGCGCACAGAGAAAAACTGGCAAAAAACGCTCTGTGGTCTCGGTGTCCTCGGTGGCAAAAAAAATTTTGATTTGTACCTTTGAACTTTATAGAAGCGACATAAAAAATGATTATCAAAAACAAAACCGTGGTGAAGGACGATTGGCAAGTGCTGCGTTTGAGCGAAGGCGAGCTGCCTGAAAGCGTTGCAGTACAAGGTGCGCGCGTTATCGTGCCGTTACAAGTCTGGTTGGCGCAACGTGAGGTTTTGCAAACACGCAGCGAATTGGGCGTGTGGTTGGCCAGCGATGAGCGCGCTGAATCACTCGCTGAGGACATCGCAAAATTTGCGGTGATTGCAGTGGACTTTCCTAAATTTGCGGACGGACGCGGCTATTCGATTGCGCATCATGTGCGTGTGCGGCTCGGCTATCGCGGCGAGTTACGCGCGATAGGCGAAGTATTGCGCGACCAAATTTTTTATATGCAGCGCGCAGGGTTTGATGCGTTTGCGCCGCGCGCGGATAAAGATTGCGCGGACGTATTAAAAGGCTTGAGCGATTTTTCAGTGAGCTATCAAGCCTCCAGCGATGAAACCCTGCCGCTATTTAGACGCACTACACGAGGAGCATGAGATGAATGATTTGACGCAAAAAGTTGAGCAAGTCAAAGCCGTATTGGCGGAAGCGGTACGCGATTTTTCAGCCGTGACGTTCGCCAATAGTTTGGGCGCGGAAGATATGGTGTTGACCGATTTAATTGCTAAGTTTCAGCCCGACATCAGCATGTTTAGTTTGGACACGGGACGCTTGCCGCCAGAAACCTACGACTTAATGAGTGCGCTGCGCGAACGCTACAGGGTGCCCTTGCAGGTTTATTTCCCTGACGCTGCGGCAGTCGAAAACTATGTAGCGCAAAACGGTGTAAACGGTTTTTACAACAGTGTAGAAAATCGCAAAGGCTGTTGTTATATCCGCAAAGTTGCCCCCCTAAAACGTGCGCTGGCAGGCAAGCAAGCTTGGCTGACAGGGATGCGCCGCGACCAAGCCGTCACGCGTGGCAGCCTGGAAATTTCTTCATTCGATGCTGATCACGGCTTGCAAAAATTCAATCCTTTGTTGGACTGGACGAACGCCGAAGTGTGGGAATATCTCAAGCAAAATGACGTGCCATACAATAAACTGCACGACCGTTTTTACCCCAGCATCGGCTGCGCACCGTGCACCCGTTCTGTTACCCCAGGTGAAGATATTCGCTCTGGTCGCTGGTGGTGGGAAAATCCAGAGAATAAGGAATGCGGGCTGCATGTCGCGAAAGTCATCCGATTAAATCCAGATAATTAAATTGCGCGCACACCTAGGCAAATACACAATCCATTGCAATCAAAATAGAGAAAGAGAAAATGAGTAATCACAGCTTGTCCCACTTGGACGTTTTAGAAAGTGAATCCATCCACATCATGCGCGAGGTCGCGGCGGAATGTAAAAATCCCGCGCTGCTTTTTTCGGGCGGTAAAGACTCCATCGTAATGTTGCGCTTGGCCGAAAAAGCCTTTCGCCCTGCGAAATTTCCGTTCCCGCTAGTGCATATCGACACGGAGCATAACTTCCCCGAAGTCATCGCCACGCGCGATAAATTGGCAAAAGATTTGGGGGAGCGTTTAATTGTTCGTTCGCTGGAAGACTCGATTAAGCGCGGCACCATCGTGATTAAAAATCCCGACTTACCACGCAATCCGTTTCAGTCGGTGACCTTGCTTGAAACGATTGCCGAGTTTGGCTTTGATGCCTGCATGGGCGGAGCGCGACGCGATGAAGAAAAAGCGCGCGCCAAAGAGCGCATCTTTTCGTTCCGCGATGAATTCGGTCAGTGGGACCCAAAAAATCAACGCCCAGAATTGTGGGATACATACAACACCCGTGTTCATGCGGGCGAAAATATCCGTGTATTTCCGATTTCCAACTGGACGGAAATGGATATTTGGCAATACATTGGCCGCGAAAAATTACACATTCCAAGCATCTATTTTGCGCACGAACGCGAAGTGGTTCGCCGCAACGGGATGCTCGTGCCGATTTCTGATTTGGTGCAGCCTAAAGCAGGAGAAAAAGTCGAAGTCGTGATGGTGCGTTTCCGTACTGTGGGCGATGTAACGTGTACCGCGCCAGTTGAATCAAACGCCAGCACCGTGGATGAAATCATCGAAGAAACCGCCAGCACGCGCGTCACTGAACGCGGCGCGACGCGCATGGATGATCAAACTTCGGATGCGTCGATGGAACTGCGCAAAAAAGAAGGCTACTTCTAAAAATCATCATCCGCAGATTACGCAGGTTAAATGGATTAAAAACCAAACCAAAATCTGCGTGAATCTGCGTAATCTGTGGACAAAAAAGGTACTAACTATGAGTAACACAACACAACTCCTTCGTTTCATCACCGCTGGCTCAGTCGATGACGGTAAAAGCACGTTAATCGGTCGCTTACTGCACGATTCAAAATCTATTTTTGAAGATCAGTATTCGGCGATTTCTAAGACCAGTGAAAAACGCGGCATGACGGCGGTAGATTTATCGCTGCTCACCGATGGCTTGCAAGCCGAGCGCGAACAAGGCATCACCATCGACGTGGCGTACCGTTATTTCGCTACACCAAAACGCAAATTTATTATCGGCGACACGCCAGGACACGAGCAGTACACCCGCAACATGGTCACGGCTGCTTCGACGGCCAACCTTGTGGTGATCTTGATTGATGCGCGGCGCGGCGTGCTGGTGCAAACCCGCCGCCATACTTATTTGGCGAGCTTGGTCGGCGTGCCGCACATCGTGTTGGCAGTCAACAAAATGGACATGGTCGATTATTCGCAAGCACGTTTTGACGAGATTGTGGCCGAGTACAAAGCCTTCGCCGCACAGCTTAATTTGCATGACGTAACGTGCATTCCCTTGTCGGCTTTAGTCGGCGATATGGTGGTGGAGAGAGGTGATAGTTTGAACTGGTATCAAGGCCCGACGCTGATGGAAAAATTAGAAAGCGTCGCAATTGATAACGATGTAAATACGCGCGATTTCCGTTTCCCAGTGCAATGGGTATGCCGCCCGCAAACCGATGAGTACCATGACTTCCGTGGTTTTATGGGACGCATTGAAGCGGGTGAAATTTCAGTTGGTGACGAAGTAACAGTGTTGCCCTCAGGTCGCACCAGTCGCGTCAAGGCAATTGTTACTTTGGATGGTCTGTTGCCAACCGCCATCGCACCGCAATCCATCACGATTACGCTGGCTGACGAAATCGACATTTCACGCGGTGATATGTTAGCCAAGGCAGACTCTTTACCTACTGTGGCGAAAGAGTTTTCGGCAATGTTGTGCTGGTTGTCGGAAACCCCGCTGGATAAAAATCGCAAATACTTGGTGAAGCACACCACCCGCACGGCGAAATGTTTGTTCTCTAGCATCGACTATCGCATCGATGTCAACACCCTAGAACAACAGGCTAATCCAACCGTGAACATGAATGACATCGTGCACGTGACGATGAAAGTGCAGCAACCATTAGCGTTTGATGCTTACACGCGCAACCGCGCCAGTGGCAGCTTTATCGTGATTGATGAAGCGACTAACAACACTGTAGCGGCGGGCATGATTGCTTAACTAATGCGAGCCAAATAAAAAAAGGCAGTCCAGCTGGGCTGCCTTTTTTATTGCCTAAAGTTTGCGGCTAGACCGCAACAACCTCATCCTCAAAGGCTAGCTGAACTTTTTCATTAACCACATCCACGCTGACTTTACCGCCGCTGGCGAGACGACCAAACAGCAGCTCATCCGCCAACGCGCTGCGGATGGTGTCTTGTATCAAGCGTGCCATCGGCCGCGCGCCCATCTTCGGATCAAAGCCATGCTTACCCAAATAATCTTTGAGCGCGTCGGTGAACAGCACTTCAACTTTTTTCTCATGCAGTTGTTCTTCGAGCTGCATTAAGAATTTATCCACCACGCGCAAAATCACTTCGTGATTGAGCGGCGCGAAGGAAATCACGGCATCCAAACGATTGCGGAATTCGGGCGTAAAAGTGCGTTTGATGTCGATCATTTCATCGCCGCTGGTATTCACTTTAGCGAAACCAATCTGGCTTTTATTCAAGGCTTCTGCACCCGCATTGGTAGTCATAATAATCACCACGTTGCGGAAATCTGCTTTGCGTCCGTTGTTGTCGGTAAGCGTGCCGTGATCCATCACTTGCAACAAAATGTTGAAAATATCGGGATGGGCTTTTTCGATTTCATCCAGCAACAACACCGCGTGCGGTTGCTTGCTAATCATCTCGGTGAGTAAGCCACCTTGATCAAAACCGACGTAGCCGGGTGGCGCACCGATTAAGCGCGACACCGCATGACGCTCCATATATTCAGACATATCGAAGCGATGCAGCGGCATCCCCAACACATAAGCTAATTGTTTAGCAACTTCAGTTTTACCTACGCCTGTTGGCCCTGAAAATAGAAAGCTACCAATGGGTTTTTGCGGATTGCCTAAGCCGCTGCGCGACATTTTGATTGCCGTGGCAAGCGCGTCGATGGCTTTGTTTTGACCAAACACGACCGCTTTCAAATCGCGGTCCAGCGTCTTCAAACTATTGCGATCATCGTTCGACACGGTGCGTGGCGGGATGCGCGCAATTTTAGAAATAATCTCTTCGATTTCGTGTTTGCCGATAAGTTTTTTCTGTTTCGATTTAGGCAACACGCGTTGCGCTGCACCTGCTTCGTCCAGCACATCAATCGCCTTGTCGGGCAAATGACGATCATTGATGTAACGCGCGGATAGCTCGGCGGCCGAGGTGATGGCTGACGCACT
Organism: Gallionella sp.; assembly: GCA_036171695.1. Lineage (GTDB taxonomy): Bacteria > Pseudomonadota > Gammaproteobacteria > Burkholderiales > Gallionellaceae > Gallionella. The sequence goes on from JAVHRN010000009.1 coordinate 8,748, forward strand.
AAATTTCACACCGTGATGTTCTTCAAAACGCGTTTTCAGTCCCTTCAAAATCGCGATGGTTTGTTCAACCGAGGGTTCAGGGACATCTACTTTTTGGAAGCGACGCGACAGCGCGTGGTCTTTTTCAAAGATGCCGCGATACTCTTGGTAAGTGGTCGCACCGATACATTTCAGCGTGCCATTCGACAGCGCGGGCTTAAGCAAATTAGACGCGTCCATCGTGCCACCAGAGGCTGCCCCTGCCCCTATCATGGTATGGATTTCGTCGATAAATAAAATCGCACCGGGCATCTCGTTGAGCTCTTTCAACACAGCTTTGAGGCGTTGTTCAAAGTCGCCGCGATATTTAGTGCCCGCCAATAACGCACCCATGTCGAGTGAATACACGCGCGCATCTTTAAGAATATCGGGCACATTGTCTTCCACGATGCGGCGCGCCAAGCCTTCGGCAATCGCAGTTTTGCCGACCCCAGCTTCGCCAACTAACAGTGGATTATTTTTGCGGCGGCGGCACAGCGTTTGGATCACGCGTTCCAGTTCAGTATCGCGCCCGATGAGCGGATCAACTTTGCCCGCCAGCGCGTGCGCATTCAAATCCAAGGTGTAATTTTTTAAGGCACTGTCATCACTGACGGGTGCGCTGGTTTCAGTTGGCGCAGCGGGTTCAGGTGCGACAGGTTCAGCGTTGATGCCATTGATAAGTAGATTGATTACATCTAGGCGCGACACGCCGCGTTCAGTTAAAAAATGCACCGCGTGCGAATCTTTTTCACCAAACAACGCCGCCAAAATATTCGCGCCCAACACTTCTTTTTTGTTGGCGGATTGCACATGCAAAATGGCGCGCTGTATCACGCGTTGAAAGCCTACGGTGGGTTGCGTGTCAGCATCGGCATCGCCCGGTACGATGGGCGTATGGCTATCAATAAAAGTTTGAATGACGATGCGCAGCTCTTCAATATCGACTTTGCAGGCGCGCAAAATCGGCGCAGCGGATGGGTTATCCAACATCGCCAACAGCAAATGTTCAACGGTAATGTATTCGTGGCGTTGCTGACGGGCGGCGATGAAAGCCATGTGCAGACTGACTTCAAGTTCTTGGGCAATCATTTTGTTTCCTCCATGCTGCATCGTAGCGGATGCTGGTGTTGTTGTGCAAACGCACTGACATTCGCGACTTTTGTTTCGGCGACATCGCGGCTGTAAATGCCGCAAATGGCGCGCCCTTCATTGTGAATTTTGAGCATCACACTTTGAGCGCGTTCCGCATCCATCGCAAAAAATTTGCGTAGCACTTCGATGACGAATTCCATCGTGGTGTAGTCGTCGTTATGCAGCAGCACTTGGTACATTTGCGGCGGCACAGACTTAGCTTTTTCGGGTGCGAGTACGGCGAGTTGATGATTTTTACTAGGCATGAATAGTTAAAAGTAATGAGTAATCGGCGGCGCGCTTAGGCAGTCTCTGCCCAGCTTAATCACAGCAGTTAAAAATCAACTTTTACGGTGACATAACTGCGTTGGTTAAATACATTTTTGGCGACGTATTCGGTGTAATTGTCGTTGAATAAATTTTGCACCACGAAGGCGACTTCACCCTCCACGCCCAATGTTTTTTTGAAGCCTTGTGCTAGGCGTAAATCAACGCGGCGATGGAACGGTTGCGTGTCGTATCCAGGGGAGTAACTGCCGACGGCGGTGGATTGCTGATAGTAAGCAATACTGTAGTTAAAGCGGTTAGAAAAGTTTTGCGACCAGAGCGCGCTAATCACATTAGTCGGCAAGCTCATGGCAAGTCGATCGCCAAAATTTAGCAACGCCTGAGTGTTGCTGCGGACAAATTCGCGCCCCCAGTTAAGCGTGAGATTAGTGTCGTGACTCACGCTGTGTTTTAAGGTTGTTTCAAACCCACTAAAGCCCCCTGCTATGCCATTTTTGAAAGTTGAATTGGCGTTGTCATAATAAATAACTTGACCAAACTGATCGCTAAATAACCGCACGTCCAACGTCGTGGCGTGTTGATTAAATTGCCCTAGATAGCCGATTTCGCGCGACAGTAACTTTTCTGATTGCAGATTCAGTGACGTGCCACTGGCAATAAAGCGGTCGCCAAAAGGATAGGTTGCGGCAACCGCATTGTAGTTTTCGGTGAGGGCTGGGCTGCGATAGGCGAGCGACGCGCCGATACGCAAAGTGTGTTCAGGCGTGACGTGATAGTTGAGCGAAGTACGCGGGGACAGTTGCTGATGTCCCATGCCGTCGTCTTCCCACATCGCGCCTAAATTGCCCAGCAGCGCGGTGCTGAAAGAATGTTCGTCGTGAGCAAAAACACGCGTGCTGGGCAAGCTAATTTGATTGCTTAAAACGAGCGGTACTCTGGTTGGGAACGTGCTGTAGTTGGCGATTTTTTCTTGCGCGATTTCTGCGCCATACACTAAGCGATTGCTGGCGTTTAGGGCAAGTGTGTGTTGCGCTGCCAGCAACGTCCGATCGGCTGCGATGCTTTGTGTCAACGGTTCAGGAGTGGGTATGGTTGGCGGAAAAAACATGGTCATATTTTCGCGGGAGGCGTTGCGCGTGTGCGAAAGCGTCAGCTTGATTTCATTTTGGCTGTCGGTTTGGTGCAACCAAGTGAGCATCTGAAAACTATTGCTAAGCATTAAGTCGTGAAAAGGGTTGGCGGCATTCAGTGCGATGGGCTCGCCCGTGCCTTGTACGTCACGATTCGCACCGAGTTGTACATCCAAACTGTCCCGATTATTCGGGTAATAGGTGCCGCGATAATTGACCAAGCGCGCCTGATTGCTGTCGTTGCTGTTGTGCAAATTCGCGTTTGCGCTACTGGGCAGATGCGTCGCGGTGCGATCATCAAAACCGTTATCGGCGGTGTATGCCAGCGTCATACGGTAATCAAACTTTTCACCATGCGCGCCAAACTGCCCTTGCACGTCGTTGATGCCTTTGCTGCCACGCGTCATTACCACCGAGCGACCCTGTTGCGCCCCCGCATCGCGGGTGATGATGTTAATCACGCCATGCACCGAGTTCGCGCCATACGAAGCGGCGGCTGGCCCTCTAATCACTTCAATGCGCTCGATGTCTGCCAAGGTAATCGGCAAGGCCGCCCAATCCACCATATTGGAGGGCGGCATATACACACTGCGTCCGTCAATAAGCACCTGCATGGAACGCGCGAACTGATCGAACGAACCGTGATACGACACAATCGGCTGCGAGCCTTTGTAGTAACTGACATACATGCCTGGCACTAAATTAAATACGTCAGGCAAGCTGCGAAATCCCGATGCGCGAATCATGGCACGGTCGATAACGGTCATGGCATTAGGGGCTTCAGAGAGCGGCTGATTCAAACGCGACGCGCTCAACACCACGGGGAATTCCTGTAAATAATCAGGCTCGCTTTCGGCGTGTGCACAAAGCGTGGTTAGTAGCGGCATTAGCCAAGCGAGTTTTAATTTGCACATGGTGTGTTTCCCCCACACAGATAACGGTTTGAGCCGAGCCGCATTTTACAGGCGAAGTCGCCATACCACGCGCGGTTTGCGACAAAAAAATGGCTCGCCCGTTGCGGGGCGAGCCAGCTAGTTACGGCGGAGCGACTTATTCTTTAATCGCTTCGACAGGAATCGTCAGCGTGACTTCATCGCTGACATAAGGTGCAAATTTGCCCGCATTAAATTCAGTGCGTTTGATTTGCGTGGTCGCAGTTACACCACAGGCTTCTTTTTTCAACATCGGATGCGGCATACACAACATCGAATTGACCTTGAGCGTTACCGCTTTGGTGATGCCTTTAATAGTCAAATCGCCATTCACTGCGACTAATTTATCGCCGTCAAATTTGAAGTCATGCGATGTGAAGGTGATGGTGGGAAAGTGCGCCGTATCGAGCAAATCGTCTTTTTGAATATGCTCGTTAAACAAAGCTGACCCCGTGTTGACTGATGTCGTGTCAATCACGATGTCCGCCGAACCTGTTTTAGCGGCACGATCCAGCGTGATTTTGCCGCTGGTTTTATCGAAGCGACTTTGCTGCATCGAGTAACCTAAATGGCTATATTCAAAGCGCGCCATGCTGTGGGTTGGCTCGATGTTGTAAGTATCCGCAGCTGCACAAGCGACACTAGAAAAGCTCGCGGCAACGGCAAGGGCGATGATTTTTTTCATGGTGATTCTCCTAGGTTAACAAACGATAGATACGACTTACTACGGTTTACTACGGGCGGCTCTAGAAATTGAAATATCTAAGCAAGACAAGGCGCGAATAAAAAATTGCGACGACGCATAGAACAGCTATGTGAGGAGTAATTTTTTATGAGCAACGCAGTATTGCGACGAGATTTCAATTTATGGAGCTGCCCGTCTGCTGGCGACAAAATGAAATTTTATTGATACCTCATTAGCAACGGTGGACACATCCGCCCACAAGCCCGTGCCGATGGCGTAATCCAAACGGTTAATCGTTACAGCCCCGTCGAATATGCCTTGCGCGCCGGTTTGCTGAAAAGTGAAAGGTGCGACGACATCTAGCGTTTTGCCTTTGATGGTTAATTTGCCGCGCGCTTCAAAACGGTTACCGCCCAGCGCGCTGATGCGACTAGCAACAAATTGCGCGCTAGGAAATTGTGCGGTGTTGAACCACACCTTATCTTTCACTTCGTCGTTTGCATCCTCGTTGCCCGTGTCGATGCTGGCCAGTGCGATGTCGATTTTGGCGGCCGCCACTTGCGGTTTGGCGGGGTCAAAATTCGCGGTAATGGCGAACTTGGCGAAACTGCCCGACAGCGGCACGCCCATTTGTTTGTAGCCAAATGCCACGCTGCTTTGCGCGGTTTTAACGTCGTTAAATTCCAGCGCATGCGCACCTAAACTGAAGCAGCAAAAACTGATTAGCCAGAACTTCATTTCGTGCTCCTTTTTAACAGCGGCAACATGCGCGCCAAGGTATCGTCTTTATCTAAAAAATGATGTTTGAGTGCGGCGGCAACATGCAACAAAACCAAGCCCAGCAAAGCATAATTGAGTGAGGCGTGGATATTTTCTAACAGTTGCCCAAGGGCTTTATCTTTGCTGACTAAATCGGGTAATTGCACTAAACCGAAATACACCACGGGCACGCCTTTCGCCGAGCTCATCAGCCAACCGCTGAGCGGAATCGCCAGTAATAAGCCATACAGAACTTGATGCACGGCGTGCGCGGCGCGTTGTTGCCAGGCCGCAATGCGCCACGCCAAGGCAGGCGGCGTATGGCGTAGCCGCCACACGATGCGCACCAGCAGCAACAGGAAAATCGTCACCCCCAGCCATTTGTGATAGCTGACTAATTGCAATTTGAGCGGCGAGAATTTTAAGTCGGACATATAAACGCCCAATGGAAACGCCACAAAAATCAGCCCAGCCATTAGCCAATGTAAGGTTATCGCGGTGCGGCTGTAAGTGTTTGCTGCGGACATAATGCCTCCTATTTTTGGCTGCTAAAGGCGTTGCGTAATTGCGCTAATTGCGCGGTGAGTGCGCTGATGTCTTGATGTTTAAGTTGCGCGAAAACAGGCTGTAAATGCGCTAAATGCGCAGGGAAAATTTTAGCGAATAATTTTTCGCCGCGTTTAGTCAGTTGAATCAAATAGCCGCGTCCATCACCTGCCGCAGCGACCCGCGTCACCAGCCCTTTATCGCACAAGCGGTCTATCACGCCCGTCAGCGTGCCTTTGGTAATCAAGGTTTTTTGGCTCAGTTCGGAGGGCGAAAATCCTTGCGTATTGCCCAAGGTGGCGATGATGTCGAATTGCGCGGGGGTTAAATCCAGCGTGCGAATATGCGCGGCGGAATACGCTTGAAAGGTTTGATAGGTGTCGGCGAGTTCGCGCAACAGCGGCAGAAAAGTTTTACTTAACATGATAATCAACAGTTAGTTCTAATTAGAACCATAATAGTTCTAGCTAGAACTAACTGTCAAGCGTGCTAGAGCTGCTTTGATAACGACAATGTGTTTCTTGAATAAAAAATATCGCCGCCGCACCGAGTAAGGCGAAGCCAAACAGCAGCGCGATGCCTGTTTGATAGTCGCTAAAAGTTCGGGTGAGCGAACTGCTTTGCTGTGCATCTATCGCCCAGCCGACCCAAGGTTGCAACATGGCCGTCCCTAAAAATCCGCCTGTATTGACGACGCTGGTCGCCATACCCGACAAGGCGTGCGGGTTAACTTCTTTGGCGCACGACCAAGTTAAAGTGAAACCCGATGCGCCGATTCCCATCACAAAAAACAAGACATAACTCAGACCGTTAGCTAAATCGAGATGCGCCAAAAAAGGTAGCCAAGCGAGGCAATACAACGTCGCGGCGGCGAGCATGACGGGTTTGCGTTTGCCTAATTTATCCGACACTGATCCGATAAAAAACGCGCCTAAGGCGAAGCCTGCAATCAACGTGGAGGTGTGCGCGCTGGCGACGCTGCGGCTCATGCCGTATGCGTCGTGTAAAAATGGCACAGCCCATAAGCCGCCAAAGGCAAACAGCGAACCTGCCATGCCTAAGCTGACCACTAAGCCCGGCCAAGTGGCGCGATTTTTCAGCACGATTTTGAGTCCGTCTAGCCAGTGTCCCGTGTGTGCGGCGTGGGCAGTTTTACCGTCTAATTCGCGCAAACTTTTCATACCGATGTCCTGCGGTTTATTGCGCACCAAGCTAGCCGCCAAGCCCGCCAAAATAATCGACAGCACGCCGATGGCGACAAACACGCTGCGCCATGAAGCCACGCCCAGCAAGGCACTTAACGGTGCAGTGGCAAGAAACGAGCCGACATTACCGAGCAAAATAGTGATGCCCGTCATGGTGGCGAAATGGCGATCATGAAACCAATTCGCATTAAGTTTGAGCAGGGCAATAAACATCACCGATACGCCCAACCCCACCAACAATCGCCCGATAGACGCAGCGACTAAGCTGTCCGCCATGCCAAACATAATCGAGCCGATGCCCGCAATCAGCCCGCCTAGCGTGACGATGCGACGCGGCCCCCAGGTGTCGGCGAGAATGCCCGTCGGGATTTGCATCACCGTATAAACGTAAAAATAGGTTGCCGCGAGGCTGCCTAATTGCGCACTGCTGGCGTGAAAGGTTTGCTGTAAATCTTGTGCGATGGCGGCAGGCGCGAAGCGATGAAAAAACGACAAGATATAGGCTGCGCCGACCACGACAAGCAAGGTGATTTGATGACGCAGCAGACGGTTTGGCATGATGAGTGGCGAGTCGTGTTAGTCGTTAGTTAAGGTCGTGCAGCGATAGGAACTGAAGTTGTGAGAGCGTGCGCAAATTGGCTGTACGCACCACGCCCGCTCACGACTGTTGCTATTCACTTTCCAAATGATCCGACTGGGTAAACGACCAAGTGCGAGTGATGGTGAGAATATCGGTATCGCGCTTGATGTCGTCAGGCAACGGCGAGTAAGGGGCGGCGAGTTTGACGATGCGCACCGCCGCCGCATCCAAAATGCGATGCCCTGAACTGCGATCAACCTCAACACTTTCGAGCGTGCCGTTGGCGCGGATCGACACGCTTAATTGCAGCTTGCCGAATAACTGCTCACGCCGCGCTTGTTCGGGATAATTCAAATTACCCAAGCGTTCGATTTTGACGCGCCAGTCTTCGATGTATTGCGCGAAGCGATATTCTTGCGTGCGCGCGCCGATAAATTTACGCCGTGGCAGTTTTTGATACGCCTCATGGGCTTTATCAATCTGCGCTTCGAGACGAATAATCTCCAAACTTTTTTGCAGCAAGTCATCGCCTGTAAGCGTTGCACTGGCGAGCTTTTTGATGGGTTCTGGCCGAGCTACGCTGCGGTCATTTTTGAGTTGTGTGAGCAAGCGTTGCGTCTCGGCTTCAAGCGCGGCGACACTTTTGGCTTTTTGCTCAGGGGTAAAACGCGCATCGTCTTGCAAGGTAGGCAGCGGTGTTTTGGCTTGCTTATCGGCTTCGGTGTTGCCGCCGCCATCTAAATTGGCTTGTGCTAAAGCATCGGCTTTGACAGGCTTAGATTTCGATTTGCTGTTGACCAACACCACTTGCAACGGCTGCGTGAAACTCGGCATTTTTTTCGGGTCAGGCAAGACCAAGCCAACGCCCCATATCGCAAAAACATGAAACGCGAGCGACCCTAACATCGCCCCGACGAGCAGTTTTTGTGAGGACTTTATCAAGCCGCACTCTCCAGCGCAGGGGCGGGAACTTCCGCCGCAATAAAGCGGGTATGCAGATTCAAATCAAGTAAGTCGATGTCGCCCACGCCCAGCGTAACTTTGGTGTGCGGCACTTGTTCAGGCATGGAATGCGCTTTGAACACCAGCGGAATGTTGCTGACGCGCACCAAGTTTTCGCGAATGACCGAACCTATGATGACCACTTCGTTGCCGTTAGTTGCGGCCGCTTTTTCTTGCTGCAACCAACGCAAACACCAGTAGCGTTCCATTTGTCTTTGGAAGTCGTTGTAAATGCCGTACATGGTTTCAAAATCGCGCAGCACTGCGTACAGCCCCGCATCATTTTTTGGATAGATGGGCTCGGCATCCGCCAGCATCGCAATAATCTGACGCTGATTGACCATATCAACATAGCGGCGCAGCGGCGAACTCGACCACATATATTGCGCCACACCCAAGCCCTGATGCGGTGCGGCGACGGTGCTCATTTTTACTTTGCCATTATTTTGGGTGCGATAAATGCCGGGAAAACCATACTCATCTAATTGTTTGCCCCACGCGCTGTTGACCAAAATCATCAGCTCAGACACTACTTTGTCGATTGGCGAACCGCGTCGCCGCGTGGTGATGCTCACCACATCATCTTCGATAGTGAAGTTGTAATCCATCTGCGTGCCGTTGTCGGAAGCCTTACCACGCAAGGCTTCCAGCTTGTTGGCGAAATTCCACAGCAATTTTAATTCAGGCGCGTAAGCGTAATCGAGCTTGCCCGCTGCCAGCGTCTCTTCATTAAATAAAGGCTCTAAGGTGTCGTGGCGCAAATTCGCCGCGATGTGCACACGCTCGACGCGACTAAAGGTTGACGTGATAAGCAGCGTGTCAGGATCGACATCCACATACATCGTCAGCGCGGGACAAACATGATCGGCATTCAGCGTAAAGGCTTGCACCACGCTGTCGGGCAACATGGTGATTTTTTGTCCAGGCATATACACCGTAGAGAGTCGGCTAGCCGCCAATTTGTCGCCCGCTGAATCGCGCAGCAAACCCAGCGCAGGCGCGGCGATATGGATGCCCACGCGCCACTGTCCATCGGCTAATTTTTCTAGTGAAAACGCATCGTCAATTTCGGTCGTGCTGGCATCGTCAATACTGAACGCCTGCGCCGTCGCCAGTGGCAATTCACCCCACGTCGCAATCTCGACTTCAGGGAAATCTATGCCTTTAGGGAAGTTCTCAAACAAGAATTTATTGAAGTGGAAATCATGCGTGGAAGGCAGCGCGCCGCACTGATGCAGTAGGTGCGCAGCGGACAAATGCGTCATCGCACAAGCAGCCTCCAAGGCCTTAACTTCCAAGGTGTTGCGGTCAGGTTGGTAGAGCAGATTGTTGATGTGATCTTTGAATTCTGCGGGCAATTCAAACTTACTGAGTTGCTCGATAAAGCGCGCTTGCAAAGCCAGTTGCTGACGCTTTTTTTCCGCCCCCGCAAGGGCGGCTTTGAGCACATCGGCAGGGGCGGCGCGATAGCGACCTTTGCCTTTGCGATGAAAATAAATCGGTGCGCCATGCAAGCGCAACATCACCGCCGCAGCCTCTAACGGCGAGGGTTTATGCCCGTAGTATTCTTCGGCGGTTTGCTCAAAAGCGAACTCATCGGGTGGGCAACATTCCCACAAAAACTCCACCTCGATTTGCTCCGCCATCGCATCGGCTTGCGCCATAAACACATCCATTGCGGGCTGGGTAAAACGCAGCATCACGCTCGTCGCTTTAATTTTGCTGCGCTTGCCAGACAGGCTTTCAATCTGGAGTGAGCTGGTGTTGTCGGTCATGATGCTGCCGACCTTGAAACTGCCGTCTTCTTCGTAAAGGATATTCATCTGGAGTGCGCGCCGGTGAGGCAAAAAAAGAGCGGCGGATTATACCTGTAGTGCGGCTGACAGACGTGTGGTGCTAGGAATCTTTACGTGTTGGGGGTACGGGTTTAAGCAGCAATTGCCAAGGCTCAATTTTGAGAGCTATGGCGATTTTTTCAATGTTGCTTAACGCAACATTCCAGATACAACGTTCAACAGCGGAGATGTATGTTCTATCAAGTTCGCAACGAAATGCCAGCTCTTCTTGCGAGAGACCTTGCTCAAAACGAAACAGCCGAATGTTATATGCGAGAGTGCCTCGCAGAGACTTCTCGAACTGACTAAATTTTGGTTTGGCAACACGCTTGGGCATGGCGCGCAGAATCTAGTAATGCAGTGTTTCTATCCACGGAGTTTGCTTCTCTAATGGCGCGCGATATGCTAGAGTTGGCAATCGTTATAAGCGTCGTAATGTTGCTGCGTTGATAACGATTTTTAATTATTTGAGGGATGTCAAAATGAAAATTATGATGCTGTTAGCAACGTTGTTGTTGAGTGCCTGTAGCACCGCTTCTATACAAGATATGTTTGAATCGAAACCTGAGTACAGTACAACTTATGCCTATACCGACCCTGATACGCAGCAAGGTAAAACTAGTGCAATGCAATGCCAAATGACACAAGCACAATGTGAGCAAATGTTGGAAATGAAGGCTGAATCCTGTGTTGCAAAAAAAGAGCGAGAAATCGCTGATTGCAAAGCAAAAGGAAATGCTTACTGCCCAGATGATTCTGGGAAATGTAAAGCTGACATGTCTAGTTGTACTGAAAAATATAATCGTTGCTTTCAAATGGCGGGCGGTAAATTTCAGTTGGAAACAAAGTGCGTAGCAAATTGCGAAAAAGTTAAAAAGTAACTCGTTTTTAGTACATTAAAAAGCCGACCTTTAATCAGTCGGCTTTTTTATTACTTAGGTAAGCGGATTTTATTTTTGTGTTAATGCCCAGCTCACCATCGTTACTAAATTTAGGTCAAAATAAATCAATGTATAGCGTTCTACAACTTCAGATTGCGTAGAGGCAATCTAGTTGGAAATTGGCAGCTCAATGTTTTTGGGACGGTGGTGCGGCAAGTTTGGGAATGCCGACAAATTCGCGTATATTCGCGCGTCATTTTTCGCTCAACTATCCAGCATGGAACTCATCAAAATTCGCGGGGCGCGCACCCACAACCTGAAGAACATCAGCCTCGATTTGCCACGCCATAAGCTGGTGGTTATCACAGGTTTATCGGGTTCGGGTAAGTCGTCACTGGCGTTCGATACCTTGTATGCCGAGGGGCAACGCCGCTATGTAGAATCGCTGTCGGCATACGCGCGGCAATTTTTACAGTTGATGGAAAAGCCCGATGTGGATTTGATTGAAGGCTTGTCGCCCGCCATCGCCATCGAGCAAAAAGCCACCTCGCACAATCCGCGTTCGACGGTCGGCACGGTTACCGAAATCCACGATTATTTGCGGCTGTTGTTTGCCCGTGCGGGAGATCCGTATTGCCCCGAACACGATTTGGTGCTGCAAGCACAGTCGGTCGGACAGATGGTCGATCACGTTTTAGCGTTACCCGAAGGCACCAAGGTGATGATCCTTGCGCCGCTGGTGGTGGAGCGCAAAGGCGAGCAGGTCGAGCTGTTTGAAGAGTTGCGCGCACAGGGTTTTGTGCGGGTGCGGGTGAACGGCAAAGTGCACGACATGGACGATTTGCCCAAGCTGGAAAAAAATAAAAAACATACCGTCGAGATTGTGGTCGATAGATTGAAGGTCAACGTGGAAGCCAAGCAACGACTGGCGGAATCGTTCGAGACTGCATTGCATCATGCCGATGGTCGCGCCCTCGCGGTGGAAATGGATAGCAACATCGAGCATTTATTTTCAGCGAAATTCGCCTGTTCGATTTGCAGTTATTCACTGCCCGAACTTGAGCCGCGTTTGTTCTCGTTTAACAGTCCGATGGGCGCGTGTCCAAAGTGTGACGGGCTGGGACAAATTAGTTTTTTTGATCCCAAACGCATCGTCGCGTTTCCAACTTTGTCCTTGAGTAGCGGGGCAATCAAAGGCTGGGACAGACGCAACCAGTTCTATCACCAACTGCTCGCAGGGCTCGCCAAACACTACGATTTTGACATCGAGCAATCGTTTGAATCGCTACCCGAAAAAATCCAGCAAGTCGTTTTATACGGCAGCGGCAAAACTGAAATCGCCTTCCAATATCTAAACGAGCGTGGCAAAACCATGCTGCGTGAACACGCCTTTGAAGGCATCGTCAATAATTTTGCACGCCGCTATCAAGAGACCGGTTCGCCCACCGTGCGCGAGGAATTGGCGAAGTATATGAACAACTGCGCCTGCCCCGAATGCAAAGGCACGCGGCTACGCATCGAGGCGCGGCATGTGCGCGTCGCCGACCAGCATATTTTTGACATCAACGCGCTGCCCTTGCGTCAGGCATTGGCGTTTTTCCAAGACTTAAAACTGCACGGCAACAAAGCCGCCATCGCGGAAAAAATTGTCATCGAAATCGCCAACCGTTTAACTTTTTTGAACAATGTCGGGCTGGATTATTTGTCGCTGGAACGCTCCGCCGAAACGCTGTCGGGCGGCGAAGCACAGCGCATCCGCTTGGCATCACAAATCGGCTCTGGCTTAACGGGGGTGATGTATGTGTTAGACGAGCCATCCATCGGCTTGCATCAGCGCGACAACGACCGCCTGCTGGATACGCTGAAGATGTTGCGCGACATGGGCAATAGCGTGATTGTGGTCGAACATGATGAAGACGCGATACGCCATGCCGACTATGTGGTGGACATGGGGCCGGGCGCGGGCGAACACGGCGGCATGATCGTCGCGGCTGGCACGCCCAATGAAGTGTGTGCCAATCCGAAGTCGCTGACGGGCGATTATTTGACGGGACGACGCACGATTCCAATGCCCAGCAAAATGCTCAAACCCGACCCTGAACGGATGCTGACCATCACGGGCGCAAGCGGCAACAATCTTAAAAACATCACGCTAAATTTGCCCGTCGGATTGCTGGTGTGCGTGACAGGCGTGTCGGGTTCGGGCAAGTCCACGCTGATTAACGACACGTTGTATCCCGCCGTAGCTCAACATTTATACGGCAGCAACAGCGAACCTGCACCGCACCAAGCAATCACGGGACTGGAATTTTTCGACAAAGTCATCAACGTCGATCAGTCGCCGATTGGGCGCACGC
>JAVHRN010000010.1:0-4513 GCA_036171695.1 Gallionella sp.
TGAACGGCAACGCCCGCCATCTGGAGGCCGACCTGGAATGGCTGGCCGAGACGCTACGCCAGCGTCTCGGCGCTTATTTCTCCGTCCCCGGCGACAGCCTGCGCCCACTGGCCGCCCTGCCGCCCCCGCCACACTGGTCCGGCGCATCGCCTTATGCGGAGATGCTGGCAAGCTACCCGTTGTCTGCGGAGGAGCGTCTGGTTCTGCTGCTGTCGCTCGCCCCCACGCTGCGCCCGCAGTTGCTGGATGTGCTGCTGACCCGCAACGAGACCACCCAGCGCGGTTTCACCGAATTCGGCGGCGCGCCGTCCGGCGGTGCCTTCCTACCCACGCTGGAGACCGCCTGTTTCCTGCTGGCGGGCGACGACCTGGCGGCGCGTCTGGCGGCGATGCACCTGTTCGGGCGCGATCAGGCTTTGACGCGCCACGGCCTGATCGAGCTGCAACCGCCCCAGTTGGGCGAGCCTTACTGCGCCGCGCTGTTGCAACCTGCTGCCCTACTGCTGCAACGTGTGATACCAGGCATCGCCGATGCCGCACCCGACCTCACGCTGCCCGCGCAGCGCATGCACACCGAACTGGAATGGGCGTATCTGGTGCTGCCCGACCACACGATGGAACAGCTAGATGAGATCCGCATCTGGCTAACACACTGCGCCACGCTGCTCGACGACTGGGGGATGCGCCCCAAGCTGCGCGCCGGGTACACCAGCCTGTTCCACGGTGCGCCGGGTACCGGCAAGACGCTGGCCGCCAGCCTGCTGGGCAAGCTGTGCGGGCGCGAGGTCTACAAGATAGACCTGTCCATGGTGGTATCGAAATACATCGGTGAGACGGAAAAGAATCTGGCGTGCGTGTTCGAGCGCGCCGAAAACAAGGGCTGGATCCTGTTCTTCGATGAAGCCGACGCGCTGTTCGGCAAGCGCACCAGCATCCACGATGCGCACGACCGCTACGCCAATCAGGAAGTGAGCTTTTTGTTGCAGCGCATCGAGGAATATCCGGGCGTGGCGATCCTCGCCTCCAACCTCAAGAGCAACCTAGACGATGCCTTCCTGCGCCGTTTCCAGTCGGTGATCCATTTCCCGCTGCCCGGCCCGCAGGAGCGTCTGAAGATCTGGCGCGAGGCGCTGCCCGAACAGGCCAGACTGGAAGCCGGTCTGGAGCTGGATCGCATCGCCGAACAGTTCGAGCTTTCCGGCGGTGCCATCATGAACGTGGTGCGCTACGTCTCGCTCAGGGCTCTGTCGCGCGGCGACGGCATCCTCCGCGCGCGCGACATGGAAGACGGCATCCAGCGCGAACTGCACAAGGAGGGACGGGCCTTCTAGCCCGCACCGGAATGTCGGCGACCGTACAGAAAATCGTTAACCGCCCGGTGATGCCGGTGGTGGCCAGACTGCCTGTTTATGTTCGCAGCACCCCAGACGTGGTTCAGCCTGCCGCTTTACTTAAAATCTCATCCCCTGCGGATCCCGGCGAACGCGAAGCAGAACATACCGCCAAGCGCATCATGCATATGCCAATGGCGCAGGCCGAAGGCGCGGTGACGGCCAAAAGCTCGCCGCATGCCGCCCGCTTCGCCAACACGATCACACAACGTGAACCAGTTCGCATCGCGCGCAAACAGGAAGAGCCTGCCAGAACATCCGCCAGCGTGGCATCTGAAATCAGCGCCAGCCAATCTTCAGGAAATCCGCTGCCGTCCGGCATCCGCCAATTCATGGAGCCGCGTTTCAATGCGGACTTCAGCAAGGTGCGCATCCACACCGGAGAGAAAGCTGCAAAACTCAGCCGCCAGGTCAGCGCCCAGGCCTTCACGGTCGGCAATCAGGTCTACTTTGGCCGTGACCGCTTCCGGCCTGGGAGCAGCGAAGGCCGCGAACTGATTGCGCACGAACTGACCCATACTATCCAGCAGGGAGCCGCCATCCAGCGCAGCGTGGATGCATCTGCCGTTACACAACGATCACCCTCGCTGATCCAGCGCGGATTACTCAGTGCACTCGGCATTGATCTTGATCCGCGCAGCTATTTTGCCGGCAAAGCCGCCGCCATTCCGGGTTTCACGATGCTGACAGTCGTGATTGGATTCAACCCGATCACCGGCGAATCCGTGGATCGAAGCGCGGGGAATATACTCAAAGGCGTGATCGAAATGATTCCCGTGGTCGGTGTTCACATCACCAGCGCGCTCAATAATCACGGCATATTCGACAAGGTCAGCGCCTGGGCCGCCGGACAATTCAAGGCCCTGAGCGACATCGGCAGCTCCATCAAGCAGAGCATCTCCGACTTCATCAAAGATTTTGATATCACCTCTCCCCTCAAAATGCTGGAGCGCGGCAAGCAACTCATTGCCGAACCCATTACGCGTATCAAGAACTTCGCCATCAATCTGAAGAACGACATCGTCACCTTCATCAAGGATGCCATCCTCAAGCCCATCGCGGCTTTCGCAAAGGCCAACGCCCCCAACGGCTACGACTTGCTATGCGGCGTATTGGGCAAGGACCCGATCAGCGGCGATCCGGTGCCGCGCTCCGCCGAAACGCTGGTTGCCCCGTTCATGAAGCTGATCGGCCAGGAAGAAGTCTGGGAAAACATGAAGAAGTCCAATGCGATTCCGCGTGCCTGGGTCTGGTTCCAAAGCAACCTGGCTGCGGTGAAGGGTTTCGTGCAGAAAATTCCCGGACTGTTCATTTCGGCCTTCAAGTCGCTGGAGATCATCGACATCGTGCTGATCCCCAAAGCATTTGCCAAACTGGTCAAGGTGTTCGGCGGCTTCGTCGGAAAGTTCGTCTCTTGGGCCGGTAATGCAGTGTGGAACCTGCTGGAAATTATCTTCGATTCGGTCAAGCCCGGTCTCATGGGCTATATCAAGAAAACCGGTGCCGCCCTCAAAGGCATTCTCAAAAACCCCATGCCCTTCGTAGGCAACCTGGTGAAAGCCGCCAAGCTCGGTTTCCAGAACTTCGCCGGGAATTTCGGCACGCACCTCAAGGCCGGGCTGATCGACTGGCTCACCGGCTCGCTGTCCGGTGTCTATATTCCCAAAGCACTCAGCCTGCCTGAGTTGGGCAAATTCGCCATGAGCGTACTCGGTATCACCTGGGCTCAGATTCGCGGCAAAATCGTGAAGGTGCTGGGCCCGAACGGTGAAATGATCATGAAGGGACTCGAGACTGCGTTTGACATCGTCGTCGCATTGGTCACCGGCGGCCCTGCGGCGGCATGGGAACTGATCAAGGACAAACTTACCTCCCTCAAGGATACGGTCGTCAGCGGAATCGTCAGCTTCGTGATTGAAACCGTCATCACCAAGGCCGTACCCAAACTCATCGCCATGTTCATTCCCGGTGCAGGCTTCATCTCGGCGATCATCTCGATCTACGACACCATCATGGTGTTCGTGCAGAAGATTTCGAAAATCATCCAGGTGGTGGTCGCCTTCATTGACTCCATCGTCGCCATCGCGGGCGGCAACATCAGCGCCGCCGCCAAACGCGTGGAAAGCATCCTCGGCGGCTTGCTGTCCCTAGCCATCAGCTTCCTCGCCGGCTTCCTCGGCCTCGGCAAAATCACCGACAAGATCAAGGGCGTCATCGAGAAAGTTCGTGCCAGCGTGGACAAGCTCCTCGATGCGGCCATCAACTGGATTGTGACGAAGGCGAAGGCGTTGTTCACCACAGGGAAAGAAGCCGTGGGCAATGTCGTGGCGTGGTGGAAACAAAAGAAACCTTTCCAAACGAAAGGCGGAGAGAGTCACAAAGTGTATTTCACCGGGGATAAGAACAAGCCAATCCCAGTGGTTGCCAGCAAATATCCAAAACCGATAGCTAATAAACTGGATGAATTCGACACGCTCGCGAAAGCGGCAGACGCCACTTTGGAGCAAAAAAAAGCGCTGGGAACAATCAATCAAACGCGGAGCTTGCTGACGCAGGATCCAGATAGCTCAATTATCGTCAGTAATTTGCAAAATCTATTCGAGATGTTCTATGGGGATAGCCCGACCAAAGAAACGGTCTATTTGAAGCAGGGACAAAAGCTTAAAGGCGATCCCACGGTCGTTGGCGCGTATATGCATTTAGATTGGCTAAGCTATGACTACATAGAAAACAATCCGGGAAGCCCGCCAGGTTCAGGTCAGGACGATTTGATGGCTAAACTGGTAACAGATCCCAAGAATCGTAGCTCGTTCAAGTATATTCGCGGCCATTTGCTCAATGAGAATCTTGGCGGAAAGGGAGAAACTGAAAATCTGTTTCCGATCACAGCTAACGCAAATAGCGTGCATCTTCATTCAACAGAAAAGTACGTCAAGAATTGGGTTGCGCCAAATACAAAGGATACGAAAGGCGAAAAGACAAAAAAAATGAAGCACTACGCGATGTATGAAGTTCAAGCAAAAGTTGGCGAGTACAAGCTGGATAAAAATAATAGGCTATGTCACCGTTAATTAGTTCTCATCCAGAAACGTAACGATTTGATTTTATTATATAAAACGTGA
>JAVHRN010000011.1:0-22086 GCA_036171695.1 Gallionella sp.
CTTTCATTTCGTGGTAGAAGTCGTTACCTTCACGAGTACGTTCACCCACACCTGCAAACACTGACAAACCGCTGTGTTGCTTAGCGATGTTGTTAATCAGCTCCATCATGTTCACGGTTTTACCTACACCCGCACCACCGAACAGACCCACTTTACCGCCCTTAGCAAACGGGCAAACCAAGTCAATCACTTTGATACCTGTTTCGAGCAAGTCAACCGAAGGTGACAACTCGTCAAACTTAGGTGCTTTAGCGTGAATTGAACGACGTTCTTCACATTTAATATCACCTGCATCATCAATAGGGCGACCCAATACGTCCATGATGCGACCCAATGTACCTGAGCCAACTGGCACAGTGATTGGGCTGTTGGTGTTGTTGACTACCATACCGCGTTGCAAACCATCTGAAGAACCCATCGCAATGGTACGCACTACGCCGTCACCTAATTGCTGTTGCACTTCAAAAGTCAGACCTGCTTCAACTACTGTGCTGCCAGTCGCAGCCAGTGTCAGCGCGTCATACACTTTAGGCATTTTGTCGCGAGGGAATTCAATATCCACCACCGCGCCAATACTTTGAACAATTTTACCTTGACTCATTTTGAGCATCTCCGTCTAAATTATTTCTGTCGAAAACCGTGACTATTGCGTTAAGCAATCGCCGCTGCACCGCTGCAAATTTCTGAAATTTCGCGAGTAATCGCAGCTTGACGCGCTTTGTTGTACACCAATTTCAAGTCCGCAATCACGCTCTTGGCGTTGTCCGAAGCGGCTTTCATCGCCACCATACGAGAACTTTGCTCAGAAGCCATGTTTTCGACTACGCCTTGGTAAACCAAGGATTCGATGTAACGTAGCAGCAGCTCATCAATCACCACTTTCGCATCGGGCTCGTAGATGTAATCCCAGTTGCCATTAGCTTCACCTAGCTGTTCGCTAGTCAAAGGCAGCAACTGTTCTATCATCGCCTCTTGCTTCATGGTGTTGACGAAGTGGTTGTAGCTGATATGGATAGCGTCAATTTCGCCTGCCACATACGCATCCAACATCACTTTTACCGCACCAATCAATGTTTCAACATGCGGCACGTCGCCTAAGCCCATCAGATGAGATTTAACTTCCGCGCCTAAGCGGTTCATAAAACCAAATCCTTTGTTACCAATTGCGCACACGGCAACTTGCTTGCCTTCAGCTTCCCATGCCTTCATGTGACTAACCGCTAAACGCAGCACGTTGGTGTTCAAACCACCGCACAGACCTTTATCGGAAGTAATCACAATCACGCCCACTTTTTTGATGCTGTCACGTTTAACCAAGAAAGGATGCTTATATTCTGGGTTCGCGCGTGACAAGTGAGCGGCAACAGCACGGATTTTTTCAGCATAAGGGCGAGCGGCACGCATACGTTCTTGCGCTTTACGCATCTTGGCTGCGGCAACCATTTCCATGGCGCGCGTAATCTTGCGTGTATTTTCTACACTCTTGATTTTCGTGCGGATTTCTTTACTACCAGCCATAGCTCACCTCGACTTAGTAAACAGCCGTTGTTTTGAACTTTTCAATCGCTGCGGCCAACAATTTTTCGTTGTCGCCATTCAGGTCTTTAGTCGTTTCAATCGTGTCCATCAAACTCTTATGAGTTGATTTCAGATAAGCATGTACCGCTGATTCAAATGACAAGGCTTTCGCAACTGCCACATCATCGAAGTAGCCTTTGTTCACGCAGAACAGAGTGACCGCCATTTCAGCAACTGACAATGGACAGTATTGCAACTGCTTCATCAATTCAGTGACTAATTTACCGCGTTCCAATTGCTTACGGGTTGCTTCGTCCAAGTCGGAAGCGAACTGCGCAAACGCAGCCAATTCACGGTACTGAGCCAAAGCCAAACGCACACCGCCACCCAATTTTTTGATGACTTTAGTTTGTGCCGCACCACCCACACGAGATACCGAGATACCAGCGTTAATCGCTGGACGGATACCTGCGTTGAACAAGTCAGTTTCCAAGAAAATCTGACCGTCGGTAATCGAAATTACGTTGGTAGGAACGAAAGCAGAAACGTCGCCCGCTTGAGTTTCAATAATTGGCAAGGCAGTCAATGAACCTGTTTTGCCTTTTACTGCGCCCTTAGTGAAGGCTTCAACGTAGTCCGCGTTAACGCGAGCCGCACGTTCCAGCAAGCGTGAGTGCAAATAGAACACATCGCCAGGATAAGCTTCGCGACCTGGTGGACGACGCAGCAACAATGAAATTTGACGGTAAGCCCAAGCTTGTTTAGTCAAATCATCGTACACAATCAGCGCATCTTCACCGCGATCGCGGAAGTATTCGCCCATAGTGCAACCAGCGTATGGTGCCAAGAATTGCATTGCAGCAGAATCAGAAGCAGTCGCAGCAACCACGATGGTGTAACCCAGCGCGCCGTGTTCTTCCAATTTGCGCACTACGTTAGCAATAGTTGAAGCTTTTTGACCAATCGCTACATAAATACAAGTAACGCCTTGACCTTTTTGGTTAATGATTGCGTCAATCGCGACAGCAGTTTTACCTGTTTGACGATCGCCAATAATCAATTCGCGCTGACCGCGACCAACTGGAACCATTGAATCGATTGATTTCAAACCTGTTTGTACAGGTTGATCAACTGATTTACGGGCAATCACACCAGGTGCAACTTTTTCGATTTTGTCAGTCAACTTGGCATTGATAGGACCTTTACCATCAATCGGTTGACCCAATGCGTTGACCACGCGACCGCACAATTCAGGACCGACGGGCACTTCCAAAATGCGACCAGTACATTTAACGGTGTCGCCTTCTTTAATGTGTTCGTACTCACCCAGAATAACCGCGCCAACTGAATCGCGCTCCAAGTTCAATGCCAAACCAAATGTATTGCCAGGGAATTCCAACATTTCACCTTGCATCACATCCGACAAGCCGTGCACGCGAACGATACCGTCGGTTACGCTAACCACGGTGCCTTCAGTGCGAGCTTGCGTTGCCGCATCAAAATTTTCGATGCGACTGCGAATCAAATTGCTAATTTCAGAAGGGTTGAGCTTCATCTGAGTTTTCCTTATTTCGATTATTTCGATCTTAAGCTAATGCGGTTGCCAATTCGGATAAGCGGGTGTTGGCTGAGCCATCAATCACCTTATCGCCGATGCGAATCACAATCCCACCTAGCAAGGCTGAGTCTATTTTGCAGCTCATCTGTATATCGCGACCTAAGCGCGTTTTCAGTGCCGCTGCAATTTTCGCTTGTTGCGCATCATTCAGCGCGAACGCTGAACTGACAGTAATTTGTGCGGATTTTTCAGCTTCAGCGCGCAACGCTTCATACATTTGCGCGATTTCAGCGACCACTTCCAAACGACCTGCTGCTGCCAACACGCGCACAAAATTGCCTTGCTCTTTGTTTAGCTTGCCCGCCAATGCCAGCATTAAGTCTTCGACTTGGCTGATTTTGATGCGCGGACTGCTAACCACAGCACGCACTTCAGCATTGGCCAATGCGCTCGACAAAATTTGCATGACAGCCGACCAGCCCGCTAAATCAGCTTGCTTTTGTGCTACTTCAAACGCCGCAATGGCGTAAGGACGAGCAATAGTATTGGCTTCAGACATGGCTTAGATTTCCGCAACGAGTTTATCGAGCAAATCATTGTGCGCTTTAGCATCAATTTCACGACCCAGAATTTTCCCTGCGCCAGCCAATGCAATAGCCGAAACTTGACTACGCAATTGTTCTTTTGCACGGAATACTTCTTGATCGATTTCAGCTTTAGCACCTGCCACCAGACGATCACCTTCCACTTTAGCTTTAGCTTTAGCTTCTTCGACGATTTCGCTGGCACGCTTTTCGCTGTTGCCAATAATTTGTGCTGCCTGTTCTTTTGCTTCGCGTATCACTTCAGCCGAGCGTTTAGCCGCCAACTCAAGGTCATGCTTAGCACGTTCACCTGCCGCCAAACCATCTGCGATGGCTTTAGCGCGCTCGTCCATTGCCGCCAACAATGGCGGCCAAACGAACTTCATGGTGAACCAAATGAGAATAGCAAAGGTAATTGCTTGTCCCAGTAAGGTTGCATTGATATTCACGGTAATCCCTTTCGGTCAAATACGAGGGTAAATTAACCCTTAACGATTGCGATGAATGGGTTTGCGAACAACAAGTACAGCGCAATACCAACACCAATCATAGTTACCGCATCCAACAGACCCGCAACGATGAACATTTTAACTTGCAAAGTAGGAATCATTTCTGGTTGACGAGCTGCGCCTTCCAAAAAGCGACCACCCAACAAACCGAAACCAATCGCAGTACCTAACGCGCCAAAACCGATCAACAACGCCACAGCAATCGAAACATTACCCAACAACAGTGCTAATTCCATCTTTATCTCCTTAGAGGTTTAGTTAAAACAAGTTAAAAAACAAATACACCAACAAACAAAAACAACTTCAAAACTTTTATCCGCATCTAAAAATCAAATATCTAAGCAAGACAGTATTGCGACGAGATTTTATTTTTAGTGACTTTCATGCGCCATACTCAAATACACCACCGTCAACATCATAAATACAAAGGCTTGCAACGTAATGATTAACAGATGGAAAATTGCCCAAGGTGCACCTAGCGTCCATTGCAAATACCAAGGCAACAGCGCAATCAAAATAAACACCATTTCGCCCGCATACATGTTACCGAACAGACGCAAAGCCAATGAAATCGGCTTCGCAATGTCCTCAACTACGCGGAACAACACGTTGACAGGAATCAACAAAGGATTTTTACCGAATGGTGCAAACAAAATTTCTTTGCCAAAACCCTTAAAGCCTTTGATTTTGAAGCTGTAGAAATAAATCAAGAAGAATACCGAAATTGACATCGCAAACGTCGCGTTCAAATCAGTGGTTGCCACCACCTTAAGATGACTTACACCAAACCAGCTCGCCACCAAAGGCAGAAAATCTACTGGCACTACGTCCAGCGCGTTCAAGGCAAAAATCCACACAAAGATGGTCAATGCCAGCGGCGCAATCAATTTGCTATCGCCGTGAAAAGTATCTTTCACCTGCGAATGCACCATATCAACCACCATTTCGACAAAGTTTTGCATCCGCCCTGGCACACCAGCCGTCGCTTTGCGCGCCGCCAACCACATCGTGCCGAACACGATTAAGCCCATTACTAAAGAAACCAACAAAGTATCGAGATGGAATGTCCAGAAGCCTTCACCTGCGTGTAAGTTGGTTAGGTGATGCTGGATATATTCCGATGTTGTTTGACCTTCTGCGCTCATATTTTTTTCACACAAAAATTAATGCCGCCCAATAAACTACCAGGGTCCCTGCGTAACCAATAAATAACGGTAACGCTTGTACTGCTTTGAATTCTTTGAATACTAAGGCGAACAACAGCATGGTAAAGGCTAGCTTGTAGGCTTCCGCACCATAATGCGCACGGACTATTTTTTTTGCCTCAGCACCTTGCGGCGTGGACATTTTTTTTGCATACACTAGCGCGGTAACAAACCCGATTGAACCTCCCGTTAACGCTGACAGTGCGGCCATACTACCTAGCACAACCCACATCAACAGGGCAATTAACGCGGCAACGCTGATCTGCACCAAAATGATTTTGCGTACCGCTGTATTCAAATTTGCCTCTTTTAACAGCTGCGCATTCTAAACAATGCCTAGATAAACCGTCAATACTTTATTTATTTTGCTTTCGCGCAGCTAACCAGACTAGCTCGTAAGGAGGCGTGAATAACAAAAACCAATGTTCGTATCAATTTTTTTTGCACAGGTGCACTAAGGAGTTATCAGCTTTACAAGCTCTTTCGCAAGGTAGCGCGACCCCTCTATCGAGAGATGGTCATCATCACGATACAGCATCTTGCCGTCCTTCATTGCCCAACACCATTTTTCATCACATAACTGCGCGGCGGCATCGAACACTTCCACCGCCGGAAATTCTTTCAGCACGCCAAAAACCAACTCTCGATATTCTCGGTTGCGCTCGTCAAATTCTTTTCTCGACACTGCACAAGGCGTTTTTATTTTGCTACTAAGGCGTAACGGACGGCTATCAACACATACTTTTGGATCAAAGCCAAGCTCAGGATTATCCAGTACATAAATAATCTTTTTACCTTTGGCGAGCAAACGCGTAAGGGTTTGCCGCATGGCTATTGCAAACACAGTTCTTGGGTCTTTAACCTTTGGCAGCTTTACAAGCGTGATGACCCTTTTTTGGCTTTCATCAACTCCAAAGCCTTTGCCAGCCATGTAGAACGCGCCTCTAGCGAAAATTACGACTTGTTGCACGGCAACATTTTGTAAAGCGTAATTAAGGGCATAGTTGGATGCGTCAGAGCATGCATCTTTTTCACCGTGGTCGGTAGAAGCTATGTCAAAAAATGGCAAGCATCCACCTGATGACAAATTAAGGATAACTTCGTTGTTCAAATCAGCCACCCCTGGATAGAAATGATTTGCATGAGAATCGCCAAGCAACATAACTGCTGGAATCCCAGGCTTTGATTGCATGCAATGCTTCCCAATAAAATCTAACTCCGAGTGACCCAACCGACAATTAAGGTTCGAGAAATTATCTCCCCACTCAAAAGCTGCCATCTGCTTCTTTAGTATCTTAAAGCGGAACTCTAACCCCTCGCGTTTGAAATCGTTATACCCAGCAAAACCAACAACGCCCATCAACATCAGCAGCACGATTATTTGTGCACGTCCCTGTTTGCCAAAGCGGAGCGGCTTTTCTATCAGTCGGTAGGTCAGCCACGCCAGCAGAATCGCCAGCGCAACCGCCGCTAATCTAATTCCGCGTGTGGGCGTTTCACTTTCAATAATTCGCGCAAACGACAACAGAGGCCAATGCCACAAATACAGAGGAAAGCTAATCAGTCCAAACCACACCAATACCCGATTCGATAACACCACGCGATTGAACCACGCTTGCGCGCCTGCCGTAATAATCAGCACCGCACCCAGCACAGGCAACGCCGCCCAGCCACCTGGAAAATGCCGTTCTTTATTCACCAAGACGAAACCAATCACAATCAGCGCAATACCTAACAACGCTTGCACATTGCGCAGTGTTTTGCCGTTTGCTTCGGGCGCAGGCGTGTAAATAATTTGCCCCAGCCAACCATCTAAACGATGCTGCAAATTAGGCAATAATTTTGTTCGATGCAGCGTCATCTGCGCCAAAACTGAGCCTGCCAAAAGCTCCCAGAAACGCGTTTTCGGTGAGTAAAAAGCCTCAACCGCATCGCTATGAACTGTGCGGATATTCAGCGCAAAAGAAATCAGTGCAACCACTAACGTAATGGTGAGTAAATTAAATTTGCGCTTCCAAGCGAGCCACAGCAACAACGGCCAGACGATGTAAAACTGCTCTTCAATCCCTAACGACCACAAATGCAATAGCGGCTTGGTATCGGCGGCATTATCAAAATAGCCACTTTCTTGCCAAAACATAAAGTTCGCCACGAACCCTGCGCCGCCTGCGATGTGTTTGCCGAGCTGCTTATATTCATCAGCGAGCAAGGCAAACCAACCAAACACAAAACACGCGGCAAGCACTAGCAATAACGCAGGGAAAATACGTTTGATACGGCGTGCGTAAAACTCGACAAAACTAAAACTACCGCGCTCTAGGCTGCTAATAATGATTGTGGAAATTAAGAACCCAGAAATGACGAAGAAAATATCCACGCCGATAAAGCCGCCTTTAAGCCAGTTGGGAAAGGCATGAAACGCAACTACCGCAAGCACCGCAATCGCACGCAGACCATCAATGTCGGCGCGATATTTGGGATGAGTTAGATGCTCAGTGCTGGTGTGGTGTGGTGTGGTGTGGTGTGGTGTGGTGTGGTGTGGTCATTATTAGTGATCTCTAATTTTTTCATATTGGGTATTTTTAGCCGTTACTTAACGCTACGATTCTTAAGTCTTTCAGCAAAGTGTTATTGAATCCGTGCCAGCAACGCTTCTAAATGATCATTGCTGGTATAGCTAATAACCAACCGCCCCGCGCCTTTTGCACCCGCTTTGATGGCGACCGACGCGCCAATACGCTCGGCGAGCTGCTCCTCTAAACGCGCGACATCGCGACTAATCATTGCTTTTGGTGTAGGTTTAGCCATAGTTGTAGCGCGTTGCTTCGCCCAATTCTGCACCAAGCCTTCCGCCTCGCGCACCGACAAAGCCTCTAAAACAATTTGATTGGCCGCGCTGATTTGCTCCACGCCGTCCAGTCCCAACAAGGCTCGTGCGTGTCCCATATCCAGCTTGCCGTGCATCAATAATTCTTGCACCGCTGGCAATAAATTTAATAATCTCAATAAGTTGCTTGCTGCACTGCGCGAACGTCCTACTGCGTCGGCGGCTTGTTGATGGGTCATTTCAAACTCATCTATCAGACGTTGAATACCGACCGCTTCTTCTAATGGGTTCAGGTTTTCGCGTTGAATGTTTTCTATCAACGCCATCGCTAGCGCGACATTGTCTTTAACGCTGCGCACCAGCACGGGAACGTGGCTTAACCCCGCCAATTGCGCAGCGCGCCAACGCCGCTCACCTGCGATGATTTCGTATTGTTCATCGTTGATTTGACGCACTAAAATTGGCTGCATTACGCCCTGCGACTTAATCGAGTTGGCCAGCTCATTGAGCGACTCCGCGTCCATATACGAACGCGGCTGATATTTACCCGCTTGCAGCAAATTTACGTTAAGTTCGCGCAACACGTCGTCTTTTTCGCTTTTACTGCCGGACAACAGCGCATCTAAGCCGCGCCCTAAGCCTTTATTTGGTTTTGCCATGGTGAGTTTCCTTAAATTGCGATGCCTGTTGGCACGAGAGGTTGCAGCATTTCCGCCGCAAGCGCGAGGTAAGCGATGGTGCCTTTGGAGGCTTTATCGTGCATTAGGACGGGGACACCGTAACTGGGTGCTTCGGCTAAACGAATGTTGCGGGGAATAACTGTTTTGTAAACCTTGTCGCCAAAATGCTCTTCAAGCTGCGCCGAAACTTGCTGCGCTAAGGCATTGCGCGGATCAAACATGGTGCGCAGCAAGCCTTCGATTTCTAACACAGGATTTAGATTCGCTCGAACTTTGCGTATGGTATTGACTAAATCACTTAGCCCTTCTAGCGCGTAATACTCGCATTGCATCGGAATCATTACCGTTTTCGCGGCACATAATCCGTTTAAGGTCAGCAAGTTAAGCGCGGGAGGGCAATCTATCAAAACGTAGTCGTATTCACCAATGACTTGTTGCAGCGCATCGCGCAAACGCATTTCACGATTGATTACATCCACCAATTCGATTTCCGCGCCAGCCAATTCACGATTAGCTGGCAGTACATCATAACCACCGGCACCCGCCACTTGGCGCGCTTGCGCAATGGTTTTACGCGCAATTAACACATCGTAAACAGAGGCCTGTAAGTCGCGTTTTTCAATACCACTACCCATGGTGGCATTGCCTTGCGGATCGAGGTCGATGAGCAACACGCGTTGCTTGGCAGCAACTAAACTCGCCGCCAAGTTGACCGTGGTAGTTGTTTTACCTACGCCACCTTTTTGATTGGTTATCGCTAAAATTTTACTCATATCGCATCGCCCTCTCGTTTTGAGACCACCACCAAACTTCGCGCGGCGGCCAAGCCAGGCACCTGTAAAACGTGCACGCTTTCGACGCGACATGTATCAGGTACAGCCTGCAACTCTTTTTCTGCCCAACCCTTCATCGCAGCCCAGCGTCCGTCATTTGCTAGTAAATGTTGCGATATTTGCAAAAAATCACCCAACTCAGTAAATGCTCTGGAAATAATTCCGTCAAACTGCTCACCTTGTAAGTCTTCTACGCGCGCGCAGCGCACCGTAACATTCTTTAATCCCAGCTCAATCACGGCTTGCTGTACAAAGCCCGTTTTTTTACTGTTGCTATCGAGCAACGTAAACGACCAATCGGGACGCATAATCGCTAAAACCATACCTGGCAGACCAGCACCACAGCCCACATCCAGCCAACGTCCCACCCATAAATGCGGCAACACAGCCAAGCTATCTAGCAGATGGTGCGCAATCATTTGCTGTGGGTCGCGAATTGCGGTGAGGTTGTAAACCTTGTTCCATTTATGCAGCAACGCCACATACGCGCTCAACAAACGATGTTGCTCAGCACTAAGATCAATGCCTAACTGCTGCGCACCTAAATTCAATTCATCTTGACTCATGCGGCTTGCTGGCCCGTGCGCGCGGCACCAAAACCGCGCTTCAAATGCACCAACAACAAAGAAATTGCGGCAGGCGTAATACCCGAAATGCGCGCGGCTTGACCGACTGTTTCAGGCATAAATTGATTGAGTTTTTGCTGTACTTCAATCGACAAACCGCGCACTTCGCGATAGTTCAAATCACGCGGCAATGCCATTTCGTCATATTGCAAAGCACGCTCAATTTCATCGCGCTGCCGATCAATATAGCCCTGATATTTCGCTTGAATTTCCACTTGTTCGGCAACTTTGGCATCCGCGACAGGCTCACCCGCACCAGGCAAAGTCATCAAGTTTGTGTAATCCAGTGCAGGACGGCGCAACAACTCATACAAAGAGTACTCATGCTCAATCTGCTTACCTAACACACGCACTGCATCCACATCTGGCAGCAACCGAGGGTTTACCCATGTTTTGCGCAAACGCTGCTCTTCTAACGCAATCGCCTCACGCTTAGCCTCGAACGTCTGCCAACGCGCATCATCTACCAAACCTAATTTGCGCCCGATCTCGGTCAAACGTAAATCAGCATTATCTTCGCGCAACTGCAAACGGTATTCAGCACGACTGGTAAACATACGATAAGGCTCGGTTACGCCGCTGGTGATTAAATCGTCCACCATCACCCCTAAATACGCCTCGTCGCGGCGCGGACACCAAGACTCTTGCTCTTGAGCCTGCAAATGCGCATTCAAGCCCGCCAACAAACCTTGCGCTGCCGCCTCTTCGTAACCGGTTGTGCCATTTATTTGTCCAGCAAAAAACAAGCCGCTTATATGCTTGCTTTCTAAGGAGTTTTTCAATCCTATCGGATTAAAGTAGTCATACTCAATCGCGTAACCAGGACGCAAAATATGCGCGTTTTCCATACCTTTCATCGAGCGCACTAAAGCAAGCTGAACATCAAAAGGTAAGCTAGTTGAAATCCCGTTGGGATAAAACTCGTGAGTAGTTAAACCTTCTGGCTCTAAATAAATTTGATGCGAGTCTTTATCGGCAAAACGTGTAATTTTGTCCTCAATCGACGGGCAATAACGTGGGCCAACCCCTTCGATAACCCCAGTAAATAAAGGCGAACGATCTAGCCCACCACGAATAATGTCGTGTGTTTTTAGATTGGTTTCGGTAATCCAGCAAGGCATTTGGCGCGGGTGCTGCGCGGCCTTACTCATAAATGAAAATACGGGTTCTGGGATATCACCATGTTGCTCTTGCAACACGGAAAAATTGATGGTGCGCCCATCAATACGTGGCGGTGTGCCTGTTTTAAGCCGCCCAACAGGGAGGCTTAGTTCGCGCAAACGATGCGCTAAACTTACCGCCGGAGGGTCGCCAGCACGCCCCGCAGGATAGTTTGATTGCCCCACATGAATCAATCCAGACAAAAACGTACCCGCCGTAAGCACTACTGTTTTGGCACGAAAGCGCAAACCAAGCTGAGTAACGACCCCTGTCACGCGGTCATTTTCAACCATCAAATCATCTACGGCTTGTTGGAAAAGCCATAAGTTTTCTTGATTTTCTAGGCGGCTGCGAATGGCTTGTTTATATAAAATTCGATCGGCTTGCGCACGCGTAGCGCGCACGGCATGACCTTTACTAGCATTCAGGATACGAAATTGGATACCACCCTCATCGGTCGCCGCCGCCATCGCACCACCTAAAGCGTCGATTTCTTTAACTAAATGCCCTTTGCCTATGCCGCCAATAGAAGGATTACAGGACATTTGCCCCAAAGTCTCGATATTGTGACTAAGCAATAAAGTCAAGCTGCCCGCTCGCGCACTGGCAAGCGCAGCTTCAGTGCCAGCGTGTCCGCCACCAACCACAATTACATCAAAAATTTTCGGGAAATCCATAAATCACTCCTGCGTAGGGCGCGCATCATACAACACGCAAAGTAAATATCGCGCTTAATGTTTCACGTGAAACAATTAAGGCCGTAGGAAATTGGGCTATTGCGCTTAGAAAGTTGAGGGTTATTTGCCGATACAGAAACGACTAAAAATCTCGCCCAGCAAATCATCTGGCGAAAACTCGCCAGTGATGCTGCTTAGTTGAGCTTGCGCAAGGCGTAATTCTTCGGCAAATAGTTCGGCTAAATCACGCGCATTTTCGGCAGAGAGTAAATGTGATTGCGCTTGTTTTAGTGCCGTAATATGACGTTCGCGCGCCATAAATGCACCACTCGCCATATCGCGCCAACCCACCAAACTTAAAATTTTCAAGCGCAACGCGGCGATGTTTTGTCCTGTTTTAGCTGACACCGCGATTTCGTTCGCAACCTCGTCAATTTGCTTGTCTGCGCATCTATCAAGCTTGTTATAAACACGCAACATGGGTAAGTTTTTCGGCAGCAGGGCGATAATTTCGTTGTCAGCAGCATTATTGGGCTGGGTTACGTCACAGAGCAGCAAAATCAAATCAGCTTTTTGCATAATTTGATGCGTGCGCGCCATGCCCATGTTCTCAACAGCGTCCTGCGACTCACGCAGACCTGCCGTGTCCATAATATGCAGCGGCACGCCATTGATTTGAATTTCTTGACGTACTACATCGCGAGTCGTGCCAGGTACATCGCTCACCAAGGCAATTTCCTCGCCTGCCAAACAATTAAGCAAGCTAGATTTACCGACATTAGGTTGCCCCACCAAAGCGATGCGCGCACCTTCACGCAGTAAGCTACCTTGCTGGGCAGATGCCAAAGTAAGGTTAAGTTGCTGCTTAATTAAGGCAAGCTGCTTATCGCGACGCGAGGTGTCGATTTGCTCTAAATCTTCCTCTGGAAAATCCAACATGGCCTCAACTAACATGCGCAGATTTATCAATTCAGCAACTAAATTTTGCACCGTACGGGAAAAATCACCTTGCAAAGAGCGCATTGCGCTGCGTGCTGCCTGCGCCGTGGTGGCTTCAATTAAGTCAGCCACACCTTCGGCCTGAGCTAGATCAATTTTGTTGTTGAGGTAAGCACGGCGGGTAAACTCGCCAGGCTCGGCTAAACGTGCGCCCATCGACAAGCAGCGTTGCAATAACAATTGCAGCACCGCTGTGCCGCCGTGTCCTTGCAACTCAAGCACATCTTCGCCCGTGTAAGAATGGGGGGACTTAAAGAAAATCGCTAAGCCCTGATCAATAACATCACCTTGAGCATCGGGAAAATCACAGTAGCGCGCGTGGCGGGGTGGCGGTAACTCGCCCAACAAGGCGATAGCTAGTTCGCTCGCAGCCTGTCCAGAAATACGAATTACGCCCACACCGCCTTGTCCTGCTGCGGTCGCAATTGCGGCGATGGTGTCAGACTTTGACTGCACCGCTATCGTTTTCTAAATTTTTAGTGATGTACCATTGTTGAGCAATCGACAAAACATTGTTTACGACTGAGTACAGCACTAATCCCGCAGGGAAGAAGAAAAATACCACGCTAAATATGACTGGCATGATTTGCATCAACCTCGCCTGCATAGGATCGGGCGGGACGGGATTGAGTTTGCTTTGCAAAATCATGCTCGCACCCATAATAATCGGCAAAATATAGTAAGGGTCAGCAACCGATAAATCGCTAATCCAGCCGAAGAAAGGCGCATAACGCATTTCTACGCTTTCCAAAATAGACCAATATAAAGCAATAAAAACAGGGATTTGAATCAACACA
The DNA here is from genome assembly GCA_036171695.1 of Gallionella sp. Lineage (GTDB taxonomy): Bacteria > Pseudomonadota > Gammaproteobacteria > Burkholderiales > Gallionellaceae > Gallionella. The sequence goes on from JAVHRN010000011.1 coordinate 13,975, forward strand.
GGCAAGCAGCCGCCTAAAGGGTTGATTTTTTCAGTTTTATACAAATCCATCATGGCTCGATTGAGCTTTTCACGGTCATCACTATATTGCAGCTTGATTTTCTCCAGCTTAGGTGCGACCAGTCGCATCTTAGCCATGGAGCGATAACTCGCAGCAGACAAAGGGAAAAACAATAATTTAATCAACACGGTCAGCAAAATAATTGCCACACCCCAGTTATGCACCAAGCCATTTAGCCAAGTCATCATCCAAAACATCGGTTTTGCAACAATCGTCAGCCAACCGTAATCAACACTCAAGCCTAACCCTGGCGCAATTGTATCCAAGCTGGACTGCGCAGGTCCTACATACAGGGAAACACTTAAATTTTCAGAAGTGTTAGGGGCAATTGTTGGCATCGCCACGACCGTTCCCGTTGCATACAGGCCATTATCAAGTTTACGGGTGAAGTATTCACGGCTCACCTGATCTTTAGGTAACCAAGCAGCTACAAAATAATGCTGCAACACACCAATCCAACCGTTGTTGGTTTCTTTAACGTAATCTGTTTTGCCTTTTTCTATGGCAGAAAAATCAGCTTTTACCAGCTTGTCTTTATCCGTGTAAACAGCCGATCCAGTGTAAGTTGGCACAAACTTACTACCGCCAGCAGGTTCTTGACCATCTCTAACTAACTGAAAATAAGCGGAAGTTTTTAAGGGTGTAGCGGAGTGATTTTCAACTTGGTAGGCGACATCAATCAAATAACTGCCTTTATGAAAAGTAAGTATTTTATTGACTATCGTTCCGTCAGAAGTAATGGCTACCAGCTTTACAGCCACACTTTCAGCTTGATCTTGCAAAGTGTAAGAGTCTTTATCTGCTGTGAAAATCGATTTATGTGTAGGTAAGTCGCCACCCAGCAGTCCTGTTTGAGCAAGGTAATTATGCGTTCCCTGCCCTTTTGCAAATAACACAAAAGGAAGTTTTTTGTCATTTGCATCGGGATGTTTTACAAAAGCTAAACGCTCAATATCGCCACCCAAAGTATTAACAGTAACGTCTAAAGTATCTGTTTTAACAGTGATAATTTTTCCAACTGTAGTTGGTGATTGCGGTGCAATCGTCGCGATAAGATTAGTTGGGCTTACCACAGCCGGGCTTGCATTGACTTTTGTTTCAGCAGTAATAACTTGGGGATGCTGAAAACGCTGCCAACCATCCCAAACCATAATCAAGGAAAAGGAAAAAATCAGAAACAAAAATAATCTTTGAGTATCCATGGGCGGTTTGAAATGATTTAAGGAACGGGATCGTAACCGCTTGCACCCAACGGATGACACCGCACGATGCGTTTGACGGCTAAATAGACACCTTTGAAAAAACCATGTTTTTCTAAGGCATCGCAAGCATAACTAGAACAGGAAGGTATAAAGCGACAACTGGGCGGACTTAAAGGACTAATAAAATACTGATAACCATGAATTAGCTTAATCAGCAAAGTCCGCATTGAGTTTCCAGTTGATTGAATAAATTGACTAAGTGGAGTTTTTTTTGTGTTAGCGATAAGGTTTTACCACCTCTCACCATCACAACTAAATCAAACGAACAATTGCGTAATGAGTGCTGGCGAAAAGCTTCTCGAACCAAGCGTTTATTAACATTTCGCAATACTGCCAACTTAAATTGTCTTTTACTAACAACAATCCCAATTCTTGCATAACCTAATGAATTATTTATATAAAATAATTTATAACTTGCGTTACTAAGTGAGGCGGAATTTAGGCAGTTTGAGTAACCAACTTGTTGGGAAATCCGTTGTAAAGAATTTAGTGAATTACTAATAGCTCTAAACAGCCAATCGTGCGCGACCTTTAGCGCGTCGTGCAGCAATAACTGCGCGACCACCACGAGTTTTCATACGAACTAAAAAGCCGTGGGTACGTTTACGTTTGGTAACTGAGGGTTGGTAGGTACGTTTCATGTTAAAAATCCTTGTTAAGGTGATAAAACCGTGAATTAAAATGCTTAAGGCTGCTTAAGTCAAGTTAAATTTATATTTAAGTGCTTATCTAATTAACGCTATCTATTCTCTTAATAGATTAAAAATAAATGCTTAATAAGACTAATAACGAATTATTTTTTTGTGAGTAACTGAAAATAATTGTTCTTTATCAGTTAGATATAAATTTATAACTGCATTAGCAAACAACTATTACGAGTGTTAGCAATTGTTAATTAAAATTTGGAAGCGCAAAAAATGTGATTTATCAACAAATAAATCACATTTTGCACACAACAATCAAGATGAGGGGGCTTTTTACTTATTGTGGATAAGTTTAGTTTATCATTGTACAATAGCAAGGTTAACTCATTCACGCGACGCAAATTTTTTGTAAATCTATGCAAGAACAAACACTATGGCGGGCTTGCTTAGCTTCTTTTGAAAATCAGCTCTCGCAACAACAATTCAACACGTGGATTAAACCACTGCGCTTGTCTAAAGAACAAAACAGTTTAATTCTGTCCGCACCTAACTCTTTCATTATCAAACAAGTGCAAGCACGTTTTTTAGGTGAAATAAATAAACTCGCTAAAGAGTTATACGATCCTGTGCCCGCTATTCAGTTTAGAGTTAGTGAAGTCGAAATAGAAAATCCACGACCAAATAGAGCCGTTATCAGCCAAGCTCCGGTTGTTAAAGCAAAACCAGAATCTACTTACCGAAGTTATAGCAAAATAAACAGTAACTTAAATTTTGAAAACTTCGTGATAGGTAAAGCAAATCAGCTTGCTTTTGCTGCTGCCGAGCAGGTCGCCCAAACTCCTGGTACATCGTACAACCCAATGTTTATCTATGGTGGAGTGGGCTTAGGTAAAACGCATTTGGCACAGGCAATTGCGAATCAAATTAAAATAAACAAGCCGGACGCAAAAATTTGTTACATGCACGCTGAGCGTTATGTCAGTGATGTAGTTAAAGCCTATCAAAGCAATAAATTTGAAGAATTTAAGCAGTATTACCACTCTTTAGATGTTTTGCTCATCGACGATATACAGTTTTTTGCAGGCAAAAATAAAACTCAAGAAGAGTTTTTTTATGCGTTCAATACACTAATTGATAGTCATAAACAGGTCATTTTAACCAGCGACACCTTCCCTAAAGAAATAACGGGTTTAGATACCCGTTTAATTTCACGTTTAGGTTGGGGTTTAACTGTAGCAATTGAGCCGCCTGAATTAGAAATGCGTGTGGCAATTTTATTGAAGAAAGCCGAACTAAATGGTTACGCTTTAGATTCTAGCGTGGCATTTTTTATTGCAAAACACATCAACTCTAACGTGCGCGAACTTGAAGGTGCGCTTAAGCGGGTTGAGGCTTACGCTAAATTCCATAAGCAAGCGATTAGTATCGAAACAGCCAAAGAGGCTTTGAAAGATATAATTGTTGCCCAAAACCGACAAGTTTCTATTGAAAACATACAAAAAACAGTAGCTGAGTATTTTCATATTAAAGTCAATGATTTGCTCTCAAAGAAGCGAACGCGCAATATTGCAAGGCCAAGGCAAATAGCAATGTCTTTAACGCGTCAATTGACCTCTTTGAGTTTGCCAGAAATTGGTCTGTCGTTTGGGGGGCGTGATCACTCAACCGTCATACATGCTTGTAAAACAATAGATACATTAAAAAACACCGATTCGGTATTACATTCAGATTTTCAAACTATTTTACAAACATTACAGCGTTGAATGATGTTTGCAGGCTGTGTTTTAATTGTTAACAACGGAGCGTTTTATTTTTTTTGAAAAATTAGTCACAATTATTCACAGTCAAGAAGCATGTTGCCAAACTTAAAATAATTTAGTTATCTAGCTGATAAAGTTGATTGTTTTTAAGTTACCCACAGTAAACGGAATCATTATTAGTCTTATTAGGTATTTATATTATGTTTATTAAAAACACTAGCAAACAAACCATTCTCAAGCCACTGCAAATTATTATTGGTATCGTTGAAAAAAAACAAACTTTACCAATTCTTTCTAATGTCTTAATAGAAAAGGAAGCGAATCAAATTCGTTTTACTGCTACTGATTTAGAAATTCAAATTACCACTACCATTGCGACCGAAACTAACAATGAAATAACGCAAGCTATTACCGTAGCAGGTAAAAAATTACAGGAAATTTTAAGAATTTTGCCCGATCAAAGCGAAATCTCCATAGAACTTAAAGAAAGTAAAGCGCAAATTAAAAGCAACAAAAGTCGTTTTAGTTTGCAGACTTTACCCGCACAAGATTTTCCAAAGCTAAATAATCAGCTCGACGGAGCTAATAAAATTAGTATGCCGCAGAAACAGCTAAAAGCTTTGTTGCATTCAGTGCAATATGCGATGGCTATGCAAGATGTGCGTTATTACTTAAATGGGGTGTTATTGATTATTGAGGATAATAAAATTAAAGCGGTGGCAACCGATGGACATCGTTTGGCTTTTAATCAATGTGAAATTAACGGCAGTTATGCAAAGCAAGACATTATTTTGCCCCGCAAGGCAATTTCAGAATTATGTAAATTGCTTGAAGATTCCGACAATATGGTCGAAATCGAATTTTCTAGTCAACAAGTCAAAGCGCAGTTTTCTGGAATTACTTTAATAACTAAAGTAATTGAAGGGAAGTTTCCTGATTACGAACGGGTTATTCCTAAATACTCTAATCATCTAGTGTTAGCGCGCATTCCTGTGCAACAGGCTTTGCAGCGTGCAGCCATTTTGTCGAATGAAAAATTCCGTGGTGTTCGTTTTGTCTTAACTGAACAAAAATTAACCATCATTAGTAGCAATAGCGAACAAGAAGAAGCTCAAGAAGAAATCGAAACTGATTACCACGGTGAGGCGATTGATATTGGTTTTAATGTGAATTACCTGATGGATGGATTAAGTAATATCAGTTCAGAAACGGCAACATTTTCTTTTGGTGACCCCAATAGCTCGATTTTGATTACCAGCGAAAAATCCCCAGACTATCGCTATGTGGTAATGCCTATGCGTATTTAAGCTGACTTGATACACATTGCAATGTTCCACGTGAAACAAAAAAGGAAATTCAAATGAGTGATTATGATTCAAACAGTATTAAAGTTCTGCGCGGCCTAGAGGCGGTGCGTAAACGCCCTGGTATGTATATTGGCGATACCAACGACGGCACAGGTTTGCATCACATGGTTTTTGAAGCCGTTGATAATGCGGTGGATGAAGCCTTGGCAGGACACTGTGACGAAATTAACGTCATCATTCATGCAGATAATTCGATTAGTGTTTCAGATAATGGTCGTGGCATTCCTACCGATATTCACAAGGAAGAAAATCGCTCTGCGGCTGAAGTGATTATGACCATCCTGCATGCAGGCGGTAAATTTGACAGTAATTCCTATAAAGTTTCTGGTGGACTACATGGTGTTGGTGTCTCGGTTGTTAATGCTTTATCAGATTGGTTGAAGCTGACGATTTACCGTGATGGTAAAGAGCATTTTATGGAATTTAACCATGGCGATCCGGTCGCGCCATTACGGGTGGTGGGAAATAGTTCTAAAAAAGGCACATTGGTGCATTTTTTAGCTGCCAAAGAAACTTTTGGTTTAGTTGAATTTCATTTTGATATTTTGGCAAAACGTTTACGCGAATTATCTTTTTTGAATAATGGTGTAAAAATTTCACTGATTGATCAGCGCAACGGCAAAGAAGAAAATTTTGCCTTTAGCGGTGGGATTAAAGGTTTTGTGGAATACATGAATCGTAATAAGTCGCCTTTACATCCAACGGTGTTTTATGCGATTGGTGAAAAAGACGGGATTACGGCTGAAATCGCCATGCAGTGGAATGATTCTTATCAAGAAACTGTGCAATGTTTTACCAATAACATTCCGCAGCGTGACGGTGGGACGCATTTAACCGCGCTGCGCAATGCAATGACGCGTACTCTGAATGGTTATATCGAAGCCGAGCAAGTAGCTAAAAAAGCTAAGGTTGAAACCACTGGCGACGATATGCGTGAAGGATTGACGGCGGTATTGTCAGTCAAACTCCCAGACCCTAAATTTTCATCACAAACTAAAGATAAATTAGTTTCGTCTGAGGTTGGTCCTGTCATTGGGGAGCTTATTGCAGAACACATGGGCGCGTTCTTGCTGGAAAAGCCACAGGATGCAAAAATTATTGTCGGCAAAATTATTGAAGCCGCGCGGGCGCGAGAAGCGGCTCGCAAAGCCCGCGACTTAACCCGTCGCAAAGGTATTTTGGATGGGATGGGCTTGCCAGGTAAGTTGGCGGATTGCCAAGAAAAAGATCCAGCTTTGTCTGAGCTGTATTTAGTCGAAGGGGATTCTGCGGGTGGCTCGGCTAAACAAGGGCGTGACCGTAAGTTCCAAGCAATTTTGCCGCTCAAAGGTAAAATTTTGAACGTGGAAAAAGCCCGTTTTGAAAAGCTCATCGCCTCGCAAGAAGTCGCAACCCTAATTACAGTATTGGGTACGGGAATTGGCAAGGAAGAATACAACGCCGATAAATTGCGCTATCACCGCATCATTATCATGACGGATGCCGACGTGGATGGTGCGCACATCCGCACTTTGCTGCTGACGTTTTTCTATCGACAAATGCCTGAGCTGGTTGAGCGCGGTCACATTTACATTGCCCAGCCGCCGCTATACAAAATTAAGCAAGGTAAGGATGAGCGTTATCTAAAAGATGACCAAGAGATGAAAATTTATATGCTGAAGTCGGCATTGAACAACGCTTCGCTCTATCCCGCAGCAGACTCTCAGCCTATTCAAGCCAGTGCGCTGGAAGAAATCGCCAAACAATACTTTTTGGCTGAAGCGGTAATTGATCGTTTATCGCGTTTCACCGCGCCCGAAGCCAGTCATGCATTGTTGGTCTTGCCACGATTGTCTTTGGATGATTTGGCGCAAGCGCAACAAAGTGCTGTTCAATTAGAGCGCGCTTGTGGCGGCAACATCAAAGTGGTGATTGAAACCGATGAAGCAGGCGAACATAAAATGCGCTTGGAAAAACTTTATCATGGTAATTATTCAATTAGTTACATGGATAAAGCGTTCCTTAACGGCAGCGATTATGTACAAATTCGTCAGGCTGCCGACATCCTTAATGATTTGATAAAAACGGGTGCTTACATTGCACGCGGCGAGCAAAAACGTGCTGTAACGAGCTTCAAGCAAGCTATCGAATGGTTGCTAGACGAGGCTAAGCGTGGCGTAAGTGTGCAGCGTTACAAAGGTTTGGGTGAAATGAATCCTGAACAATTATGGGAAACTACCATGGATGTAACCAATCGCATCTTGCTCAAAGTGCGCATTGAAGATGCCATTGCAGCCGATGAAATTTTCACAACTTTAATGGGCGATGTGGTTGAGCCGCGTCGCGCTTTTATCGAGAAAAATGCGCTGGGTGTCAAAAACCTAGATGTATAACTAGTCGTAACACCAGCCCAAGGCCACGATTTGTTCGTGGCCTTTATTATTTTTACTGAGACAATATAAGCAAATCCTATGAGCGAAACTTTTATCCCCAGCAAAGATGCTTCACTTGAATCGTCCATTGCCTCCCTGCAAGCCAAACTATTAGCTTTAGATTTTCACATTGAAGAACGCTCTTGGTTGAATGAAATCGAAGGCATTTGGTCGGTGCATATTAGCGATCGCGATTGTCCTCGTTTGTTTAGCAACGGCAAAGGCGCATCTGAAAAAGCCGCGCGAGCCAGTGCGCTGGGCGAATTTTTTGAGCGGCTCAGTACCAATTATTTTTGGACGCATTTTTATTTGGGTGAGCAAATCAGCCAACGTGAATTTGTGCATTACCCTAATGAACGCTGGTTTACTGTAACAGGCGAGGCATGGCCTAAAGAACTGCTTACGCCAGAGCTGCAAAAATTTTACAACCCTGACAACGCGGTATTGGCGAGCCAGTTGGTCGATTTGAACTCAGGCAACGCCGCGCGCGGCATTTGCGCGATTCCCTACCAACGCTTGCGCGACGACAAAACCGTGTTGTTCCCTATCAATGTCATCGGCAATTTGTACGTCAGTAACGGCATGTCGGCGGGCAATACTTTGATGGA
>JAVHRN010000012.1:0-21988 GCA_036171695.1 Gallionella sp.
GGCGACCCTCTTAAACTCGATGCATTATTGTCTTGACTGAGGGGTCCACTATAAAGCAACGAGTGGATATTGCCGTTCAAGGCAAGTTGAGTGTGGATGCAACTATTAACAATCTACCAAGCACAGAAACGTCCACCTACGCAGTAATGTGTCGTGAATTACCCACAAAAATGTTCCATCCGCAAATGAATTTAGTTGCGCGCCCCGTGCTGGTTAAAACGATTACAAACTATGTCATCCAGTAACTGGCATCGTTAGATGCGGCGGGCAAAGTCTATCAACTTTATTTTGCGTCTATGGGGTCGTTACGCACGCAAGAATTCAAAATCGAAACCTGGGATGCGGGCTGGTATCAAATCCGCAATGCCTTGAGCGACCGCGACTTGGGCGCAGACGAATTAGCCACTGTCAAACTGGCGCACAGTTTATTGAAAGCCAAACTATTACCCAAAATTAGCGAATTTGGCTTTTTGGGATAAGTCAGAACCCCCTAGCGCGGCTATAATGCCGCCCGAATTTAGCGGTGTTAAATGAAAATTTGATGCGGCTGGCAAACCCTAATAACTCACTTTAACGAACTGGAAAAACCATGAACCAATTACAAGCCATTATCGAAGCCGCCTTTGAACGTCGCGCTGAAATCACCCCACGCAATGCCGATGCGCAACTTAAAGAAGCGGTCGATGCTGTCATCACCAAGTTGGACAACGGCACGCTGCGCGTGGCAGAAAAAATCAATGGCGATTGGGTCACGCATCAATGGTTGAAAAAAGCCGTGTTGCTGTCGTTCCGTTTGGAAGACAACGCTTTTATCAAAGGCGGTTTCACTAATTACTACGACAAAGTGCCCTCAAAATTTGCCGACTACAACAGCCGCGATTTCCGTGAAGGTGGCTTCCGTGTCGTGCCGCCAGCAGCGGCGCGTAAAGGCGCGTTTATCGGTAAAAATGTGGTGCTGATGCCGTCGTATGTGAACATCGGCGCGTATGTGGATGAAGGCACCATGGTGGACACTTGGGCGACCGTGGGCTCATGCGCGCAGATTGGTAAGAACGTGCATTTGAGCGGCGGCGTGGGGATTGGTGGCGTGCTCGAACCTGTGCAAGCTAACCCCACAATTATTGGCGACAACTGCTTTATCGGCGCGCGTTCTGAGATTGTCGAGGGCGTTATTTTGGAAGATAACGTGGTCATTTCGATGGGCGTGTTCATCGGTCAAAGCACTAAAATTTACGACCGCGAAACAGGTGAAGTGATGTACGGTCGTGTTCCAGCGGGATCGGTGGTGGTGAGCGGTAGTCTGCCTTCAGCGGATGGAAAATACAGTTTGTATTGCGCCGTCATCGTGAAAAAAGTCGATGCCAAAACGCTGAGTAAAGTCGGCATTAACGAATTGTTGCGCGGCATTTAATTTAGCAAATGCGGAGCTGCGCTATACCGCTCGCTGTCCCTGCCCTTTTAGTCAATTTAGGAGAAGCTCATGATTATCACGCCCTTGCTACAACTTGCTGCTGACAAAGACGCGTCTGATTTATTTTTCTCCGTCGGTGCGCCAGTCAATATCAAAATTGAAGGGGTTGCGATGCCCGTCAATGCGCAAGTGTTGGATGGCGAGATGACCAAGCAGATTGCGTATGAACTGATGACGCAAACGCAAATTGAAGATTTTGAGTTGCAAATGGAGCTGAACTTTTCGTTCCGCGTGCCTGGCATTGGTAACTTTCGCGTCAACGTGTTCCGTCAGCGCGGCGATGTGGCATTAGTGATTCGTCATATCAAGGCAAAAATCAATCAAGTGGAAAACTTGAATTTGCCGCTGGTACTCAAAGAACTCATCATGGAAAAGCGTGGGCTGGTGTTAGTGGTCGGCGCGACAGGTTCAGGCAAATCCACCACGCTCGCGTCCATGCTGGAGTACCGTAATCAAACTAAAAGCGGTCATATTTTGACGGTCGAAGACCCGATTGAATATATCTTTCAACACGGCAAATCTATCGTCAATCAACGTGAAATCGGCACGGATACCTTGTCCTATGACCATGCTTTGTCGAGTGGGATGCGCGAAGCTCCCGATGTATTGATGATTGGTGAAATACGTGATCGCGAGACCTTAAAACACGCGCTGATTTTTGCTCAAACTGGACATTTATGTTTAGCCACGTTGCACGCCAACAACAGCTATCACGCCCTTAATCGTATTGTGAATTTCTTCCCGTACGAATCACGTCGCAGCGTATTGTCGGATTTGTCGATGTGCTTACATGCGGTAATTTCACAGCGTTTAGTGCCTGGCGTAGATGGCAAATTAGTCCCTGCGGTGGAAATTTTAATGAAGACCACCGTCATCGCCGACATGATTAAAAACGATGAAATTGAAAAAATCCGTGATGCGATTGAGAAGAGCGTGTCAGCGGGTTCACAAACTTTTGAGCAAGCTCTCTATCGACTGCATAAAGCGGGCAAAATCAGCAAAGACGAAGCGATGCGCAATGCCGACTCGTCCAGCAATTTATCCACGTTAATTGATTTTTCGAGTGGCACTCGAACTGCGCAACAAGCGACATTCAAAGCCACTACGCCCGCGAGTTCGCTGGACGAAATTAAGCTCAACTTAAAATGATTTTGTACGGCATTAGCAATTGCAACACGGTTAAAAAAGCTCGTGATTGGCTGGCAGCAAACCACATCGACGTGCAATTTCACGACTTCAAAAAGCACGGCTTAACCGCCGAGACCGCACAATCTTGGTTGCAACAAGTGGAATGGCAAACCCTGATCAATCGCCAAGGACTCACTTGGCGTGGCTTAGATGACGCACGCAAATTACACATCGTGGATAACGCCAGCGCGCTGGCGTTAATGCTGGAAAAAAATAGCGTGATTAAACGTCCGCTGCTGGTTCGTGACCACACTTTGCTACATATCGGTTTTGATGAAACCGCGTATCGCACTCTCTTTCAACTCTAAACTCACGCTCTTATGTCAGACACCTTAGCTCTCGCTAAAGCCCTTATTGCCCGCCGCTCGCTCACCCCTGAAGATGCGGGTTGCCAAGATATTCTCATCGAACGCTTAACAAAATTAGGCTTTACGATTGAGCGGATGCGCTTCGGCAACGTCGATAATTTATGGGCGCGGCGCGGTACGACTAGCCCTGTCGTGGTGTTCGCTGGACACACCGATGTAGTGCCTAGTGGCCCACCCGAATCTTGGTTCTCTCCTCCATTTGAACCGACCATCCGCGACGGCATGTTGTATGGGCGCGGCGCGGCGGATATGAAAACTTCCATCGCGGCATTCATCACCGCTATCGAAGCGTTTCTAGAACAGCATCCAACACACAACGGCTCGATTGCGTTACTGATTACGTCAGACGAAGAAGGCGTGGCAATTGATGGCACGGTGCGGGTGGTCGAAGCCTTACAAGCACGCGGTGAAAGCATAGATTTTTGCATCGTCGGCGAGCCCACTTCTAACAAATTAGTGGGGGACATGATTAAAAATGGTCGACGCGGTTCTTTGAACGGCACGCTTACGGTTAAAGGCGTGCAAGGTCATATTGCCTATCCACATTTGGTGAAAAATCCGATTCATATGGTCGCCCCTGCGATTGCTGAATTGGCAACCACGACATGGGACAACGGTAACGAGTATTTCCCGCCCACCTCATGGCAAATTTCCAATATGAACAGCGGCACGGGCGCGACCAATGTAGTGCCTGGCACGGCAGAAATTTTATTTAATTTCCGTTTTTCTACTGCCAGCACCGCGCAACAATTGCAGGATAAAGTCCATGCAATTTTAGACAAACACGGCGTGCTATATGACTTGAAGTGGGAGCTGTCTGGTAAACCGTATCTCACCGCCAAAGGAAGTTTAGTGGTGGCAATTAGCGATGCCATCGAACACGCTTACGGCATCACGCCCGAACTCTCGACTAGCGGCGGCACCTCAGATGGACGTTTTATCGCCGCTATTTGCCCGCAAGTAATCGAGTTTGGCCCGCTTAACGCGACCATCCACAAACTCAATGAATGCGTGGGCGTAGCCGACATCGAACCGCTCAAACTAACCTATCAATTAACCTTAGAAAATCTGTTGGTGAAATAGCATGATGACGATTATTTTAATTTTGGCGTTTGTGATGATTGCCTTTGTCGGATTAGTGCGCTACGACGTACATAAACACAAATACAGCCCAGAAGCGCAAGCCAAACTAGACGCTGCCGCCAAGGCCAAAGCGTTGTCCGATAAAAATAATTCCAGCGATAAAAAATGAACGAGCATTTTTCTCTAGCGAGCCAAAATTTGCATACCGTACGCGACTATGTGCGCTTCGCGGTGAGCCGTTTTTACCAAGCCGAATTATTTTTCGGGCATGGCAGCAGCGATGCCTATGACGAAGCGGTGTATTTGATTTTGCATACCCTACACCTGCCATTAGATCGCTTAGAACCCTTTATGGACGCGGCACTCACCGCATCCGAACGCAGCGAAGTTTTGCACATCATTCAACGTCGCGTGGCAGAACGCATCCCCGCCGCTTACCTTACCCATGAAGCGTTTTTGGGTGATTACAGCTTCTATGTGGACGAACGCGTCATCGTGCCGCGCTCTTTCATCGCAGAATTATTGCGCACGCAATTAAGCCCGTGGATAGCCGATCCAGAAGCGGTTGGTAGCGTGTTGGATATGTGTACAGGCAGCGGTTGTTTAGCAATTTTGGCGGCACATGAGTTCCCCAATGCGCGAGTCGATGCGGTCGATTTATCGCCTGACGCGCTGCACGTTGCCGCGCACAACGTCACCGATTACGAACTGCAAGATCGCATCCAATTGATCCAGTCGGATTTGTTCAGCCAACTAGGCGGACGGCAATACGACTTGATTATCAGCAATCCGCCTTACGTCGATGCACCCTCCGTTGCCGCGCTGCCAGAAGAGTATTTGCACGAGCCGGAACTCTCTTTAGGCAGTGGCGAAGACGGCTTAGATGCCACGCGCATCATCCTAAAAAATGCCGCGCAACACTTAACACCCAACGGGATTTTGATTGTCGAAATTGGCCACAACCGCGACCTGCTCGAAGCCGAATATCCCACGCTGCCCTTCACTTGGCTGGATGTTGCCGCAGGCGATCAGTTTGTGTTTATGCTGCATCGCAACGATTTAATTTAAGCCATGAATCTTGTGCTAGATCAAGTTAGGCGAGAGGCAAGCAATTTGCTGGATCAGCCGCGTCGTGCTGAACTTGGGCAGTACATGACCCCCTCATCCATTGCTGAATTTATGGCGGGACTTTTTTCTTATAAAAGCCCTGCAAAACTATTAGATGCGGGTGCGGGGGTCGGCTCATTAACAGCGGCTTTTTTTGAACAAGCTCTGCATGAAAAAATTTCAGTATCTTCCGATGCGTGGGAAATTGATTTGATACTCGGTCGTTATTTACAAACGACGTTAGACGAGTATGTGCAAGTTGGGCGAGGCAAAATCAAAGCAAAAATTCATGCTGCAGATTTTATTGAAGACGCAATTTTTACAATTCAATCAGGCGCGACCCCCTACAGCCACGCGATACTCAATCCCCCATATAAAAAAATAAATTCGCACTCTAATCATCGGCAATTGCTGCGATTGGTCGGCATCGAAACGGTCAATCTCTACAGCGCTTTCGTGGCTTTGGCGGTGCTGCTGCTGGAAGAGAGCGGCGAACTGGTTGCCATTATTCCACGCTCATTTTGCAATGGCGTGTATTACAAACCCTTTCGCCATTTGATTTTAAGTCGCTGTGCCATTCGTCAGATTCACTTGTTCGACACACGCAATCAAGCGTTCCAAGATGATGCGGTTTTACAAGAAAATATTATCCTGCACCTCGTCAAAGGCGAATCACAAAACACCGTTACCGTATCCACTTCGCGTGATGGTAAATTTGCCAATTACCAGCAAGCCATTTTTGCTGCCGAAGATATTGTTAAAGCCACAGATAACGAGTATTTCATCCGCATCCCAACTACGCTTAAAGATACTCATTTACCTAGATTTTGTACGCATACATTAGATGAAATTGGTTTAACGGTGAGTACCGGAGCGATGGTTGATTTCAGGCTAAAAGAGTATTGGTGTGATGCAAAAACCCCCTGCTCCGCTCCGTTGATTTATCCGCATCATTACGCGGATGGAAAACTAACTTGGCCTAAGTTACATAAAAAACCAAACGCCTTGCAACACGCTAATCTGGTTAGCAAAAACCTGATGCCTAATGGTCATTACGTCCTTGTAAAACGTTTCTCAAGTAAAGAGGAACGTCGCCGTCTAGTCGCTTACCACTTCTCCTCTAGCGATATTTCTGCCGAGCAAATTGGCTTTGAAAACCATTGGAATGTTTTCCATATTAACAAACAAGGCTTAGAAGAAAGTCTAGCAATTGGACTGACTACGTTCTTAAATTCAAGCCTACTCGACAATCATTTTCGCGTGTTTTCTGGACACACGCAGGTTAACGCTACCGACTTACGCAATATGCGTTACCCCAGCTTAGAACAATTGCAAGCATTAGGTTTACGCGCAAAAAATCAGCCCAACGACCAAGTCACAATCGACCAATTGCTTGAGGAATTAGTCACACGATGAAAAAAACTCAACAACGTATTAGTGAAGCCCGTGGCGTATTGCAACAGTTAGGCTTACCTAAAGAACAACTAAACGAGCGCACCGCGATTTGCTTGCTGGCTTTACTCAATTTACCACCCAATCAAACTTGGCATAACGCCAGCAACCCATTGATGGGAATACGCGCCATACTGGATTTTGCACGCGAAAAACTCGAACGAAATTACGCCGAAAATACACGCGAAAGCATCCGTAAATACAGCGTTAAACAGCTAGTCGCGGCGGGTGTTTTACTACACAACCCAGACCAGCCAGAGCGCGCAGTCAATAGCTCGGCGAATTGCTATCAAGTAGAACCGTCTGCTCTAAATTTATTTAAGCAATTTGGACGGACTACTTGGCAATCAACCTTGTCGGAATTTCTCAAGAATCACACTGCACTGGCTGAACAATTTGCCCAGCATCGTGAAATGCAGCGTATCGCCGTCACAATTAAATCGGGCGAGAAAATTACTTTAAGTGCGGGCAAACATTCCGATTTAATTCGAGCCATCATTGAGGAGTTTGCAACCTGTTTTGTACCTGGTAGAGAGCTAGTTTATGTTGGTGATACTGGAAAAAAGTGGGGCTACTTCGACGAGAATCTATTGCACTCCTTAGGTGTTCAAGTTGGCAGCCACGGCAAGATGCCCGATGTTGTCCTGTATGACTGTAATAAAAATTGGCTCATTTTGATTGAAGCCGTCGCCAGCAGCGGACCAGTTGATAGCCTGCGTCACGCTGAACTTTCAGCACTTTTTCAAAACAGCACAGCGGGGCTGGTTTATGTCACGGCATTTCCTGATCGCAATGAACTGATGCGCAAATTTTTATCCGTAGTCGCTTGGGAAACAGAGGTCTGGTGTGCATCTGACCCGACACATTTAATTCACTTTAACGGTGTTCGTTTTCTCGGCCCTTACGCCAAATAATTAGCTATGTCTGTCGAACACTACGAAAATTTTCCCGTCGCCTCAGTCTTAATGCCCAAGCGGCTGCGTAAACCTGTAGCGGCGATTTATCACTTTGCCCGCGCGGCGGATGACATTGCGGATGAAGGCGATTTTTCTGACCAAGAACGGCTGGATAAATTAGACGAATTT
Source organism: Gallionella sp. (assembly GCA_036171695.1). Lineage (GTDB taxonomy): Bacteria > Pseudomonadota > Gammaproteobacteria > Burkholderiales > Gallionellaceae > Gallionella. The sequence goes on from JAVHRN010000012.1 coordinate 7,755, forward strand.
CGTACCGAATTAACGCGCATCGCCGCGCATGAAAATCCACTCACGCCACTGTTTCAAAATTTAGCGGTGGTGATTGCCGAACAGCAATTACCCATGCAGCCGTTCTACGATTTGTTGGATGCGTTCTCGCAAGATGTCGTGCAAAAGCGTTACGCGAATTATGCAGAGCTACTCGATTATTGCCGCCGTTCGGCCAATCCAGTTGGCATCCTGCTGCTGCATCTTTATGCAGAAGCAACGCCAGTCAATATCGCTTATTCCGATGGGATTTGCACCGCTTTACAGCTCATCAATTTTTGGCAAGACGTGGCAAAAGACGATGCGATTGCGCGCATTTATTTGCCGCTGGATGAGCTGGAAAAGTTTGCGGTGAGTGAGTCCAATATCCACGCCAAAATCTGCGATGAGGCATGGCGCGCGTTGCTAAAATTTCAAGTTGATAGAGCTAGAACCCTGATGCTGCAAGGTGCGCCGCTAGGCAGTATTTTGACGGGACGCATCGGCTTAGAGATGCGCATGATTATTCAAGGCGGCTTGCGCATCCTCAGCAAAATCGAAGCCGTCGATTACGACGTGTTCAATCAGCGTCCCGTATTGCGCCCGCTCGATTGGTTCATCATGCTGGCAAAATCCGCTCCACATACTTATTAACACCAAAACTTACTCTCCACAGATTACGCAGATTTACACAGATTTTTTGCTTGGTTTTAATCGGCATAAATTTGCGTAATCTGCGGACAAAAAAACTATGAATCCAGACCAATACTGCCAAGACAAAGCTGCTGCGAGTGGCTCTAGTTTTTACAACAGCTTTCGTTTTTTAGCGAAGGATAAACGCCGTGCGATTACCACGTTATATGCGTTTTGCCGCGAGGTGGACGATGTGGTGGATGAGTGCTCTGACGAGCAAGTGGCGCGCACTACGCTCAACTGGTGGCGCGGCCAAGTGGCGGAAATTTATGGCGGTAAGCCACAACATCCTGTCGCGATTGCGCTTGTGCCTATCGTTAAGCAATTCAATTTTGCGCAGGAACATCTGCTCGAAATTATCGACGGGATGGAAATGGATTTGAATCATCCGCGCTATGAAAATTTCAAATCACTGCAACTATATTGTTACCGCGTCGCGTCCGTGGTCGGGCTGTTGACGGTAGAAATTTTCGGCTATCAAAATCGCCAGACGCTGAAATATGCGCACGATTTAGGCATCGCGTTTCAGCTCACCAACATCATCCGCGACGTGGGCGAAGACGCGCGGCGCAACCGCATTTATTTGCCGATGGATGAGCTGCAACAGTTCAATGTTACGGCGGCCGAGATTCTTAATTCACGCGATTCAGCAAACTTCCAAAAACTCATGGCATTTCAAGTGGAACGCGCGCAACGCTTTTACGATCAGGCTTTAGCACTGTTACCTAAAGAAGATAAAAAGGCACAGCGGGTGGGTTTAATCATGGCAGCAATCTATCGCGCCACGCTCGCCGAAGTCGTCGCTAGCGGCTGCCACGTCCTCAAAGAACGCGTGTCGCTCACGCCGAGTTATAAATTATGGCTGGCATTCAAAACGTGGCTGACGAACTAAAATAAAGTCCCTTCCGCTTTCAGGGGGAAGGCTAGGATGGGGGTACTTCTTGCAATGACCACACGCATTTCCCCCCTTACCACCCACAACGCGCGTTCATTACGCTGTAATTTAACTGATGCAGAAAAGTTGTTATGGCAAGCATTACGCCAAAAACAGTTAAACGGTAATCGCTTTCGCCGCCAACCTCCAATCGGAAAATACATTACTGATTTTGCTTGCATCGAGCAAAAATTGCTTATCGAGTTAGACGGTGGACAACATCAAAATCAGGTAATTTACGATGCACAACGAACCCAATTTCTCGAAACACAAGGCTGGTGCGTACTGCGATTTTGGAACAATGAAGTGCTAGGAAATTTGTCTGGCGTATTGGCTAAAATTACTGAGAATCTGAAAGTTTCACCCCCACCCTAGCCCCCCCCCTAAAAGGGGGAGGGAATACAGTTCCTTCCCACTCTCTTTCGGATAATCAGTGACTTATCAGCTTGCTGGCTTCGTCAAATAGCGAGTAGTTTTTTCAAGGTTAAGATGGCGATTGTTACTCTCCATACCTAAAAATTTATATTGAACTTAATGCCAAAACTTAGGGAAATCTTTATATGAACATAGCCATTATCGGCGGCGGTTATGCGGGCATGGCAGCTGCGGTGGAGCTTGCTGCGCGCGGTATTTCAGTGACGGTGTTTGAAAGCGCGAAACAGTTAGGCGGACGTGCGCGCGGGGTGATTTATAACGACACGCAACTTGATAACGGTCAGCACTTATTACTCGGTTGTTATCGCGAAACGTTGCGCCTTATCGAGCTAGTCGGAGGCCATCTCGAACAAGATTTTTTGCGCCTGCCTTTGCAACTCGATTTACACGGACAGTTTTCACTCAAAGCTCCGCACCTCCCCGCTCCACTGCACCTGTTGGTCGCGCTATTAACCGCGCAAGGATTGACTTGGCGTGAACGCTTGAAGGCAGCGCGTTTCATGCTCACCTTGCGCAAGGCAAACTTTGCTCTGCATCAGCTCCCTCGCCCCATGGGAGAGGGGTGGGGTGAGGGAGCGCAAGATATAACGGTCTCGGCATTATTGGAACGTCACGGGCAAAACGCGAATTTGTCGCTCAAACTTTGGCAGCCCTTGTGTATCGCCGCCCTAAACACACCAATCTATAAGGCTTCCGCGCAGGTGCTATTAAATGTGTTGCGCGATGCACTGAATCAAAGCCGTGCCGACTCCGACATGCTGTTACCGCGCCTCGACTTCACCGCGCTGTTCCCAGAACGCGCCGCCACTTTTATCGAACAGCGAGGCGGCAAAGTTTTGCGCTCGACGGGGGTAGAAAAAATCGAGTTGCATGATGATGCGGTAACGCTAACAACTGCGTACGGCACACACCGTTTCAGTCAGGTTATTTGCGCTACGCCGCCTAGCATCGCCGCAAAATTATTGGGCAACTTGGCAGCGTTATCCAACTGCGTGGCGCAAATCAATGCCTTAGAACAGCAACCGATTTACACCGTGTATGTGCAATATCCATCGCATGTTCGTCTGCCCAGCCCGATGCTGGGTTTGCATCAATGCGCCAGCCAATGGCTATTCGACAAAGGTCAAATCAATAATCAACACGGCTTAATCGCGTCGGTCATCAGTGCGGAAGGGGAGCATCAAGATTGGTCGCAAGAGCAATTAGCCCAACAAGTCATTAGCGAATTACGCCAAGAGTTTGGCATCGTTGACACGCCGTTATGGGTCAAAGTTATCGCTGAAAAACGTGCGACTTTTTGCTGCTCGCCCAATTTGCAACGCCCGACGCAAACTACCGCATCAGCGCGTTTATTCTTAGCGGGCGACTACACGGCAGGCGATTATCCAGCGACTTTAGAGGGTGCGGTGATGAGCGGAATACGCTGTGCCGAATTAGTGTTCGACGTTGCTGACAAACGATAATTTACTAACTTGCGCTTGCTGCGCAATCGCCATCACAGCGGCCACTTTGCCGTAAGGAACGGCGGTATCGGCATGGACATTCAATTCAAAATCGGTCGTCGCCTTCGCTAACGCTTTTAGTTGCAGTTTTAATTCATCCTCGCTAATCAACACCTCATCGAGCTTAATTACGCCATCCGCGCTGATGCTCACCATCTTTTGTTTCGCGGGCGTTGCTGCGCCTGTCGCGACGACTTTAGGCAGCTTTACCCCGACCGCTTGCGTGAGTAATGGGGCGGTAACAATAAACACCACCAGCAACACCAACATCACATCCACCAAGGGCGTGACGTTGATCTCGCTCATCATTTCCTGATTGGAATTATTCTGAAAAGCCATCTGAGTTCCTTGCAAATTGAGAAAAAATTTATCCGCAGATTAGATAGATTACGCAGATTTTTTCTTTGGTTTTAATCGGTGTGAATCTGCATAATCTGCGGACAAAAAAGTTTTTGATTGGTTAGATTTTGTAGCCGTGCTTAGCGGCGAGACGCATAAAGTCGTGCGCAAAATTTTCTAAATCCGCCATCGCCAACTTCATCCGACGCAGATAAAAATTGTATGCCAACACCGCAGGAATCGCCGTGGCAATCCCAATCGCCGTCGCAATTAAGGCTTCACCTATTGGCCCTGCCACCACATCTAAACTCGCCGAGCCTGTCGCGCTGATGCCTTGCAGCGCGTGCATGATGCCCCACACCGTGCCAAACAAACCCACAAAGGGTGCGGTTGAACCGACCGTTGCCAACACCGCCAAACCGCTCTCAAAACGCCGCTGCAAATTTTGCATCGCTTGCCGCAAGCTGCGCTCCAAGCCGTCTTGCGGCGAACCTAAGTGTTGCAGTGCGCCGCTGTGTTGCTGCACTTCGCGTAATTCGCTAAAGCCAGCCTGCGCCAAATGCGCATGTGAACCGCTCATCGTCTGGCTTGCCGCCCCCGCCGCTACCCACTCTTGTGCCGCCCAAAATGCAGCAGTGAAGGCTTTGTTATCACGGCTTTCACGCCATTGCGCCCACAATTTAATTAAGGCAATCGACCAAGTGGCTATCGAAAAAATCACCAGCACGGCTAATGCGCCATTCACCACGGGTGAAGATGAAGCAAATAAATTCATATCGTTTCCTTAAAATAAAATCCAATAAAAAATGGCGTGCAGATGAAACGCTTGCCCACCCTACCCCCGAATTAAAGCCGACCTTCCAACCCTATCATTACGCTGCGTGTGCCTGCCTCCACGCTGCTGATTGTCCAGCTATTTCCCGCGTTGCTATAGGTGCTGGTGCGGGTCGTTTTGGCAGCCGTTAAATTGCCGCCGCTGATGCGCAAATTAAATTGCGGGGTGAGGCGTTGCAAATAAAACGCATCTAAAGTGGCGCGCGCATTGGTCGCGCTCACTTGTTCATTGGGGATGTTAGTCACGCTACGTCCCGACACCTGCAAAGTCATGCCATAGCTGGCTTGCGCGGCGGCTAGGCTTTGTTCCCAGCCGCTGGAAAACACATAGATTGGCGTGTCGCGCGCGCTACGCGTGATGCCGAGCCGCGTGTCTTGCACGGTGGCTTTGGGCAGTACCAAATGCGCTTTTAGCGTGCCGCCGTTCACGCCCCAACGCTCGGTACGCACTTTGCCATCCAACTCAAATCCCCAGTGCCTTGCTGTGCCTTCGTTGTACGGACGCGCCACCCAGCGCGCGCCCTCTAATTGCACGCGCTGCTCGGTGAAATTTTGCGTGCTACGCAGATAAAAATTTGCGCCCAATACGCCCGCATCGTCGCTTAAATAGCGTTCTGCCACCGCTTCAAAATTCACACTGTGTTCGGGCTGCAACGCCGCATTGCCACTTTTATCCGCGTCTAAAGGCGTATTGGCGATTTGGCTGTGCGCAGTAATCGCGGTCAGCTCTTCCAACTTGGGCGGCTTGATGCCCGCACCTAAGGAGCTACGCATCACCCACTGCTCGGCAGGTTCAAAACGCAGTGCCACAGAGGGCAGCGCGCGTAAATAAGTTTGCTGAACGCGCGCCGAATTAAGCTGAATTTGCTCGCCGCGCAAGCCACTCGTCAGCGTCGTTTTCGGGTTGAGTGACCAATCATCTTGCAGCCACACCACCGCTTCGGTTTGCCCCGCCACGCTAACCGTACTGCCAGCAAAATTACCCGTTAAGGCTTGTGCTTCGCGGCGTAGCACGCGGCTAAATTCACCCGCCATTGCCAGCAAATGGCTATCCAGCGGCTGATCCCAACGCAGCGCACTATTTAATTGTTGTTCATGGCTTTGCAGCACATCGCTGTTTTGGCTCAACACCTGTGCGGCGTTATGCACGCTGCGTTGCGTGTTCATATCGCGCTGTCCATCCGACACCGCAACGCGACTGCTGAGTTTGCCCGCCGCTAAATTTTTTTCGCCTTCCACACGCAGACGCAACAGCTGCATGTGCATATCGAACTGCGTTTGGCTGTCGCCGTTAAAGCCCTGTCCAGTGCCTAATGCAGGGTTGGCATAAGCGGTTTGCAGCGCGTTGGTGTGACTTGCGCCACGTCCGTCAAACAGCGTCGGCGACACCGTCAAACTATCCGTGCCATCGCGCCAAGTTAGACGCGGCGAGCTGACTAATTCACGGAAAGTAAATACGCCTTGTGCCTGCTCTTGCTGCCAAAACGTGCGCGTGCCTGCCGCGAGCGTTTGCCTATCGGTGCTGCTGCTAGACGGGCGACGCGATAAATTCAGCGTGAGCGGCACACTCCAAGCAAAGCCGCCTGCGCCGCCGGTTTGAGTGAGATTAAACGCACCTGTCGGCTCGCTGCCGCTCATACCCAACGTGGCTTTCACGGCGGTGGATTGTTTGGAGCGTGCTTTTTTCAGCACCAGATTGACCGTCACACTGGCCGCGCCACCAAACTCAGCCGAGCTACCGCGCAAAATTTCTACGCGCTCCAAGTCTTCCGCTGGCAAGCGTCCTAACACACTTGCAGCGATGCGCGAGCCACCATTAGGCCGTTCACCATCGAGCAAAATTTGCACTGAATCGCGCGACATGCCGCGCGCGCGTTGACTAGACGAGCCATCGCTATTGCTCGCACCTAGCTCCACACCAGGCAACTTGCCCAACACTTCACCTATTGTCAGCGCGCCCATATTGGCAATCTCTTTACGCTCGATGATTTGCTTTTGCGAGCTTGCCTCGCGGCGTGTTTGCTCGGCACTGGCTTTGCCTGTGACCAGCACTTCTTGCAACAACGGCGGAGGGTCAGATTCAGCCAACGCGATGCCGCTGCTCAATAACAACATTAAGGAAAAAATTTTCATTCGGTGTCGGCTTCCCACTTAAACGGAATTGGCACTAAGAAAGTTTTGGTGATGGGCTGCCCTGCCACGCGCGCGGGGGTAAATCGCCACTTTTTGACCGCCGCTAATGCCGCATTATCCAAAACTTCGTGCCCACTACTTTGATACAGCGAGACTTCTCCCGCTACACCACTCATTAACACCTCAACGCGCACAATCACTTTACCCTGCCAGTGCATTTTTTCAGCGACATTCGGATAACGAGGCTTGGGATTATTCAAATACGCGGCGGAAAAATCAGGCTCGCGATCAGGTAACACGGGCGCGCTAGGCGCAGCGGGTGCAGTCGGTGCAGCGGGCGTGTTCGCAACAGCTGGCGGGCTCGCTGGCGCAGTCGGCGTTGCGGTTGGTTTAACCGCTACAGGTGTAATGGCCGCAGCCTTAACTGGCTGCGGTAATACAGGCTCAGGTTCAGCAGGTGCGGCTGCCACACTGGCGGGCATCGTCATGCTAATCGACATCTCGTGCGGTTCATTACGCGCATGGGGATGCACCGCCCATGTAGCGAGCGCGGCGAGATGCAGCAACAGCACAGCAGCAATCACGCCCAAGCGCGGCGTTAAAGGCGTTTCAACAGCAAAATTAGCAGGTTTAATCAGCACGGCGACCCACACACAAATTCAAAAAAAAGCAGGCTGGGTAACAGCCTGCCAAGTGAATAAACGCCTCGCTTAAACGGCGAGTTTTTTACATTCTTTATAACAAGCCGCGCAGCTTTCACCACAGGCTTTGCACACTTCATGTTTATCCGCATGTTTTTTGCATTCATCTTCACATTGCTGACAAGCATCCATCGCAATCGCGGCAACGCGGCTTAACTGTTTGGAATTTTGATTCGCCAATTGTTGCACCGCCGCACACAACGCCAACATTTGATTAACGCTGCTGGCACACCCTGCCATAGCTTTATCGCCCTCGCCTAACAACACTAAACAATGGCTTAAACAGGCTTGGCCTTTTTGCAGACAATCCGCAGCCGCTAAAGCGAGCGGGGCATAAGGAGCTTCGTGGTGATGCGTAGCCATACCACTCATATCGTGCTTCATCCCTGCCATGCCGCTCATATCATGTTGATGCTCTGCCGCCAGCGCACGCCCTGCTAAAGCCGTGCCTGCCAAAGCGATTCCACCCAATAAAAGTTCTCTTCGATTCATGTCGTACTCCTTAAAAAACGTGATTAAAAACGGACGAACAAGATACGTTAATTTTTGGCACTTGTCTTGCCCGCGTGGCGACGCATCCGCACCCGTGCATAGAGCCATGCGCCCAACAAAGACAATGCCAACAACCCGATCGCGAGCGTGCCTGCCACCACATCGCGCCAGTCTTTACCGATAACGGGGTCAAGGAAATTGAGTTTATGGATATTGGCAAACACCCAACGCTCCGCACGGTCAGAAGGCTGTATCAAGGCAGCAATTTTGCGATCGGCGGTATCGACATAGACCGTTTTGTCGTCGGCGTAGTGCGCACGCAACACAGGCAAGCGTTTATACAAAAATCCGTAGTCATCGCTAAAGCGACTCACCACGGTGAGCGGCTCATTAGGCGATTGTTGCGGCACCGCCTCGCGCAGCAAAGCGCTTGCATAAGCGGCATCGCCCATCGCCAGCAACACGCCATCCACCGTGTAGTAATCCACACTAGGCGCAGCCGTTTGCGCACCCAGCTTGCCATGCTGATGTTCTGGGTCGCCCTGCATGGCTTTGGCAGGCTTGACTGCGGCAGGCTCAAAGCGCCAAGCGTTTTGTCCCGCCCAACTCACTAAAGACACACGCCGCACCGCACTCATTCCCGTGTCTATGCCTGTGGGCGCAAACGTTAAATCAGCCACCTGTAGCACGGGTTCAGCAAGCTGCACGCTGCTGGCGGTATCGCCGCGCACTTGTTTGTTCCACAAGTGATACAAGCCACTCACGGCGAACATCAAAGCCGCCACAGATAAGGTGATACCGCCAATACGATGCACGCGGCGCAAGCCCCATTTGGGCGAAAAATTATTCCAGCGCAGTCCATAAATCCACATCCCCATCACCACTACGGCGAGGTTAGCAAGCAGCATTACACTCGCCAATGCCACGCGCAGCCAAGGACTCAAGGTGTTGATCCAATCCCAACGATGGAGCAGCGAAAACTCGCTCGATGAAAAGGCTTTCAGGTTATCCACCAGCGTTGCCATGTGACCACTGCCCGTATCGATATACACGCGCATTCCGTCAGCGCGCTTGAATTGAATTTGCCACACGGGCAACAGCCGATTCACATCCGCATACTCCCCCGTAAACTCAGTCAACAAGCGACTTTCAAGGAGCTCAGATTGCGCATCGCCTAAGTATTCGCGCGCCAGATGTTGCGCATACTGCTCATCGCCATTGACGAAGCGCGCCCCCGTGCTGGCGTTGAAATAGTCACGTTGCGGCTGATTCGGCAAGCGGACTTGATACCAAAGTTGATTTTTCCAATTCAGCACATTAAGTTCGGCAACTTGCGTTACCGCGTTTTGCGCCAACACTTGAGCGGGGGAAAGCACACTGTTCGGGACGATAAGTTGCACCGCGTCCAGCTTCACTGCCTTAGGCTGAAAGCGCGACATAATGGGATGCAACACCCCTGAAAAACACCACACTAAAATGGCGATTAACGCCACCATGCCGATACGCCAGTGCCAACGATATAAATGTTTGGTCATATTTATTCCTGATTTTTTCCGCAAAAGTTCGCTAAAAATTCAAATCTCAACGCGCCCGTATGCCACGCCAAGATTTGAGTTTTTAACGTAACGGCGCACTACCCAGTCCGCCGTTAGCCGTTTTATTTTGCCGCCTCAAAGTTATACGTCACACCCACCATCACACTGCGCGGCGCGCCGGGTGTGTAAGAGTTCTGCACATTAGGCGTATAAGCCCCCACCCCTGAATAGCTACTGGATGACGACTCTGAGTAGAGCTTGTTAGTCAGATTGCGCCCTTGCAGCCAACCTTCCCACCCACCTGCAAATGTATAACTCCCGCTGGCATTCAACAAAGTGTGCCCTGCATAACTCACGGTATTGGCGTTATTCATCCAATACGAACCTTGCTTCACTACCGCCAATGCCACGCGCGCCGCTTCAACAGGACGGTAGCCCACTTCTAGGTTAGTCAAACTATTGGGCGCTTGTGGCATGGCTTTGCCGCTGTAATTGAGCGTAGGCGACGCGCTGTATTGATCAAAACGATGGCTGGCAATCGTTGTCCCGACACGCGCATCAAACGCCCCCGCTGCATAGTTCAAGCCAAGCTCTAAACCTTTGCTGTGCGTTTTCCCCGCATTACGATTTTCAGATACGCCCGGAGTGATGGTGTAACTCACAATGGTATCCGTACCGTTTAATTGATAAATCGCACTATCGAGCTTTAACGCGCCATCCAAAAAGCTGCTACGCAAGCCTAATTCGACGTTGTTATAAGTGGCAGGTCGCAAATTTGGCACACTGTTCGTGCCATACAACTGACTCACTTCAGGCGGAACAAAGCCTTGCGAGAGGTTGCTATACACGCTGGTGTGTTCAGCCAAAGCGTAAGTTGCACCCAGCTTGGGACTGAAATGCGAGAAGCTGCGCGACTCATTCGCCGCACCAAAATTTACCCCAGGCGTGAGATTGTTTTGGTAGTTGTAAGTAATGCTATCGCTACGTCCGCCGAGCACGACACGCAGCGCATCTAAAGGCTGCACTTCAAACTGACCAAACAACGCAGTGTTGGTAATGTCCGTTTGGTAATCGCGACGACCTTTGGGCGCAGCAGCGCTATTCATCGTATAAGACAGATAGCGACCTGAAGCCACATCACGCTTAATTGCCAAATTATCGCTGACATAAGTGTTGTTGGTTTTATCTACGTACACCCCCGCCACCAAACGCGCCGCCAACCAATCGAACTCTTGATTGTGCTTGGCATCCACGCCGAATGAGGTAATCGCGTTGTTGTTGATTGTCCCTTTACAGTTCACACCCACGCAGGAGTTGATGGTGTAGCTAGGTAACTGACCATGATCGTTTTTACGCGTAAACAAGGTAACGGTCGTCACACCGTTTGCCAGCGTCTGCCCTTCCCAAGCCAGATTCGCCCGCGCCGTTTTATCTTTGCGATAGGTAAAGGAATTCAAACTTTTACCAGGGTTAGTCCGGTAATCATTTTCTGTCAGCCACCCGTCATTGCGCTATCTAAATTTGAATAGGTCAAAGTCGAACGCAACAGCGCACTGTCGCTCAACACATAATCGCCGCGCACGGTAAAGGAATCTTTCGCACCGCGACTATATTCTTGCCAATTATTGGTGCTGCGGCGCGAACTATAGTGCGACACGCGCACCCCTAAATCGCCCCAAGTATTGGACGCGCCGGTATCAATGCGGCTAAAGCCCGCCACGTTGTCATGGCGTAGCCCAATTTTCGCGGTCGGCGTAGCAGAGGGACGCGCCGTCATAAAATTCACCGCGCCACCCACCGCATTGCTGCCATATAAAGATGAAGCCGCGCCCTTCACCACTTCCACACTTTCCGAACCCGCCAGATTCATCTCGTTGAGCGAATTGTGGTTGAACACGCCCAGCGGACGAATCGGCACACCATCTTCGAGATATTGATACACCGCATTGGTGCTATTCGGTTGGCGGATACCCATGCTGTGTTGTTCATTACCTAAATCATTCCAGCTCACGCCAGCGACACGATTGATAACCTCACCGATGCTCTTGGGCTTATCGCGCAGCAATTCTTTATTGCCTACTTTGCCGACTGCCATCGCTGTTTTTGATAATTTCTCAGCCGTACGCGAGCCCGACACCACCACCTCGTCTAACTGCACAGGCGCAACTTCTGCTGCCAGCGCATTCATCACGCTCAGATACAAACAACTCACCACAAAAACTTGCCCAACTCTTGATGATTTTGGACTCATTCCCCGCCCCTATAATTAAATTGGCTATACGATTTTCAAAGCGTGCGGAACATACAGATAAATAACCCTGCTGAAGATGCGACATATTGTCGCACCCTTGCAGTGATTGGCTTAGCGAGGATTTTTTGTGTCTGATAAGAAATTTAGGCGTAAAAAAAGCCGACTTGCGTCGGCTCTTTTACAGCAATGAAACTCGAATTACTTCAGTGTCAAAATGAATTTTGCCAATGATGCGATTTGAGCATCAGATGCGCCCAAACCTTTAGCTGGCATTTGACCAAAGTTCCAACCGAACTTACCGCCTTTAGTGATGTTAGCCACTAAAGTTTTTTCAGCATCTGCTTTACCTGCGTATTTAGCGGCAACATCTTTCCATGCTGGACCAACTACTTTTTTGTCGATTGCATGACATGCGGCGCATTTTGCTTTGCCGTCTGCTGGCATATCAACAGCCATTGCGCTACCTGCAACCATCAAACCTGCTACTGCCAAACTTGTGATAATTTTTTTCATTTCTCTTCCTTTTCGATTAAATAAAAAATAACAGTATTACGCTTTAGTGATTACGCTCTCTCATGTTGGTTAACAACGCTTGAGGTGAAATAATCCGCTATACGATTAAAGCGCGGCGGCATTATGCAGCATTTTTTAGTTTGTGCATGCGGCATTTTGTCGCATTGTTTGTCAACCAAATTGCAACTCGATTTTTCACTTACAAAAAGGCATTAAAACGCATCTTGATAACGCACCGTAATCGGGTAACGCCAGTCTTTGCCATAGCTACGTTCAGTGATACGGATGCCCACCGCCGACTGGCGACGCTTGTATTCACTCAGGCGAATTAAACGCACCACGCGCCGCACATCCGCATCAGCATAGCCCGCCGCGATAATATCCAGAGCGGGACAGCTTCAGATGCAGGTGGCATAGGCAGGGTTTGCGCGGGCATCGCCATGCTGATGCTCATCTCGTGCGGCTGGGTAGTGACATGCGGATGTGCCACCCATGTTGCCAACACCGCAACGTGAATCAACACCACCGCCGCAATAAATAGCACGCGCTGGGAGGTAGAAATATCGACGAGTTTAGAAAAAGAATGGCTAGACACAGTTAAAAAACACGGGCGACAATGACGATTAAACAGCTTAGGCTAACTAACTTACAAGACGCTTACAAAAACCCAATTTGAAGATATTTTTAGGTTTAACTCAATGTATTTTGGCTAAAATGTACTCTCAATATAGTTATGATTTAAAAATCAACCCGCACACCTAAGGTAGCAAAACCATACCGCTGACCAAATTTACTGGCGGTTGCGGTGTTATATACAAAAGGGATTTCGCCAACGAACTGATTGCTCATTAGCTGCCCACGCATAAACAATGACAGATGAGGATTGATACGGCGCGCCACATCGAGCAACACTACATGATTGGTCTGGTAACTTACACCGCCTCGACTGCGAATCAGCGCATCCACATTGTCGCGTTTGAGATATTGAAACTGATAACCCGTACGCAATATCCATGCTGACTGCTGCCATTGCGCCATACCCCCTAGTTGGTAGTAATGAGCGGTATAGCTAAATTCACTCAACACCTGTTGTGGCGTAGTAAAGCTGGTAATAAGCAAATTAGGCGTAACACAAGGGGCGGCTAAAACACCTGACGTGCCGGCTACGGTGAAGGCGAGGTTGTAATTACAGCCACTAGCATTGGTGTAATTGGCTGACATATCACCTGTCGAAACAATACTTTTGCCAAAGCCCATAAAACCAGAAGCCGCGAAATTTTCACTCAATCGCCATGTTGAAATTGCGTCCAACTGTAGCTGTTTGTCTTGCGGAGATTGCACGGTAAAGCGGTTGAGATTGCGCCCCAGAATCTGCGTCGGAGTCGATTTACTCAGTACATCCGCTTGATTTCCCCAGCCACTTAGCCGCACCGCGAAATGTTCAGGACTATTCACATCACCAATGAACTGATATTGAGCGGCTAATTGCCAACTATTCAGGGCTTCTATATCGCTGCGATAATGAATCGCACGCCGCCATGTCGTAGCGTCAAGCGCAAAATTATCCGTGAGCGCGTATGCCAGACGCACATGCTGACCTTGGTAGTCACCTACATTACTGCCTGCATAGCGTGGGTCGTTCGCACGCAAGCTAAACACGTCTAAATTACCATTCATCACATCGTAGCCAGCCTCAGCCTGAAAAGTACCTTGCGCTGCATGGTCTGCCCACAGCAAAGCATCTAGCGGAGCGGCATGTATCGTTGTGGTACACATTAAACTTGCCCAGCAAGTTAATAAGAATTGGGGGTAGCGCATAAGGCGGATTCAACTCTGAAGTGCAACGCAGGCTCGTTCTTTAGCGTAGCTTAATTC
>JAVHRN010000013.1:0-1036 GCA_036171695.1 Gallionella sp.
TCAATTCTGGCTGCACGGCACCGAACATGTCGGGCTGCACTTCGGGGAGCAGATGTTGTGCGCTGAATTCCCTCTCCCCTTGCCCCTCTCCCGCTTGCGGGCCAGGGGAGTCGAAGCCGAGTTCGGTCTGGGGCGTGAGATCGACGATGTTGCCTTCGAGGATGGCGCCGATTTCCAGCCACCATTGTTCGCGGCTGGGCAGGTCGGCGCTTTGGGTGATCGGCCAGAACCACAGCGCGCACCAGTAGTCCATCACCAGTTTGAGGCGGCGGTACGGCGTGGCGTAATCGTCGTCTTCGTTGAGCAGGCCCTTGGTGCGGATGGCTTCTTTCTGCGCACGGGAGGTGGCGTTGCGGTTGCCCTCACCCCAGCCCGAAGGAAGAGGGAGTAATTCATGAGGCCACAGCACCAAGGTATCTTCGGTGCGGGCGCGGTCTTCGATCATCTGCCGGGTGTGCGCCATCCACAACTCATCAATGGCTTCGGAAAGCTGTTGCAGACGCAGGATTTCGTGCGCTTCGAGCGGCTTGTTCATCGCCGTGCGCCACGTCTTGAGGCGGGCAAAATCTTCCTGGTAAAGCTGCTTGGCGACTTTGTCGGTGTAGTTGGCCATGCCGGGGTCGGGCAGCAGGAAGTGGTAGATTTCATTCGGGCGACGATGTGGTGCGCCCTCTCCCCCTGCCTCTCTCACACCAGTGGGCGAGGGGAGATTATCACCCTCTCCCGCTTGCGGGCGAGGGAGTAATGAGATTGGATCGAGTCGGCGCGGTGCGGAATCGTACCAGGCAGGTTTGCTGCCCTTGCGCAACAAGCTGGCGGAGAATACTTCACGCCGTGCACCGATCAGGCTGTTACCCGCAAATAACTGATAGCCGAACCACGGCACGCGTGCTGCCTTAGGCGGCTGGCCGGGCTCAGTCGGTTCACCGTAGATGGCGTTGAGCCAGAGGCTGACTTCGGCTAATTCGGTGGCGATGGGGTTCAAGTCCACGCCATACACATTGCGGTCGGCAATGTACATGCGGGTCTTTTGCAG
>JAVHRN010000014.1:0-1033 GCA_036171695.1 Gallionella sp.
CTTTGTTGTTTCTGGCTCATGTACTGGAACTGCAAGTAAAACTTCAGCACCTGCAACAATACCTGCTGTGTTTGAAACTAACTTGGCTGCATTGTCAGCTGTGTCAACATTGACATTTGCCTTGGCTAACGCACCGGGTGTGACAGGTTGTAATTTGATTCCAGCATCTACCTCTACCGGTTACTTTGACAGTACATATACACCGCTTGGACTCAATTCCCCTGGGGTCAACTATGGCGTTTATCTGGTTGCCCCTACCATTCCAACTTCTGGTGTGATTGGAGGCGCTGGAGGTACTGGTGTGATTGGTACTGAAACACTTTATACAGATAGTACAAAAACAGTAGGTAATGGTAGGATCGACTCGAGTTATGTGCTAGAAGCTGACACGTCAACTACTGCAATAGTGAATCTCATTGGAAAATTTTACACTTCAGCGGGCACCCTTTCTTTCACAGAACAAGATCGCTATCGCATATCGGCTACTGGCGCATTGGTTCCTATCTCGATAGATATTCTGTATAGTACTGGCATTCACTTGATATTTAATTAATTCGTATTTCCCTCCCGGCCCTAGGTCATCACGATCTGGGGCGTTTTTGTTTCTGCACCACCCGTACCATCGCACCACCCACCGGCCCTTTCGAGGGCCATTTTTTCGTCCATCAAAAAGGAGATATCCTCCCATGTCAAAACCTCGTCGCAATTCAGCATTTGGCAACCAAGCAATGCGCAATCTCAATTCAGCAGCCAACTCAGGTATGAAGGTGGCAGACAAGGCAGCTTCTGGCCTGTTCCGCTGGATGGTGACGAACCATTCCGGGGTGCAGTTCTACCTGCCGACTGGGTTGGGCTTCTTCGACACGATCCGGCACATGCTCACGTTTCTGCTGGTTGCCACGCTGTATTACTGCCTCGGAGCAATCGCGCTATTCCTGATGATTGCATATGGCATACCGTTCCTGATCATGGGGCACCTGTAGCAGCAACACACACTCGTTCCATTCGCAGCAAAGCATAAGCATTTCACATC
>JAVHRN010000015.1:0-4425 GCA_036171695.1 Gallionella sp.
CATCCCCGTGAAATTGCAAGACATCCAAGGGCACAGCCGCCAACACTTCGCGCACGAATGCTGGCGCGGCATTCACGAACAAGCCCACCGTGGTAACAAAGGGCGGTAAAACCCGCACCAACTCGACGGCACGCGCAATGCTTACGTTACGCGCACTACCCGCATAGAACACCAAGCCGATTGCATCCGCACCATTGTTTGCCACCGCCAGCGCGTCTTGTTCACGGGTAATGCCACAAATTTTTATACGGCAGGATACGGGATTCAGGGTACGAGATTCAGTAAACCCATCGACCTTATCCTGCTCCACCAACCCACTAATTTTATTCCCCATGCTACGCTCCTAAATCCTGTATCCCGCATCCCAATTTCTGCACTTGAGGCAATTCCCATTTCGCATCGTATGTGACATGCCGCAAATACAAACCATCAGGAGAAAATGTCGGGGCAGCGCGCTTGCGATCGCAACTTGCTAGCACCTCGTCCAGCCACTCGACAGCATATTTTCCTTTACCAACATAAACCAAACAACCAACGATGTTGCGCACCATGTGATGCAAAAACGCATCGGCAGCAACATCAAATATCAGCATTTCACCGTCGCGATAAATATCGAGTTGACGCAGCGTTTTAATTGGTGATTTTGCTTGGCACTGCGCAGCACGAAATGCACTGAAGTCATGTGTGCCGAGCAAACTATTTGCGGCGCGCTGCATTTTTGCTAAATCAAGCGGCGCATGAAACCAACCTACTTTGCCCGCATGTAACGCGCTGCGCATGGCGCGATTTAATAACACATAACGATAACTGCGCCCTTGTGCAGAAAAGCGTGCGTGAAATTCCGCGCTCACAGGATGCGCCCAGCGTACCGCAACGCTGTTAGGCAGCAGCGCATTAACCCCACGCACCCATGCCTGCAAAGGGCGCGACACCTGAGTATCAAAATGCACCACTTGCTCGATGCCATGCACCCCTGTATCGGTGCGTCCCGCCGCCATCACGCTAATTTTTTCACCCGCAATCGCGCTCAACGCGGCTTGCAAAGTATCTTGCACCGTCAACCCTTCTGCTTGGCTTTGCCAACCGCAATAAGGACTGCCGTCATACTCAATTCCTAAGGCAATTCTCATGTAAAAATCAGTCCCAATGCGAATAAAAATAACAGCACCGCTACCCAATAATCCAGTCGGGTCATACGCTGCGCAGGCAAAATAATGGGCTGCAATATGCTCTGGTGCGGGGTAAACACATCCTGCCAGACATCTTGACTGTGCATATTTTTACGCAACATCGCGACTTCTGCGTAATGCAAAGTCAACGCCAAGCGTATCGCGCATCGCTCGCGTGAAATGCCCAAAAATTTAAGCGGGGCAAACAAACTGTACAAACCTGCAATCAACTCCGCACGCGATAACTTTTGCAACAAAATAGCCACACTGGCGAGGGCTGCCAATAGTTTTAATAATTGCGCCGCACCATCTTGTAAGCCCTCCCGCACTGGACTCCAATTACCCAGCAGCGGCAACAATGCCTCACCAGGTGTGGCATAGGCGTAAATTACTAACAAGGATAACAATATCCAACGCGTGCGCCGTATCAGTTGCATAAGTTGACGTGCAGCACAATACGCGCTGGTAACTAGCATTACGCTCGCCACGAAAAACAGCGCGTAAAAATCCAGTCGCTGCATCCATGCAATTAACAAACACCAAGTGCTGATTTGCAGCGCGGGATGAATGCGCATCGTTCCACTCCAAAAAAAACGGCAGCCCCTTCGAGCTGCCGTTGGTCTTGCTGACAACAATTAACCAAGTTGGCTAATTAAGGTTTGCGCAGTCTCACGCTGTTCCGCATTGCCCTCACGCATGACTTCATCGAGAATTTCACGCGCACCTACTACATCACCCATTTCTTGATATGCCTTGGCCAAATCCAACTTGGTGGCAACCTCATTAAAGTCAGCAGCAGGAGCTGCTGCACTGACAGCGGGAGCATCATTCAAATCAAAGCTAATATCGGACAAATTGAAGTCTACAGGCTTGACCACAGCTGCCGCAGGCGTATCTATAGGAAAATCTAAGCTAAACGCCAAACCATCATCCGCAGGTGCAGACGACACATCTGCGGCAAAATTTGTAACAGGCATACTCGGATGCGTTGCGGTGACATCAAAAATCAGGTCAGTCGCTGGAGCTGCTGGTTCATTTTCCGCAAGATGTGTAGCCGTTACGTCAAAATCCATACTAGCTGCCGCTAAACCCGGATTGGTACCTGTCACATCAAAGTCCATCACGGCTTTTTGCGCACTAGCCATATCCGCCGCTGAGAAAATCATGGTTTTTTCTACATCAGGGATAACATTCGTGCTGCCAGTTATATCAAAATCCATTTTCTGATTGACGGTTTTTGGATTGGCATCAAAACCATTTTTCATACTCAAAGTTTGCATCGTTGCACTGTCAGCATCTTCAACAACAGCACCATACAAGGTATTTTTAGGATCAAGTTTCTTACCCATTGCTTGGGCACGTTGCCAAGCCTGTTCATTAGCCGAATTTTGCAAAGTTTTAGCAATTTTTTCGAAGCTAGATTTATTTTGACCTTTAGCAAAAATCTCTAACAGTTTTAGTTTAACCGCTTCGTTGTTTGGATTCGTTTGCAAAGCCTCTTGCAAAATTTCTTCCGCTTGCGCATCACGACCAAAACTCAAAAACAAGTCTGCTTCGCTAATCGGATCATCATCTTTTAAATCAGAGGAAGACAAATCACTTGTCACTAACGTTTTAGTGAAATCGCCATTGTCAGGCGAAGAAATTTCTGGCACAGAAATACGCCCCGTCACCGCACCGACATCATTAAAGTCTGAGCCAAAAGTATCTGAGTTAGCTGTAGCAGATGGACTATTCGACTTACGACGCTTTACCGCGAAACCCAAACCCACTAACGCTAGCAAACCTGCCAGACCACCCGCTAAATAGAGCGGCTCTGCCAACAGTTTTTCTACCAAAGTCAATTCAACAGGCGCGGGGTTTGGCTTAGCGCGCACCACAGCCACCGAACTCGCCGCAGCAATACCGCTCG
The DNA here is from genome assembly GCA_036171695.1 of Gallionella sp. GTDB lineage: Bacteria > Pseudomonadota > Gammaproteobacteria > Burkholderiales > Gallionellaceae > Gallionella. Next base: position 3,082 of record JAVHRN010000015.1, read on the forward strand.
CAGCCACCACACTACTTGCGGGAGCAACTGCACTGACGGCAGACACCGCTGTGACGCTGACGACAGCACTAGCAGGCTTAACTGCACTAGCGGGCAAGATTGCCGCTGCTTGCGTTTTTAACTCGGCCAAATGTTGAATTTCTTTGAGATTCTTTTCCAATAATGCCGCACGTCCACGCTGCTCTTCAGCCGCTTTTGCTTTAGCAATTTGCTCTTCTTGCGCGGCATTTTTCTGCTCTTGCGTACTAGCGGCCTTACCTGCACTCACCACTTTATCTTCGGGAGCTAGACCTTTAGACAGCTTTAAGACTTCTTTAGCGTTGTCTTTGGTCACAGGCGTTTTGTCGGCAACGACGCTGCTCACCTTGCCACTGCTCGCTTGATTCGGTTCTGCAACCACATTCATCGGTGCGACATTCGCGAGCTGCTGACGATAAGCATTCCAATCTTTAACTTGTACACGAATTTCTTTATTCGCATCTGCTGCTGAAACTGCGGCTAATTCAGCCGCATCTGGGATACGCAAAATTTTCCCAGTTTTAATACGGTTCATGTTTTTACCGTCAAATTGCTTAGCATTAGCGCGATATAAAGCAACCATAAGGCGTTCTAAGCTCACCCCTGCGACAGCATTTTGCTGTGCAATTTTTTGCAAACTATCGCCACGCTGCACCGCAATGTTGTTGCCATCTGCTGCGTTTGGGTTTTGCTCAATAGCAGTTTTTTGCTTGTTTTTAACAGGTGCTGTTGAAGTTAAATTTGGCGCGACAGCAACGTCCTTCTCTGATTTTAGCGGTGTACTGGTCACACTTTCTGGCTGTGCCGCCACGACGGGCGCAGCGGGTGTACTCACTACTGCTGCCACTGGAGTATCTACAACGGGTGGTGCAACGGGCGTGTTGTCTGCCACCCCATCCACCACGGGTTCAACCGTTTGCACAACGGGTTCGGCTGCTGACGCGGCTTGATAACCAACTGGATCAAGCAAGAAGGTAAATTCACGCACCAACTTACCCGAAGCCCAATTGACATCCACCAACAAACTTACAAAAGGGTCATTAACAGGCTGATTACTGCTGACATGAATTACCGACTCACCATTCGCATGATTTTCAACGACGAACTTAAATTTATTGCCAAATGGATAATCTAAACCTCTGCTTTTATAAGCCTCAGGGCTAGCCAAACGCGCGACAATGCTAGATTTTTCTGCTTTATCGCTGGCGAATAATTCAATATCAGCTTTAAGCGGCTGACCTAAGGCAGAGTCAACATTGATACCACCCACACCAGCCGAATACGCGTGAACTGAGTAAGAAAGAGCTGCCACACCGAGCAGATTTA
>JAVHRN010000016.1:0-1024 GCA_036171695.1 Gallionella sp.
GCTGCGGCTAAAAAAGCTAATGGCTAAAATTTAGCCTGATACACATTTTATTTGGGGATTTTTATGATTATTCTCGGCATCAACGGCAATCGCCGCGAACACAATTCCGCAGCATCCATTTTGGTAGATGGAAAGCTGATTGCTTCGGTTGAAGAAGAGCGCATTTCCAGAATTAAATGCGATAACGCTTATCCTGCGGGAGCCATTGCTGAGGTGTTGAAACTTGCTGGCTTGCAAGAAAAAGACGTGGATATGATTGCTTTGGCAAATCTGTCGCGCTGGGATCAAAAGCCCTATCTTGATAAAATTTTTAAGCGCATTTATCAACTCAGCAAAAACGAATTGGTGCTGAGTAAGTTTTATTGGAAACGCCAATTTGAGCGTTACGCGCGCGTGTTGCGTCCGCGCAAAAAACCTGTTGGTGTCTTAGCTGGGAAACCGATGCAAACAGTCGAGCATCATCAGGCACACGCGGCTTCGGCGTATTACGCCAGTCCGTTTGGTGATGAGCGCATCGGTGTGATTACGCTGGATGGTGCGGGTGATTTTTCTTGGGGTTCGGTTTGGGTGGGTGAAAATGGCAAGTTGCACGAAGTATTGCATTTGCCTTATTTGAATAGCATTGGCTTGCTCTATTCTTCCGTCACTCATCACTTGGGCTTCATTCCGGGCAGGCACGAAGGTAAAGTACTCGGCTTGGCGGCATTCGGTAATCCTGAACCTTTCTGTTCGCGTTTGATGGAACATACCAATGCTAAAGACTGGAACGTACTGTTTGATGCAAAGTTGGCGTGCGTCACCTTGCGTTCTGGCAAAGAGGTGATGGTGGAGCTGTGCGGCGATTTGTCGCGTGAAGACATTGCCGCAGGTGTACAGGCTTACACCGAGCAAATGATTTGCACGTGGATACAATCGCAAGTTAAAACAATGGCGGTGAGCAAGCTGGCCTTGGCGGGCGGCGTGTTTTCTAACGTGAAACTGAACCAGCGTGTTCTGGCTTTGCCTGGGGTTGAGAATATTTATG
>JAVHRN010000017.1:0-21448 GCA_036171695.1 Gallionella sp.
TGAGAGAACGGATTTACAGTCCGTCGCCTTTAACCACTCGGCCACCTCTCCAAACATAGCCAGCTATTATGCTGATAATAGGCACCGCTGTCAAACAGATTTGCAAAAATTTAGTGCAAAATAATTTTATGCACACTCTGAATAAGATAAGTTGATTATTTTGTCCTGAATAACGCCGATTGCGCGTGTGCTTGCAATCCTTCACCCAAAGCCAAAGTCGCAGCAATCGCACCCAAATTCTTTGCGCCTTGCGCCGACACTTGAATCAAACTACTACGCTTTTGAAAGTCATACACACCCAGTGGTGAAGAAAATCGCGCTGTACCTGAGGTGGGCAAAACATGATTAGGTCCAGCGCAATAGTCACCCAACGCTTCGGAAGTGTATTTGCCCATGAAAATCGCGCCCGCATGTTTTAGTTGAGGCAAATAATCTTGTGGATTAGCAACCGATAACTCCAAATGTTCTGGCGCAATACGATTACTGATAACACACGCCTCCTCTAAATCGGCAACATGAATCAGCGCGCCACGATTTTGCAAAGCAGTTTGGATAATCTCGCGACGCGGCATTTGCTCTAACAATTTATTCGCGCTCGCCGCCACTGCATCAATAAACGCCGCATCGGGCGACAACAAAATGGCTTGCGCCAATTCGTCATGCTCGGCTTGCGAAAATAAATCCATCGCAATCCAATCGGGATCGGTTTTGCCATCACAAATCACTAAGATTTCCGACGGCCCAGCAATCATGTCAATACCGCAAGTCCCAAACACGCGACGCTTAGCTGAGGCCACATAAGCATTCCCCGGCCCAACGATTTTATCGACTTTAGGAATCGTCGCAGTGCCGTACGCCAAAGCAGCCACGGCTTGCGCCCCACCGATAGTAAAGACGCGATCGACTCCAGCCAAGAACGCCGCCGCCAACACCAATTGATTTTTCACGCCATCTGGGGTGGGCACAACCATCATCAGCTCGGCAACACCTGCAACTTTAGCGGGCAGCGCGTTCATCAACACTGACGAGGGATACGCCGCCTTGCCGCCAGGCACATACAAACCTACCCGATCTAATGGTGTAACTTGTTGCCCCAGTAACGTGCCATCGGCATCGGTGTAACTCCACGAACTTTGCATTTGCTTGTGGTGATATTCCGTCACGCGCTGCGCGGCCGCTTCCAATGCCACACGTTGCTCTGCTGGCAACCCATCAAATGCAGCACGCAATTCCTCAGGCGGCAACTCCATCGCTTGCGCATTCGCCAACGGCAGGCGATCAAACTTGGCGGTGTATTCCAACACCGCCGCATCGCCGCGCTGACGCACGTCTTTAAGCACATTCGCCACCACCACCTCCAATGCCTCATCAGCGGTTTCTTCAAACGCCAATAGTTTGGTTAAATCGCGATTGAAATTTGCATCACGACTAGATAGTTTTCTAATTTTCATTTGACTATTGCTCCAGCAAAAGCATCCAACATCGGCTGAATGAGCTCTCGTTTTAATTTAAGTGCAGCTTGATTGACTACCAAGCGCGAGGAAATGTCAGCGATATGCTCAACCGCCTTGAGATGATTGGCTTTTAGGGTGTTGCCGCTGCTCACCAAATCCACAATTGCGTCTGACAATCCCACCAGAGGACCGAGTTCCATCGAGCCATACAATTTAATCAAATCCACATGCACGCCTTTGGCGGCGAAATGTTCGCGCGCGGTCTGCACATATTTAGTCGCTACCCGCAAGCGCGCGCCTTGACGTACCGCTGCTTGGTAGTCGAAATCATCATGTACCGCAACCATCATGCGGCACTTGGCAATGTTCAAATCTAGCGGTTGATACAAGCCTGCGCCACCATGCTCGTGCAGCACATCTTTACCCGCCACACCCATATCCGCCGCGCCATATTGCACATAAGTCGGCACGTCCGAGGCGCGCACGATGAGCAAGCGCACATCAGCTCGATTGGTGGGCAAAATCAATTTACGCGAAGATTCTGGATCTTCCAGCGCGGTGATACCGGCCGCTTTAAGCAGCGGCAAGGTTTCTTCAAAAATGCGTCCTTTGGACAATGCAATCGTAATCATTTTTATTCGTCCAGATTATTTGATGCGGCGAATCTGCGCGCCGAGCGCGGACAGTTTCGCTTCGATATGTTCGTAGCCGCGATCCAAGTGATAAATGCGATCCACGATGGTCTCACCCTGCGCGACCAAGCCTGCAATGACGAGACACGCTGAGGCGCGCAAGTCCGTCGCCATAATAGTCGCGCCTTCTAGCTGCGCGCAGCCATTGATGATGGCGGTGTTGCCCTCCACCTCAATTTGAGCACCCAAGCGACGCAACTCTTGCACGTGCATAAAACGATTTTCGAAAATCGTTTCGACCACTACCGCGCTGCCTTCCGCGATAGTGTTCAACGCCATAAATTGCGCTTGCATATCGGTTGGGAATGCAGGATAGGGTGCGGTGCGCAAACTCACCGCAGTGGGGCGACGCGTCATTGTTAAGGTAATGCGCGAACCATCGACGACAATCTGCGCCCCCGCTTCACGCAATTTTTCCAACACGTTTTCCATGATGTCGGCGCGCGCTTCAGTCAGCGTAATTTCACCGCCCGTTGCCGCAGCCGCCACCAAAAAAGTCCCGCTTTCAATGCGATCTGGCATCACCTGATGTTGCGCACCATGCAATTTTTTTACGCCTTCGATGGTGATGGTATCCGTACCCGCACCAGTAATTTTTGCCCCCATAGCAATCAGACACACGGCTAAATCGACCACCTCGGGTTCGCGCGCGGCATTTTCCAAAACGGTCACGCCGTCCGCCAGTGTCGCCGCCATCATTAAATTTTCTGTACCCGTCACGCTAACCAAATCGAAGCAAATCCGCGCCCCCTGCAAGCGTTTCGCGGTGGCGTGAATATAACCATGCTCGATATGAATTTCTGCACCCATCGCCTGCAAACCCTTGATATGCAAATCCACAGGGCGCGAACCAATGGCGCAGCCACCTGGCAAAGACACGCGCGCTTCGCCAAAACGGGTTAGTAATGGACCTAGCACCAAAATCGCTGCGCGCATGGTTTTCACCATTTCGTAGGGAGCTTCGAGCTTGTCCACCTTGGCTGCATTGAAGGTGGCACCCTGCACAACTTTCGCCACCCTCACGCCCATTTGCTGCAACAATTTTTCCATTGTCGCCACGTCGTGCATATCGGGCAAATTACTTATTTGCAGGTCATCTGCACTCAATAATGCGGCGCACATAATCGGCAAAGCCGCATTTTTTGCCCCCGAAATTCGCACCTCACCATTGAGCTTTGCACCGCCTTGGATTGCTAATTTTTGCATAATTATTTTTGGCTCTGCCACTCTTGTGGCGTAAAAGTTTTCATCGACAAGGCATGAATTTCCGCGCGCATCCGATCGCCTAAGGTTTGAAAAACCAACTGATGTCGTTGCACCCGCGTTTTGCCTTCAAATGCCGCACTCACCACAACAGCTTCAAAATGCTGGCCATCGCCGACCACGCTTAGATGTTCGGTCGCCATGTGTTGCGCGATATTGCTTTGAATGCTTTCAGGTGTGACGTTCATATTTTTAATTGGAATGGAGGCGGCGTAAACAAAAAATGCGCAGCTCGAAAAAAGCTGCGCATGATACTTAAAAAGTTAGCAAAAATCTTGTCAGCGTTGGTTTGCAACTGGGAGTTGCGTAGGCAGCATTGACTCCACACCATACAAACTTGCCAAACTTAACACGTTACGCGGCAAGCCTTGCACACTCAATTGGCAATTTGTTGCTTGAGCGGCGCGTAACCATCCCAGCAACAAAGCCACGGCCGATGAATCAACTAATTCAACCTGCGAGCAATCTATCTGCCACGCTCCTGCGGTCAAATTACGCACGCCTTGCGCGTAAATTTTAGACACATTCAACATCGTTAAATGTCCACGCAAAGTAATGGTGTTCGCGCTAATCGTAATCACTTGCTTGCCGCTTTATGGTTAGCTGCGCCAGTATTTTTGCTGGTCAACATGTTAATTAAACCTTCAATTCCGCCGTCTTCGATTTCTTTCGCGAACGTTCCACGATAGGCAGATACCAAGCCAGCACCTTCAATCGACAGGTCATACACTTTCCAATCGGTAGTGCCTTTGCGCAACTCGTAGTTAATCGCTACCGAGGGTGCACCTGGCTTGGTCAGCAAAGTTTTCACCGTCACATCGGTATCCTCCGCCGTAAATTTAAGTGGCTTCACTTCGACACTTTGATTTTGATAGCCAGTAAACGCCTTGGTATAAGTACGCAACAACATGGCTTGAAACTCGCGCGCCAAAGTTTGCTTTTGCTCAACGCTAGCGGTACGCCAATACTTACCCACGGCTAGCTGCGTCATGCGCATAAAATCAAAGTGCGGCAAAATTTTATCTTGCACAACCGCCAAGGCACGCGCCTGATCGCCTGCTTGTATGGCTTTATCTTGTTTGGCAATCGCAATCACTTCTTGCACGGTCGTTTGTATCATCACATCGGGCGCAACGATTTCAGCTTGAGCGATTGCCGCACTCAACATCAACATCAATAAGGCCGTTATTTTGCAAAAACGCATCATGTTGTTCTCCTGTTATTTAGCCGGCGTAGGGGCATCTGCCTTGTTATAAATAAATTTACTAATCAATTCTTCCATCACCACCGCCGATTGAGTATGTTTAATTTGCTCACCCGCTTTAATCATTTGTTCGTCGCCGCCTGGAATCAGGCCTATGTATTGCTCACCCAACAAACCCGCAGTCAAAATGTTGGCATAAGTATCAGTCGGAAATTGATAACGTTTATCCACGCTCATGGTGACTTTAGCTTCGTAACGCTCAGCATCCAAAGTTATGTCCGTGACCCGACCAACCAACACACCCGCACTTTTAATCGAGGCCTTGGGTTTTAATCCGCCGATATTGCTGAAGTAAGCCTGCACTTGATAGGTTTCAGCAACATTGTAAGTGGACAGATTGCCCACCTTCATAGCCAACATCACCAAGGCAGCAATGCCCGCCACCACAAACATTCCGACCCATAAATCTACTGTTGTACGTTCCATTTAATTTCCTCCAAACATCATTGCAGTTAATACAAAATCCAGCATCAAAATTGCCAGAGAAGCCGTCACCACGGTACGCGTGGTCGCCCCAGACACCCCTTCAGCCGTGGGCTGCGCGTCAAAGCCTTCAAATAAAGCAATCACCGTGACCGCAATGCCAAACACAAAACTTTTAAGCACGCCATTCAAAATATCGTGGCGAAAATCCACCGCCGCTTGCATCTGCGACCAGAACGAGCCTTCGTCCACACCGATTTGAATCACGCCAACAAAATAGCCGCCAAAAATCCCCGCTGCACTAAATAACGCAGCCAGCAACGGCATCGAAATCACCCCCGCCCAAAAACGCGGTGCGACAATACGCGCAATCGGATTGACCGCCATTAATTCCATCGCCGAGATTTGCTCAGTCGCTTTCATCAAACCAATCTCGGCGGTCATCGCCGAGCCTGCGCGGCTAGCAAACAACAATGCCGCCACCACAGGCCCTAATTCGCGCACCAAGCCTAACGCCACCATCACACCCAAGGCAGATTCAGAGCCATAGCGTTTAAGTGTTTCATAGCCTTGCAACCCTAGCACCATGCCCACGAACAAGCCTGCCACGATGATAATAATCAGCGACATCACGCCCGTCGAAAACAGCTCTTTGACGATTAAATTAAAGCGGCGAAAACTCGTAGCGGAGTGCAGCAGCGTCAAGGCAAAAAAACGACTCGCCAAGCCAATGCGCCACACCGCGTTGATGGTGCTGTGACCGATATTTCTAATTACTTTTAACGCTGCCATGATTACGCCCGCAAATTCAAATCTTGACGGTAATCCCCGCCCGGATAATGGAAAGGCACAGGACCGTCCATCTCACCATGCACAAACTGACGCACAAAAGCTTTGTCGGACGCGCGGATTTCATCGGGCGTACCTTCTGCCACAATCACGCCGCCCGCCATAAAGTAAACGTAATCGACAATCTTGAGCGACTCTTGTACGTCATGCGTAACAATCACCGAAGTCGCGCCCAGCGCATCGTTCAAGCGACGAATTAAATCCCCTACCACGGTCAGCGAAATCGGATCGAGTCCCGCGAAGGGTTCGTCATACATAATCAGCATCGGGTCAAGTGCCACGGTGCGCGCCAAGGCAACACGCCGCGCCATACCACCCGACAATTCAGAGGGCATCAAGTTATGCGTACCGCGCAAACCTACCGCGTGCAATTTCATCAGCACTAAATCGTGAATTAACGCTTCAGGCAAATCGGTATGTTCGCGCATTTGAAACGCCACGTTATCGAACACCGTCATATCGGTAAACAGAGCACCAAACTGAAACAACATCCCCATCTTACGACGCATTGCATACAGCTCGTCTTGCGCCAATTCGTGCATGATTTTGCCATCCACTTTGACCGACCCTTTGGTCGGCTTGAGTACGCCGCCGATATGGCGCAACAAAGTAGTTTTACCGCAACCGCTAGAACCCATAATGGCAATGGATTGACCGCGATGAAAGGTCATATTGATACCTTGCAAAATCGCGCGCTTCTCATAAGCAAAATTGAGATCGCGAATTTCGACTAATGGAGTAGTAGGCAAAATAAAATATCCAAAAATAAACTGCGCGCATTCTATACGAGTCGCTCAAAAAATTTCAATTCACGAGCGCGCGCAAAAAATAACTAGACCTTCGCAACTATTGAGCAAAGCCGCACTTGCCGTTATTCTCGAACCCACGCTTGTTTTTAGACACCCAAAATGCCACTGCCTTCTTTGCTCATTGTTGACGACGATCCGCTGATACGCGAAGGCTTGGCAATGGCTTTGAGCGCGCATTTTAATATCTACCAAGCTGCAACGCGTCCCGCCGCGATTATACTATTGCGCGAATTACCCAGTCCGCCGCAACTTGCCCTCATAGATTTAGGTTTACCGCCTTTAGAGCATCGCCCCGACGAAGGCTTTCAGCTCATTGCCGAACTTTTAGCCCACTCCGCTCACATCAAAATTTTTACTTTGTCGGGACAAGATGAGCGCAGCAACGCCCGCCACGCCCGCGCATTGGGCGCAATTGATTTCATCGCCAAGCCCTGCGCACCACAGCTCATTCAACAAAAACTAAGCGAAGCACTCGCCCTTAGCCAAGCAGAATGCTCGCCGCCGAACAACGGCGATGAATTGCTAGGCATCGTTGGGCAAAGTCCAGCTATACAAGGCTTGCGCAACCAAATAGTGATGTATGCCGCGATGCCTTTCCCGGTACTCATCGAAGGCGAATCTGGCTGCGGCAAAGAGCTCATCGCAACGGCGTTACAAAAACTCGGCAGCGCAACCAACGCGCCCTTTAAGACCTTAAATTGTGCCGCCATTTCGCCGCATCTGTTGGAGTCAACTTTATTTGGCCACAGCAAAGGCGCATTCACAGGCGCGATTAGTGCGCAATCAGGATTCTTTGAAGATGCCGCGAATGGCACGTTGTTTTTAGATGAAATCGGTGAATTACCGCTGAACTTGCAAGCGAATTTGCTGCGCGTTTTAGAAAACGGCGAATATCAACGCGTAGGTGAAACGCAAACTCGTCACAGTAATGCGCGCATCATCGCCGCCACCAATCGCAATCTACGCGAGGCTATTAAAACAAATGAGTTTCGTGCCGATCTCTACCATCGCTTAAATGTGTTTGCCATTAACGCGCCACCCTTGCGCGAATTAGGCGCGGACAAATTGCTACTGCTGCATCATTTTCGCCAACTCTATAGCCAACAAATCAAACAGCCGCCCTTTGAGCTACACCCCGCCGCGCTGGCAGTATGGGAACAGTACAGTTTCCCTGGCAACATTCGCGAACTACGCAACATCGTGATTCGCTTAACCGCTAAATATCCTGGCATTGCCGTTGGCATGACTCAGCTCCAAGATGAATTTGACCCTAGCGCGGCGATGATTGAACACAACCTTAGTAGCAACATAAAAGATCAGTTGCAAGCGGGTGACTTCAACTTAGATCAAGCCTTGCGTACCCAAGAAAGCCAATACATCGACACCGCACTTGCGCTCACTTCACGCAACATCAGCGAAGCCGCAAAATTACTAGGCATCAATCGCACCACGCTTTATAGTCGCATGGACGCACATGAGAAATTGAGAGTAGAAAACTAGCCATGTACTTAGAACATTTCGGTCTCAACGAACAGCCTTTCAAAATCACCCCCGTGACGGAGTTTTTCTTCGACGGAGCTAATCGCAAAGACATTCTCGACGCGCTCATTTATTCGATCAGCGAAGTAGAAGGCATCATCAAAGTCAGTGGCGAAGTGGGCAGCGGTAAAACCATGTTATGCCGCATGTTGCTCGAAAAACTTCCCAAACATATCGAGCCAATTTACCTAGCTAATCCCAGTCTGTCGCGCGAAGAAATGTTGTACGCGGTCGCCGATGCCTTAGGGCTGAATATCGAACACGAACGCGTCGGCGTGATTCTGCAAAACATCCAAAACGTATTAGAAAAAAAAGCTCGTGAAGGTAAGCGTGTGGTGGTGCTGGTCGATGAAGCGCACGCCATGCCGCTCGACACGCTGGAAGAGTTACGCCTCATTTACAACTTGCAAGTAGGCAGTTTTAAGCTGATTCAAATCGTGCTGTTTGGGCAGCCCGAATTAAATGCCAAGCTAGATCAACCCAATATGCGTCAGCTTAAAGATCGCATCGTGCATCACTTCAATATGCACCCACTGTCGCGCGACATCTTGGAAAGTTATTTGATGTTTAGGATGCGCAAAGCGGGCTATCACGGTCCCAACATCTTTTCCGCCAAAGCCGTCAAACTTATCGCCGATGCCTCCGCAGGACTGATGCGTCGCGCTAACGTGTTGGCAGATAAATCGCTACTCGCCGCTTTTGTCGCCGACACGCACAATATCGAAGTCTGCCATGTACAAGCCGCGCTACGCGACAGCGAACTCGAAATTAACCATACACCACGCAATCGACAAGTTTGGTTAATCGCTGCCGCCGCGTGTGCCGCGATACTCACTGGGCTAACCGTGACACTTTGGCCAACCCCCTCTGTCCTACCATCCGTCACAGCAGCACACACTAACCCCGCGCAGCCAATTAGCAGCGTTGCCACCAGTAGCCCGATTGCCAGCTCGGTGAGCGCGAGCAGTCTGCCTGCCGCTGCCAGTATTCCTGTCGCCAGCTCTACTGCCCCCAACACCGACAGTTCTGATGCAGCCGCTAGTGCAGTTGCCCCTGTCGCCAGCAGTTTGTTTGCACAACGTATTGCCGCTAGCCAACAACTATTCAGCGCGCATCATGACGAATTTAGCTTGCAGTTGTTCTACAACGACAACATCGTTGAAGCCAAATTAGAAGGTTTTTTACAGCGCGCTCAGCAACTAGGCTGTTTAGAGCAAATTTATTTATTGCCAATCACGCTAAATCACCAACAAGGTATACGCGTTTTATACGGCAACTATCCCAGCAGCCAAGCAGCTCAAATTGCCCGCGCCGAACTGCCAGAACGCTACAAAAAAGCTTTTAATACCAGCATTTATGCCCTAGCCAACGCCGCTGAACTCACGCCGTAAAAAATAACGAGCTGCACCCCAAGGAGAATTGCCATGTTGCACGCACCGAAAATAAACCTCTTGCTCAGTTGCATATTGCTTACCAGTTGCGGCACTAAACCTATCCAGCCCAACACGCAACACTTACAACGGGCTGCGGATGCGCTTGTCGCGAGCAGCCCGATTCCAAGCGCACTCAAAGGCGGTGTGGTGCTACCCGCCCCGCAACCAATTAGTAAAACCGCCACCTATAGCGTGGTAGTCGCCAATGTGCCCGCCCAAGAAATTTTGTTTGCCTTGGCGCGCGATGCCAAGGTCAATTTGGATGTACATGGCGGCATCGAAGGTTACGTCACCTTAAACGCCATCAACCAAACGCTGCCACAAATTCTCGACCGCGTCGCCAAACAAGTAGAAATGCGTTATGAGCTGAGCAACGGCACGCTCACCGTGATGCCCGACACGCCTTATTTACACAGCTACAAAATTGATTATGTGAATATGAATCGTGATGCCGAAGGCGGCATTTCCAATGCCACCCAAGTGGGCGGCAGCGCAACGGGCGGGACGGCCACTGGGGGCAACAACTCGCAACTGTCGATTAAAAATTCCTCTAAAAACCACTTCTGGGACACCTTAGTCAAGAACGTGACCGACCTGCTGCGCGAAACCGACAAAATTTTGCCTGATGGCTCTAGCGAAACCTCCACGCAACAAATCAAATCCAGCAGCAGTACTGGTACGGGCGCGCCGCTGCCCTCTGGCAGTAAAAAAACAAATCCCAAAATCGGCGTAGAAAACAGCCCCAATCCCATCAGCGTCGAAGAAGGCGACATGACAGTTACTAAGCGCAGTACCTTCCGCGAAGCCGCTGCGGTAATTGCCAATCCAGAAGCGGGCATCATCACAGTGCGCGCCACGGCTAAACAACACGCCAAAATTGAAGAGTTTATTAGCCGCGTGATGACTAATGCGCATCGTGAAGTGCTAATCGAAATGACCGTTGCGCAAGTTGAACTTAACGACTCGTATCAACAAGGCATTAACTGGGCAAAAGTGATTCCTACTGCGGGCAAAGGCTTTTCGGTTGGGCAAGCAGGCACGGCCGTGTTACCCACCTCTCCCGCTGTCACGCCCGCCACGCTGGTGCTGAACTACACCAATCTCACTTCAAAATTTGGCAGCTTGTTAGGCAGCGTGTCGTTGCTGGAAACCTTTGGTAAGGTCAAAGTTTTGTCTAGCCCGAAACTGAGCGTGGTGAATAATCAAACCGCCATGTTGCGCGTGGTAGAAAACTACGTTTACTTCACCATTAAGGCCGACACCACCTCCAACCAAACCACCACCACCACCACTTACACCACCACGCCCAACACCATTCCCGTGGGGCTGTCGATGAGCATCACACCGCAAATTAGCGACCACGATACGGTGTTACTCAATGTGCGGCCGTCTATCACGCGCTTTATCAAAATGGTGGACGATCCGAATCCCACACTGAAACTCGCAGGCGTAGTCAGCCAAATTCCGCAAACGCAAACGCGTGAAATGGAATCGGTGATTAAGATCAATAACGATCAAGTCGCGGTGATGGGCGGATTGATGGAAGACGAAATCAGCAAAACCACTAGCGGCATTCCCTTGCTGATGGACATTCCCTTGCTGGGCAATTTATTCAAGAACATTAGCGACACCACGCGTAAAACCGAGCTGGTGATTTTTTTACACCCCGTGGTTATCAAAAATCCCAGCCTAGACGGGGATTTCAGTGAATTCCGCAATCAGTTGCCCGACCAAAAATTCTTCCAAGAATCTGCCGACGGCAAAAACTAGGAGCATGCCATGAGCCTACTATTAGATGCGCGCAAAAAATCACAAGGCGGCAGTGCCTCAGGGTCGGAATTGAGCTTAGAAGAAAGTCCCTATTCTGGCGCACCATCACCTTATGCCACCGCCCCTAGCACCCCCGAAAACACCGCGAATGCACGTAGTGCGGGGCAAAATTTATTCAATGCTAAAACCGTGGCACGCACCCACAGCGGCGGCGTTCATAAAAGTTTGCTCTATGCGTTGGGCGCGACCTTGGTGTTATTCGCGCTCGGTGCGGTGTATGTCTGGCATGAAATTTCTGCACCACCGCCACGCTATCGCGCACCCGTAGCAAGCACACCGATTGTCGCCACACCGACACTGCCACCAACACCCATTGCGCCCGTGCGTGAAAGCACACCCTTGGTCGCAGATATTGCTCCCGTCGCCCCCTCGTTAACAGCCGCCACCACATCCGTCGCGTCAGCCGACCAAGTCACACCTTTGCGCAATGCGCCTAAAACCCCGCACCACACCAATCAGCGCAATGCGCCTAAGTTCACCAGCACACCTAACCGCGACCTAGATGAATTACTCAATCAGGCATATCAAGAATATCGCGCGGGCAGCTTTGATTTAGCGCAACCGCATTACCAAGCGGTACTCGCCAAAGAGCCTAACAATACCGATGCGCTACTAGGCTTGGCAGCGATTGCGCAGCATCACCACACCGACACTGTGGCGGCTAACTACTATGCCAAAGTGTTGGCGCAGGACCCACGCAATGCTGCGGCTAATGCAGGCATGACGGCTCTTACTACCGATGAAAATCGTGAAAGCCGCTTAAAAACTTTGCTGCACGAACAGCCTAACGCCGCCAGTTTGCATTTCGCTTTAGGCAATCACTACGCCGATCAATCACGCTGGAGCGAAGCACAACAAGCCTATTTCAACGCCTATAAATTAGAGCCTAATAATGCGGAATTAGCCTTTAACTTAGCGGTGAGTTTAGAACGCTTAGGACAAAAAAAATTGGCAGCACAGTATTACCAACAAGCCGTCGCGCGCGATACAAACCGCAGCGCGGGCTTTAACCATGATGAAATTGCGCAGCGCGCACAGCAACTAAATCAATAAGCGCGGCAAATCAGAAAGAGCAAGTTCATGTCAAACAGCCAACTACAACAACCCTTGGGCGCGATGTTGGTCGCCAAAGGGGTCATCAGCGAAGACCAGTTGCGCCTCGCCATGCAAGAGCAGGGCAACACACATCAACCGTTGGGACGCTTATTAGTACGTTTGGGCTTCTTGTCGGAAGCCACCATCCGCGACGTATTAGCGGAAAATCTCGGCCAACAAAGCGTTGATTTATCCGCCATCATCATTGACCCTGTCGCACTCGCTTTAATCCCCAAAGAAGTTGCACGTCGCTACCAGCTACTCCCTCTGTCAGTTGATAAAGCCGCCCGACAACTGACCGTCGTAGTCTCCGACCCAGACAACATCATCGCGCTCGACCAGTTGCGCGCCTTGCTCAAAGACGAATATCAGCTCATCACCCAGCTCGCCAGTGAGTCCGACATCTTGCGCGCCATCGACCAATACTATGGTTTCGAGCTGTCGATTGATGGGATCTTGCACGAGATTGAACCGGGTGAAATGGAGTATCAAACCCTGCAATCGGGGGTGAATGAATTTAGCCAACCAGTAGTGCGGCTGATAGACGCGCTGCTCACCGAGGCGGTGCAACGCGGCGCGTCCGATATTCACTTTGAACCAGAAAGCAGCTTCTTACGCATTCGTTATCGCATCGACGGCGTGCTGCGGCAAATGCGCAGTTTGCATAAGAGTTTTTGGCCTGCCATGGTGGTGCGCATGAAGGTGATGAGTGGCATGAACATCGCAGAAACGCGTGCGCCACAAGATGGGCGGATTTCGTTACGTTTGTCAGGTCGCCCGATAGATTTTCGCGTTGCCTCCCACCCCACCACGCACGGCGAAAATTTGGTGTTACGGATTTTAGATCGGCAAAAAGGCATTGTGCCGTTGTCGGAAACAGGGCTATCCGAAGAAGCCCTTGATACCCTCAAAACGATTATCGCCAAACCCGAAGGCATTATTTTAGTCACAGGCCCTACAGGGAGCGGCAAAACCACCACACTGTATTCGGTGTTGAATCACATCAACACTGAATCGGTGAACATTATGACTTTAGAAGACCCAGTCGAATATCCACTCACCATGATTCGCCAAACCTCGATTAACGAGGCCGCGAAATTGGATTTTGCGGGCGGGATACGTTCCATGATGCGCCAAGATCCTGACATTATTTTAGTGGGTGAAATTCGTGACCACCCCACCGCTGAAATGGCATTTCGCGCCGCCATGACAGGCCATCAAGTGTATTCAACCTTGCATACGAACTCGGCGATTGGTGCCGTACCACGTTTGCTCGACATTGGTATTTTGCCCGACATTATGGCGGGCAATATCATCGGTATCGTCGCGCAACGCTTGGTGCGTGTGCTGTGTAAAGAATGCAAAACCCCGTACAGTCCTGATGCGGGCGAGCGCAAATTACTCAGCATTCCGCTGCATCAAGACATTACCTTGTATCGCGCGCAAGGCTGTGATGCCTGCAACCATCAAGGTTATAAGGGGCGTTTGGCAATCATGGAGTTGCTCAAAATGGATTACGACTTAGATGATTTAGTGTCGCGTCGTGCCAGCACCCGACAAATCCGTGATCTCGCCTTAGCGAAAGGCTTTAAGCCACTGGCAATGGATGGCATACGCCGCATCCAACAAGGTTTGACCTCGCTTGCTGAAGTGTGCCGCGTGGTCGATTTATCGGACCGGGTGAGCTGACATGCCCATGTACTCATATCGCGCCATTAACGCGCAAGGCAAATCAACTAAAGGCACGCAAGATGCCGCCAATGTCATTGACTTAGAAATGCGCTTAAAGCGTGGCGGGCTGGATTTAATTGACGCGCACGAAGACAACAGTGCGCACGGTTTAGGGCGCAAAAAAGTTAAGCGCAGCGAACTCATCACCTTCTTTTTTAACTTAGAACAACTGACGCGCGCAGGCGTACCGCTGTTGGAGTGCTTAGCCGATTTGCGCGACACCATGGGCGAAACTCATTTCCGCGAAGTCATCGCAGGCATCGTCGAAGCCATTGAAGGCGGGAAAAAACTCTCCCAAGCGATGGCCGAACACCCCGATGCTTTCGATAAAATTTTTATCAGTTTAATTCGCGCGGGTGAAGACAGCGGACGCTTACCCGAAGTGTTTGCTTTTATTACCGAGTCGATTAAATGGCAAGATGAAATGGCCTCACACACCAAAACCATTTTGATGTATCCCGCCTTTGTCGGCTCGATTGTGGTGGCGATTACGTTCTTCTTGATGATTTATTTAGTACCGCAATTAGTCAGCTTCATCAAAAGTATGGGGCAAGAAATCCCCATTCAAACCCGCATGTTATTGGCGACTTCTTGGTTCTTCGTCAACTATTGGTATGTACTGATTATTGTCCCTATCGTCACCTTAGTCGGCGGCACCGCCTTGCTCAAAGCGAGCGCGGAAGCGCGCTTTAAGTTCGACCAATTCAAATTAAAAATGTGGGTGGTTGGTCCCATTCTGCACAAAATTATTTTGGCGCGTTTCGCCAACACCTTCGCCATGATGTATGGCTCTGGCATCAGCATTCTCGATTGCATTGCCGCCGCCCGCGATGTGGTCAACAACCTCGCGGTAGCACGCTCGCTAGAGGAGGTTGCCAGCGAAATCGAAGCGGGTAAAAACCTCACACAAAGTTTTCAAAATACGGGCATGTTCCCGCCGCTGGTGATTCGGATGCTGAAGGTCGGCGAAACCACAGGCTCGTTGGATAAAGCCTTGCTCAATGTCAGTTATTTTTACGATCGAGATGTCAAAGAGTCGATTAAAAAAGTGCAAATTTTAATCGAGCCCACCATGACCATTATCTTGGGCGCGCTGTTGGGTTGGGTGATGTTGTCGGTACTGTCGCCGATTTACGACATCATCGGCAAAGTGAAATTTTAAGGACTGCCATGAATAACTGCCTACTGCTTTTATTAAGTGCCAACCACCTCCACGCCCAACACATGGTGGGCGACAAAATTGCCGATCAGCGTGAATTCAACGATTCCGCGCAGGATCGCGCACAGTTTTCCGCCTTCCTAAAAACACATCACTGCCCAACTTATTTGCTAGCCGATGTCATCGAAGAAGATTTTCGCTTAGAGTCGATTCCGTATCTCACAGGCAAAAGCCATAGTGCCTTAGTGCAGCGTAAATTTGATCAGTTTTATCGCGGCACAACGTTTCATCAAGCCACCATATTGCAACGCCAAACGGAGGGACGACGCGATGTCGATATATTGTTTTCCGCCCTCACCAACCCCGCCCTGCTGAACCCTTGGCTGGATGGGCTATGGCATGCCAAAACCCCTTTGGCGGGGATTTATTCAGTACCGCAAGTCAGTACCCCACTGATTAAAAATCACCCCTCTAATCATCTGCTGCTGATTACTTGGAATAAATTTTCAGGCTTGCGCGAAAGCTATTTCAAAAATCATCAATTACAACTTTCGCGTCTTACCCCAGTTAGCCATGAGCAATCCTTCCAAGAACTGGTTGAGGCAGAACTAGCACGCACTTATCAATACTTAAAGAGCTTGAGCTTGCTGCCCGCAGGGCAAATGTTGGATGTCAGCATCGTCGCGCATAGCGATGATTTAATCGGTCTGCAAACACGCTTACCGCGCAGCAACGATATGCGCTACGAGTTTGTGGACATTGCCAACTTAGCTCAACAGCTCCACTTACCGATACGCTTAGTGGATTCAGATGCGAGTCAATTATTTTTGCGGCAGCTCTCGCTAACGCGCCCCAAAAGCCAATATGGCAATGCACAACACACCCATTTTTATACGCTCTGGCAACTGCGGCGTGGATTCTTTTGGGGCGCGGCGGCATTGCTGACGGCCAGTCTGTTATGGGCGGCACAATCCATCATCTGGCAAGACACCCCCGATGCAACAGCAGTTGCCGCGATTGAGCAACAAACCCAACAAGTGCAACGTCAAGCGAGTGAGCTGCAACAAACCTTGCCCAGCACCCCCATTCCACCTGCGGATTTACGCGCAGGCACGTTGACCTTGCAGCAGCTACAACACCGCAGCAGCTCGCCACAAGCCTTTCTCATTCCGTTAAGTTTGGTGATGAATCGCTTTAGCAACATTCAACTCGATGAACTCGCCTGGCAGATGAACGCCAAAGCCGCCGTGAGTGAAAATACCCAAGCGGATGTCGCGGCTCAAGAACTCACCTTCAAAGGGCAACTCAATAATTTCGCAGGTAACTATCGCAACGCACTGGAGTATTTAGAGCAATTCCAACAAGCCCTAATCACACAAGGCTATCAAACCAGCATCACAGCAAAGCCTTTGGATGTCAGTCCTAGTAGTAATTTATCCGACCAACAAAAATCTGCCGCGCAAGGCTTGAGCTTTACCCTCACCTTAGTTTGGAGACCGCGCTTATGAAACTCAGCAAAAGTGATTGGACGCTCATCCAAGGCAGCGTCCTCACCCTCAGTCTCGCCTTGATAGCCAGCGTGCTGCTGATTTACTTTAGCGAGCAATACACTGCCCGCGCCATGCAAACTTGGCAGCGTGCGCAACAACAACTGCGCGCCGCACAATCGAATTTAACCGAGATACAACAACAGCGTGACGACATCGCCACCTATTTGCGCCCTTACCAACAAGCGCAACAAGCTCATCTCATCGGCGTAGAACCACGCTTAGATTGGCTGGAAAGTTTAGCCAAATTACAACAACAAAATTTAGTGAGCAGCTTTAGTTACACCATCGAACCACAAAAAACCATCACGCCACAGCCTGCCATCGAAACAGGTAATTTCGAGGTGCATTTCAGCGACATGAAGTTGCAAATTGAATTACTCCACGAAGCACAGTTGCTGAATTTTTTTGATGCGCTACGCCGCCAAGTGCCAGGCTGGTATCAACTTGATGGCTGCACACTCACCCGCAGCAAGCTAGGCGATGCAGGACTGAAAGCCGAATGCAAAGGCGGCTGGCTGACCTTACAAAACAGGAGCGTGCCATGAAAAATTTCACCCGCAGCCTTTTGATCTTAGCTCTCAGCCTCAGTGCTGCCGCATCTGCCGCTGAATTAGGTCGCTTATTTTTTACCCCCGAACAACGCGCCGATTTCGCCTTTGCGCAGTTGCAAGCCAATACAGGCAACTCCGCTAGCAACACCCTAACAGTCAACGGCATCGTGCAACAACAAGGTGGGCGACGCACCGCTTGGATTAACGGCGTTCCGCAACACATGGGCAACAGCGACACCCCCGACCAAGTCACGCTACCCGTGCCCGGCCAAGCCGCACCCATCAGCGTCAAAGTCGGCCAACAAATCAGCATTAAACCGACGAGGTAAATCATGCGCATCGCTCGCCTAACATCCCCCCAACAAGGTGCGGCATTGATGGTGATGCTGGTCATCATGGTGGTCGGTGTCGCGGCGGTGCTGGTGAGTTCGCTGAACTCATCAGCACTCAATAATTCTCGTCAACAAAACACTTCATACGCCTTGGCACAAGCAAAAGACGCACTCATCGGGCGGGCGGCGAGCGATGCCAATCTGCCTGGCAGTTTGCCTTGTCCTGATGCAATAACCAATATCGTAAACGCATCAGGCGTACCTTCTAACATACCGAATGATGGTATCGCCGACCTATTAGTGGGCAATGATTGCCCCAGTTATATCGGACGTTTACCGTGGAAAACGCTGGGGCTGAGTGAGCAAGGCGATGGGCAAAGTGAATCACTATGGTATGCACTGTCACCAAATTTTCGTGATGACAACTCCAATCACATCAACAGCGACACGCAAGGCACGCTCAACGTAACAGGCACACAAACTGCCAATCAATTAGTGGCGTTAATTTTTTCAGCAGGCAAGCCGCTCGCCACTCAAACGCGTTCAAGCACCGCCACAGCATTTTGCCCCACGACCAATAGCATCCTCAGCTTCAGCTTGTGCGCTAACAACTATCTAGAAGGCAGCAACGCTAATTTAAGCACCGCACTCACCCCCAACAGCAGCTATCAAGCAGGAAATTTTGACAATTCAGTCATCAATGACCAACTGCTATTTATCACGCGCGCACAGCTAATGCAGCCAGTTGAGCTACGCATTGCGCGCGAAGCAAAAAGCTGTTTGGACAACTACGCCACCGTCATGGGCAATCGCTATCCTTGGGCAGTGCCAGTACAAAACTGGTATTTATTGGGAGAAAACAACACCCGCTTTGGCCGTATTCCTTATCGAAAACCGCTGAACGACAACAAAATTAAAGATTTTTTGGCGGCGTTGGACAGCTTACAAAGCCAAGTGAATATCTGCATCACCAACAATAACAACGGCAACGCATTAGAGAACGCAGGCAAAACATTAGAAGATGCCGCAAAAGCATTACGCAATGCCCAATCCCCACCATTGAGCACAGCGGTAACCCAGCCTGGCAAACAGGCAGGCGACCAAGCGCAAAACAACAATATGTGCGACACCATTAACAACAACCCAAGCAACAACATCGTACAAACCAATCTGAATGCCACGCTAGCCGCACTGGCTAGCGAATTAGCCAATCAAATCGCCACCAATAATTCAGATCAAACGGTGCGCTGTGATGCGTTATTTCAAAGCTCTTATTGGCAGGATTGGAAAGATTTAGTGTTCTACCAAGTTGATAGTGCGTATCGACCAGGGGGCGGCGGGGGCAGCGCGGGGATACAAATTAACGCCACAGGTAATCATCGCGCCGCTGTGTTAGTCGCGCGCGCCGTGTTGCCGCCTAAAACCCTGCCACGCCAACGCACCGTGCTTAGCGACTATCTAGAAATGCCCAACGCTCATGCAGGTCAAAATCCGCTGGCGCCATTTAGCGGGTATCGCAGCAGTGATGCGCAATATCAAACCATTAGCAATGATTTAGTGGTTTGTTTAGATGGCGGTTCGGTTAATTGCAAATGAAAACGAAAATGAAAAAAATCCCTCTGGCAGCAGGCTTTACCTTGATTGAAATGGCGATGGTGCTGATGATTATCGCCCTCGTGTTAGGCGGCTTGCTGCCGACTATTTCGGCGCAAATTGAACAGCAACGCAATGCAGAGACACGCAAGCAATTAGTTGAAATTCGCGAGGCAATCATAAGTTTTGCTGTTGCGCATAATCGCCTGCCGTGCCCTGCGGACGGCACACTAAACACTGGTGTGGAAGCAGTAACGGGGGCTGGCACAGCACTAGTGTGCAGCACCATCAACGGCAACGCGAGTAGCGGGGTCGTGCCTTGGGCGGCGTTAGGGGTAAGTGAAACCGATGCATGGGGGCGACGCTTTAGCTACAAAGTAACCAGCGCGTTTGCTGATGGCACAGACGGCACTAACGAGGCAGCGGCGGCAGCATGTGCCACCTCGTCTGGGGTGTCGTTCAAAATGTGTTCGGAAGGCAATCTCAATACTTTAATCGCCGCCGCAGGCAGCAATCTGGCCAGCAACTTACCCGCTATCGTCGTCTCGCACGGGCCCAACGGCAAAGGGGCTTACACCCATGAAGGGGTGAAATTAGCAGATAGCAGCGATGCCGACGAACTCGATAACAGCAACGCGAGCAACAGCTTTGTGAGCCACGAGGCCACGCCAACCTTTGATGATTTACTGGTCTGGGTTGCGCCGAACTTACTGGTTGGCCGCATGATTACGGCGGGGAAACTGCCTTAAGCACGTCGCCACGTTGTCCCTGTCGCACTGTCTTCCAACACAATTCCTGCTGCCAATAATTCTTTGCGTATCGCATCTGCGGCGGCGAAGTTTTTGGCTTGTTTCGCAGCGATACGCGCTGCAATTTGCGCTTGAATTGAAGCGTCATCCAAGCCGTCCACACTTGCATCGCCCTGTAAAAATGCTTGCGCATCGCGTTGCAACAATCCCAACACGCCAGCCAAAGTTTTGAGCTGCGTCGCCGCTGCCACAGCTTGGGTGCGATTCACTTCATTGGCTAATTCAAACAACACCGCCACCGCTTCAGGCGTATTGAAATCGTCGTTCATCGCTGCTTTGAAACGCGCGGCATACGGCGTATTCCAATCAACGACCTCCACATCTGTGTTAGCGACGCTTTTTAACGCCGTATAAAGCCGCGTCAACGCGCCCTTCGCATCATCCAAATGCGCGTCGGAATAATTCAGTGGGCTGCGGTAATGCGCGCGCAAAATAAAAAATCGCACCACTTCCGCATCATATTTTTTCAGCACATCGCGGATGGTAAAAAAATTACCCAAGCTCTTGGACATTTTTTCTTTATCGACATTGATAAAGCCGTTGTGCATCCAGTAATTGACGTATTGGCACGAATGCGCACCTTCACTTTGCGCGATTTCATTTTCGTGATGCGGAAACTGCAAATCCGCGCCGCCGCCATGAATATCAAACTGCTCGCCCAGAATATCCGTCGCCATCGCGGAACATTCGATATGCCAACCGGGGCGACCTTTGCCCCATTTAGAATCCCATTGCACCTCGGCGGCTTCGTGTTCTTTCGCATGTTTCCACAACACAAAATCGAGCGGGTCGTGCTTATCGGTGGTCACTTCCACGCGCTCGCCCGCGCGCAAATCTTCCAACGATTTTCCCGATAATTTGCCGTAGCCGTCGAACTTACGCACCGCGTAATTCACATCGCCCTCAGCGGCTTGATACGCCAGCCCATTCGTTTCGAGTTGCGCAATCATCGCCAACATTTGCGGCACATATTGCGTGGCACGCGGCTCATGGTCAGGACGCTGCACGCCCAACGCATCGGCATCTTCGTGCATCGCGTCGATAAAACGCTGCGTCAGCGCGTGAATCGACT
>JAVHRN010000018.1:0-4375 GCA_036171695.1 Gallionella sp.
CGTGAACTTCGATATGCCGTGGAATCCGATGCGGATTGAGCAGCGCATCGGGCGCGTAGATCGTATTGGTCAGCGTTCTGTGGTGCGTGCCATTAACTTTGTGCTGGATGACACGGTCGAACATCGTGTACGGCAGGTACTGGAGGACAAGCTCGCGCTCATCGCAGAAGAGTTCGGTGTTGATAAATCGTCTGATGTGATGGATTCGGCGCTCGACACAATTGGGGCAGAGCCACTGTTTGACGAGTTGTTTGTCCACGGCCTGCAGAACCCGGAATCCATCGAGCAAGAATGCGAGGCCGTGCTGTCACAGATCCGGGAAAAGATGGCAGACGCCAAGAAGAGCAGCGAGTTGCTCTCGGAAGCGCACGAGCTGCAGGCGGACGAGGCACGCAAGTGGCGAGACCACCCCGCACAATTCTGGCTGGAACGCGCTATCACCACGGGTTTGCCTACACGGGGTGGCTCGGCAACCCAGAGCGGTGCCGCTTGGGCTTTGAAGTGGGTGGATGGCAGCGAATCCAAGCAGGTGTGTTTTGATGCTCGCACCGCCGAACAGAATCCCGACCTCGAATGGCTTACCTTGGAGGATCCGCGCGCACGGGCGTTGATTAGCGACCTGCCGCACTGTGTGGCGGGTCAACCGCTGGCAGTGGCACGTCTCTCTGGACTACCCGACAGCGTTCGAGGCGTTTGGTCCTTGTGGGAGATCAGTCTGAATTCAGCCAACCTTGCTGCAGGGTTTAACCGCAAACGCTTCTTGCCGGTTTTCGCTACCGAGGACGGGCGCTCCTTTGTGCCGACTGCAAAACGTATCTGGGATCTGTTGTTGACGGAGCGGGTCGAGATTGTTGCAACCTGTGACGTTGGCGATGCGACCCGATGGTTTGAACTGTCACACGCAGTCGCACTAAGCCAAGGTGAGCAACTTCATACCGAACTGCTGGAAGAGCATCGAGCCCGCTTGAAAGAAGAGCGTGAGCGAATGCAGTATGCGTATGACGCTCGATACCAAGCGATCGGACGTATCGGTCTGCCAGCAGTGCGTGAACACCGACGCAAGCGACTTGAACAAGAGCACCAAGCACGCCTGGAGGCGCTTGAGGAGGCCGAAGCCTGCGTGCCCGATCTGCACGCTGTACTGATGGTGCGCGTGGGCGCCGATAGGGTACGAGGAGACCACGCTGTATGAGCCCATGGATTGACCGAATTTTAAGTAGATTCCCACCCGACTTGTCTCGGCTATGGGTGGCGTGTGACCCAGATGCCGTGTTACTCGACGAGCAGGTTTTGGCAGTGCTGCGCGCTCGTGGTTTCGAGGTGATGCCGTTTGAAGACCCCGTCGCCTTCCGCACGGAATTTGAGGAGCGTTACCGTGCCGCGTGGGATCAGGGTGCGGCTGGAGCGTCTGCGGCTTTGGTGCTGCACTTCCGTTCTTCAGAACCGACTGAGTTGCCCTGGGACTACCTGCATTGGGGGCGAACAGTGCGGCTGAGCCTTGCCGATTTATTTCCTAAGCTCGCCTACAACGTGGTGAGGCAGGTAGAGCCAGGTAATCTGGCGGTCTTGTTTGAAGCTCATGAGGCGGAACTGCATTCTGTTCGCGGCGAAGGCGAATCAAAAGACTTCATCTTGGAGCACGTTTATCAGCTTACCCCTCGATCAATTCGTAATAACGGGGACTTCTGGCGTGAACTGCTGCGGCTTCATTTCTTGAATCGGGTGTTGCCGCAAATGTTTGCTGAGCATGTGGCAGCCATCCTCCAAGGAAAAGGGTTGTACGCAGACCAGCCTTTGGCTGCTTGGTTTTCGTCCAAGAGTGTGTTGCTGCACGTCGTGCAAGACTCGTGGTACCGCTACCTCGCCACGCAAGGGGTCGCCGGTTCTCGTGTTAACGAACCACCACCTCCTCTCTATGTGGCGAGGGTTGAGATACCTTTTGACCATCCCGATGTGCGCGTAATAATCGACACCCTGTTCCTCGATGGCACGTTGCACCCCATGGCGGTGCACGGAATGCCTGCCGGCCTGCCCGAGTGGCTTAAAGCAGGGATCGTTCAAGACCCCACGGCACTTCAAGATTTGGTGGCCGAAGGCCTTAAGGGCCTGAGGGTGGGAATGCCAACAGAGGCCTCGCCCCATCGCGACTGGAGCGACTTCGCGCAGCGTTACGGTGAGGTTCTCGCGCGCTTTCAGGCACTGGACGCTGAGCAGGCGGTGGCCTTGCAGGACAGCCTGGCTGCGATGCAGCAACTGTCTGATGAGAGGTTGCAGGCCTGGATCGCAGCGAAGCACTATGGGGACTTACCTTCCTTGCCGGTGACCAAGGGACCGGTGATGGTTCATCACATTCCGCGCTTTCTGGCCAGACGGCGTGCGGCTGGCGAAACTAAAGTTGCATTGCTTGTTTTCGATGGCCTTGCCTTCGATCAATGGGTGCCAATACGCGAGCAGCTGGTTGCAAGCACAGCTGCCTATCAGTTTGAGGAAAACACTTGCTTTGCCTGGTTGCCAACGGTAACGTCGGTTTCGAGGCAGGCTATTTTTTCGGGACTCAAGCCACGAGAATTCGAAGACTCGATTGAGCGTACCGACAAGGAAGAGTCGCTCTGGAAAACCTTCTGGCAGAACGAAGGTTTGAAATTGAGTGAGGTTTTTTATCGCAAGGGTTTGCGACAAGTTGACCAGTTAGCTTCACTGGAAGAGCAGCTATCCAATAATTCGTTGAAGGCAGTTGGTTTGGTAATTGATGAAGTCGATGGTCGGCTACACAAGGAGCGCTCTAAAAAAGATGTAGCGCTGTGGGTTGGCAACTGGACCAAAACAGGTTTTGTGGAGCGTTTATTTTCGCTGTTGTTGAAACAGGGCTTTCACATTTACCTGACCGCTGATCACGGGAACGTGGAGGCTGTGGGCGTGGGCAAGCCCAATCAAGGGGTGATTGCCGAAACCCGTGGCGAGAGGGTCAGGGTGTATCGCAGCGCAGCGTTGGTGATTGATTCGGCTATTGCGTATCCCGCAACGGTTCGGTTGGATATTGCTGGACTACCGGCGAACTTCATGCCTTTATTCGCAGGCGGGCGAACTGCCTTTGTAGCGACGGGCGAGCAAGTGGTTGTGCACGGTGGTGTCTCAGTCGAGGAACTGCTTGTCCCTTTTGTCAAAGTAAAATATGTGATTGGTAATTAATGAATTCTTTAGCTCCTAAAATCGGCTTTGATCGGTTCCTTCAGCTTGAGTGGGCTGCTGAAGCACTCAAAGTGCGAGCAGGCTTAGCCAGCCTGGAAGATCTGAACGCACTGCTCAATGCAGCCGAGCTTGGCGTTGAGGCCAAGAAGAAAACCCGTACCGTCTTAAACCGGCTGTGGCTTGAGCCACGAATCGAACTCGTCGATTTTGCCGATCGCGGAGCAGCGCTCTTCAAAGCCCAACCGGACCTTCAGGTTACTGCCTTATGTTGGGGTGTGGCCATCGCCACCTATCCGTTCTTCGGCAAGGTCGCAGAGCTTATGGGCCGCCTTTCTACCTTACAGGGTGACTGTGCGTCAGCGGAAATCCATCGTCGTATGAGCGAAACCTACGGAGAGAGGGAAGGAACCCGGAGAATGACTAATATGATCCTTCAAACTCAGGCCAGTTGGGGCGCGCTGGAGCGAGTAGAAAAAGGAAAGCGTCTGGTTCGGTTGGCTCCAAGCCTCGTCTCGAACGATGCGCTGACCGCGTGGCTCCTTGAAGCTGCGGTTCGCTACATCGGCAAGCCAGTGTCAGTACCAACGCTGCAATCGTTGGCGGTGTTGTTCCCCTTTTCCTTGGTGCAGCCGTTGGCCTACGTGGTGTCGAACAGTCCTCACCTAGAGCTGCGCTCGGAAGGGCCGAGTAACCAATTTGTTGCTTTGAGCGTCAAATTTTGAGGGGCAGTCATGGCGGACGTGTTCATTTCTCACTCGCAGGTTGACTTGCCTCTTGCCGAATTCCTTCATAGGCACTTGAAGCAGGAAGGCTTGGAGGTCTATTTAGCCTC
Source organism: Gallionella sp. (assembly GCA_036171695.1). Classification (GTDB taxonomy): domain Bacteria; phylum Pseudomonadota; class Gammaproteobacteria; order Burkholderiales; family Gallionellaceae; genus Gallionella. The sequence continues at coordinate 4,022 of JAVHRN010000018.1, forward strand.
GGTATCGATGCAGCCAGGTGAACGCTGGATGCCTCACATTATGGAAAGTTTGCGAGGTTCGACTTGGGTACTCTGCCTCGCAAGTCGAACGGCGTGCGCGTCACCTTGGGTGATGCAGGAAATGGGCGCGGCGATTGTCGGAAACAAGAAGTTGTTCCCGATTATTTGGAACCAGCCTGCATTCAGCACCTGATTGTCGAGCGGTATCTGCCAGCAACACACTGCACAACCCGGCGGTATTACGCCTTGCCTCTTTTGTCCATCTTTTACCAGTGCCGCCAGCGTATCATTCCATTTGCTTCAATTGATACCCATGTCTCATTCGACTGCGCTCAATTCTAGCAACCTCACGCA
>JAVHRN010000019.1:0-21096 GCA_036171695.1 Gallionella sp.
TAAATTTGAGAGCCTCTTTGAAAAATTATCCCTTGCCCAACTTTGAAGCCAAGTTTTGCACCACTGCAAACTTAGCCGCGCAACTCGCCAAACTGCCGCACCCACTGGTGTTTACCAACGGCTGTTTCGATGTGCTGCATCGCGGTCACGTCACCTATTTAGCCCAAGCTCGCGCCCTCGGCGCATCGCTAATTGTTGGCGTAAATAGCGACGCGTCGGTGCAGCGTCAAGGCAAAGGCGACGACCGCCCCATCAACGCGCAAACTGATCGCATGGCAGTGTTAGCCGCGCTGGAGTCGGTGAGTTTGGTGATGCAATTTGACGAAGACACGCCGCTCAATTTGGTGTTGGCATGTCAGCCTGACGTGTTGGTTAAAGGCGGCGATTGGCAACCCGCCAACATCGTCGGCAGCAACGAAGTACTCGCACGCGGCGGCACCGTCCACAGCATCCCGTTTTTGCACGAACGCTCCACCACCGCCTTATTAAAGAAAATCCGCTCACTATGATTCCTACCGAAATTACTCTGCACCAAAAATCTGGCGAGCTTGAAATCGCGTTTGATGACGGAGCGCGTTACCGCTTGCCTTACGAATTTTTGCGGGTTAATTCGCCCTCCGCCGAGGTACGCGGGCATGGTCCGGGTCAAGAGGTGCTGCAAGTCGGTAAGCAAAATGTGCAGATTTTGGATGTCGCGCCAGTTGGTCAATACGCCTTGAAAATCAGTTTTGATGATGGGCATGACAGCGGCCTATACACTTGGGAGTATTTACATAATCTGGGCAAGCATCAAACCGCGCTATGGCAAGATTATCTGCGCCAATTACACGTCGCTAATGCGAGCCGCGAACCCAGTGCGCACGCTGCACCTGTCGCGCACACGGGCTGCGGTCACTAATACGTTAAGTAAAATTTATCCGCAGATTACGCAAAGCCGCACATCAATGATTGCAAGAGCGTAGCTCTTAGCAAGAATTGAGTCGTTTTATCAGATTAAATCGGCGTGAATGTTTTTAATCTGCGGATGATTCTTTAAGGAATTTAATCATGAGCAAAACTACCCATTTCGGTTTCGAGACCGTAGCTGAAAACGAAAAAGCCAAAAAAGTCGCGGGCGTATTCACCTCCGTCGCGAGCAAATATGACGTGATGAACGACTTAATGTCGGCGGGTTTACATCGCATCTGGAAACGCTATGCGGTGAGCGTCAGCGGCGTACGTACAGGACAAAAAGTGCTGGACGTGGCGGGGGGGTCGGCGGACTTGTCGCGCTTGTTTTTGAAGGCGGTGGGCAGCGGCGGGCAAGTGGTATTGAGCGACATTAACAACGCCATGTTACGGGTCGGTCGCGACCGTCTGCTTGACGAAGGTATCGCCACACCGACCACGCAATGCGATGCCGAGCATTTACCATTTCCCGATAATTATTTTGATTGCGTGAGCATCGCGTTTGGACTGCGCAACGTCACACACAAAGAAGCCGCGCTGCGCGAAATGTATCGCGTGATTAAACCAGGTGGGCGCGTGATTGTTTTAGAGTTTTCTAAAGTTGCCAAACCGTTAGAAAAAATTTACGACTTATATTCTTTCAAACTACTCCCCAAGATGGGGCAAATGATTGCGGGCGATGCCGATAGTTATCGCTATCTTGCCGAATCTATTCGGATGCACCCTGGGCAGGAGGAGCTGAAGCAGATGATGGTGGATGCCGGATTGGAACGCGTCGAGTATTTCAATCTGACGGGTGGCGTAGTGGCGGTGCATCGGGGATATAAACTTTAACGGTGTATTGGTTTGTCTGCCCTCCATGTTTTGTTTTGCAACATTTGATAAATCAACGAGGTAAAAACAATGTCCCAGCTTATACGGCGTTGTTGCCGTCGAAGATGATCGAGTCCTACTACTGGCGCACAGAGTTGAGGAACGACCTTACTTGGCTCAAGAGCCATCGGGTATATCGCAGGTGGTCGGAGAAGCAGCAAGTCCTCTTCGAGCGAAAGTTGATGCTAGTTGCTTTTCATGTACGCTCGCTGCTGGAGCGCACGAAAGTCAACGATCAAGCCCGCAGCACTAGCATGTCGGTCTGGCGTTACAAGAAAATCGGCAACCGCCCATTTACGGTCATGGGCTCAGGCTGGCCTCATGAGCTGTTCGACATGGAGCATCCCGAACCCGCCACTCTCTCGGTGCTTGAAATTTGTAACCAACTCATCCATTACTACTGGATGCAAACTTTGTCGGAAGGCCAAGCGTTCGTTTCGCTGCTTGTGTTCTCAGACTACCAGCGTCACAAGTGGGCCTACCAGTTACCGATCGAAGATCTTTTGCAGTTGTTCCGTGTGTTTGGCAACGATTCTTCTGCTGTCGTCGGCATGGAATGTAAATGGGACGACAAAAAGCAAGATTACGTTGTCACTAGGTCGTGGGGGCAGGGATGACCAGACGGCAAATCAATGGGGTCAGCGAGCGTAGGGTGGGCAAGTCTTATCTGCCCACGCAGGCAGTAAATAATGGTGGGCAACTCGCCCACCCTAGGCCCCCCCCGAAACACGATTGCATATCCCGCCAAATTCGCTGATGATATGCATCACATTTGCATTACACGAGGTCAACTATGAAAACTGCCACTATGCCTGCGCTGCGCGTGCAACCAGACTTAAGACTCGCCGCTGAACAAAGTTTGCGTCCGGGTGAAACACTGTCGGCGTTCGTTGAAGACTCTTTGCGCCGTAATGTGGATTTTCGTCGCACGCAACAGGAATTCATCGCGCGAGGCTTGGCTTCGCGCGATGCCGCAAAAAAATCTGGCGTATATTTTTCGTCGGATGAGGTGTTGCAAGAGCTGGATGACATCCTTGCGAAGACCAAAAGGAAAGCGTGAATACGAATTACAAAGTTCGTTACACGCTTGCCGCCAAGGAAGATTTGAAGCGGCTGTTCATCTTTATCGCCGAACAAGACCTTCAAGCGGCGCAGCGCGCCCGCAAGACCATCGCCACAAGCATTCAGGTGCTAGAACAATTCCCGTTCACTTGCCGCAAGGTTGCGAATGAAACGAATAATCAATTGCTACGCGAGTTGCTGATTCCTTTCGGCAACACAGGCTATGTCGCACTATTTGAAATTGAAGACAGCAAAACCGTGACCATACTTGCAGTGCGCCATCAGCGCGAAGAGGATTATCACTAAACCGCCCACACACGCAAAAACCGTTCATCAGCCATTTATTACCGTTTGTCTGCCACGTTTACCACTCATTTCCCCTTGTAAAAAAGCCGACCAATCACCTTGGTGTTTAGTGCGTCGCTCGTTATTGTGCGCGCCAGAAACATGGGGCAAAGCCTGAGAAATCAGGTGACGCAAAACCTCCGGTCTTCACCACTTTGGCAAGATAGCGGGGCTGCCATGAAACTCTCTAAAGGAGGCGAATCATGCATATTATCCTCGGCATTATTCTTATTACGACGTTAGTCTCTGCCGCTAAAGCCGCCGCTGTGCCACTCAATGACAGCACAACTTCAGCAAATGCACATGGCATCGTTGCGCATATTTCTTCGGTGGTTTATAAATTTGTCGAAGTGAATATCACGCCGACTGCCGATTTGACTAGTCAGCCTGTCGCTGAGTTAATCGAAGTGGAGCAACGCAACTTCAAAGCAAAAATTTTCCGCGTGGATAGCCGTATTTTTGCCCATACGGTTACCAACACGGCTTTGCCACACGATTCCACAACGGCTAGTTTGAACACGCCTAATCGTGCCGTGAATAATGCTTTATCGTTGCTTGGCACAGTCTCGCAAACCGCCCTCAGCAATGACACGACCAAGTTCATCCAAGTACTGTCGTTATTGGCAACCCGCGAAGCCAAAGTTGATTTCACTTACATCGCACCGATGAGCAAAAACAGCCGCATCGAATCGCATATTGATTGCCGTTTGTATAACGCAGGAGTAAGCAAAGTCAGCACGCTGGCAAAAATTGAATATCGTTTTGACTTCTAAGGCGGGTGTTTGCTGCGCTAGGCCAGCCATGGGAACTTTTACCGTCAGCGAATAACCATCATTACTCATAAAAAAGACACCCTAAGGTGTCTTTTTTATGAGTAATGCAGCATTTTCAGAGCGACTTTGATTTGCTGCCTATTTTGCTTTCTTTGCCCATCATTAAATTTTGAATATTACTTTTATGTCGCCACAGCAACAGCAGCGACATGATGGCAGTGGCGATGACTAACTCGATGCGCAACTGGAACAGCATGGCGTAAATCGGCGCGGCAATCGCGGCAACCAACGCCGACAACGATGAGTAGCGAAACACCACCGCCATCAACAGCCAAGTCGCCAACACCGCCAGCCCCATCCACACGTTTAACGCCAACAAAATCCCCAGCGCAGTTGCCACGCCTTTGCCACCTTGGAATTTTAAGAACACCGGAAAGACATGTCCTAAAAATACTGCGAGTGCCACCAACGCCACCAGCAGTAAGCCGCTTTGATCGTGCGACGCAAATTTAATCGCTACAAAAACCGCCAGCCAGCCTTTGGCTGCGTCGCCGAACAAGGTCAACGCCGCTGCCGCTTTTTTACCGCTGCGCAACACATTGGTCGCGCCCGGATTGCCCGAACCATAGGTACGCGGATCGGCGATGCCGAAGGCTTTACTGGTCACCACGGCGAAAGAAATCGAACCTAAAAGATACGCAGCAACGACAAAAGCTATGGTCAACATCGGGAATGCCCTAAAATAGTGAGATTGCGGATTTTACTTGAATCGCCGCACGCCACCTAAAACTTCTGCAAGCAAAAATCATGGACATTATTTTCATCCGCGAACTCAAAGTCACCACCTTAATCGGCATTTATGCGCGCGAAAAATTGGTGCCGCAAACCTTGCAAATCGACCTCGACATTGCGTTGCCGAATAGCCGCGCCTGCATCAGCGACGACATTAACGACGCGCTTGATTACGCGAAAGTCGCCGAGCATATTCAAACGGTTTTAAGCGAGGGACATTTCTCTTTGCTGGAAGCCTTGGCTGAACATATCGCACAAATTATTCTCAAAGATTTCAATGCGCCCTGGGTGAAAATCAGCGTGGCAAAACTGCAAGCGATACGCAATTGTAAAATGGTCGGAATTACTTTAGAACGCGCTCAACTCAAATAACTGTTAGGAACAATCTTGCCCGAAAACACTTTGCCGACTTTGTTCGGACTCAATCCTTTATGGCTCGCCAGTGGCATTTTTATCGCCACTTACGCGGTGATTATCAGCGAGAAAATCAACCGCGCCATCATCGCTTTGCTCGGTGCGGCATTGATGATTGTGTGCGGTATTCTCACGCAGGAAGCCGCCATACGCGGCATTGATTTCAATACGCTGGGCTTGCTGATTGGCATGATGATGATTGTTGCCATCACCAAAAAAAGTGGCGTATTTCAATACGTCGCGATATGGATAGCCAAACGCGCCAAGGCACATCCCGTGGGAATTTTGATGTTGATGTCGTTGGTAACAGCACTGTTTTCTGCCTTGCTCGACAACGTGACGACGGTGTTGTTAGTTACGCCTGTGATGCTGCTGATTGCAAAAGAATTGCAGGTCAAACCGTATCCATATTTATTCGCCATCATCATCATGTCTAATGTCGGCGGCACAGCAACCCTGATCGGCGACCCGCCTAACATCATGATTGGTTCAGCGGCAAATCTCAGTTTTAACGATTTCTTAATCAATCTCGCCCCGATTATTCCGTTAATTGCGCTGGCCAGTTTGCTGCCCATTTGGTGGGTGTGGCGTAAAGATATGCGCACCGCAGCACAGCATCGTGAACGCGTGATGGGTTTCAAAGCGCGCGAAGCGATAACCGATAGCACCTTGCTTAAACAAGCTGGCGCGGTGTTTACTTTGGTGATTTCAGGTTTTATGTTGCATAGCGTGATTCATATCGAACCTGCCACCATTGCCATGCTAGGTGCGGCCTTGCTATTACTGCTCGATAATTTTGGGCGCAGCGCAGAAGAACAATCGCATCGCGTGCATCAAGCTTTTATGGAGGTGGAATGGATTACTTTATTCTTCTTCATTGGGCTTTTTATTGCGGTGTACGGCATCGAACAAGCAGGTTTGATTCATCTCATGGCAGAAAAATTACTCGCATTCACACAAGGCGATATGACTACGACCGCCATCGCAATTTTGTGGGGTTCTGCGATTGCCTCCGCTTTTGTGGACAACATTCCGTTTGTCGCAACGATGATTCCGTTGATTAAGTCGCTCGCTCCTGCGATGGGCGGTGAGCAAGCGATTTTGCCGCTGTGGTGGGCGTTGGCACTGGGCGCGTGTTTGGGCGGCAACGGCACTTTAGTGGGCGCGTCGGCGAATTTAGTCGTGGCAGGAATTGCGGAAAAAGCAGGACATCCAATTAGCTTTATGGTTTTTTTGAAACTCGCCTTTCCGTTAATGTTGATTTCGATTGTTATCGCCAACGCTTATCTCTATTTGCGTTACTTGTAACACGCAATGCGCTTATTCCTTTATCTTTTGCTGTGTTATTGCAGCAGCGCAATGGCTGATCAAGATGCCGATTTTCTCGCCGCGCGCGATGCCTATCGTGCGGGCAATTCAGCCAAATTGGCACAACTCGCCAAGCCACTAAAAAATCATCCACTGGAAATTTATCTGAGCTACTACCAGCTCAAACTTAATTTAGAGTCGTTGCCTGCCGAACCCGTGTTGGCATTTTTAGCGCGTCCTGAAGACACCCCGCTAATTGATGCGCTGCGCAGCGAATGGCTCAAAGTATTGGGGCGGCAGCATCGCTGGGAATTATTTAATTTAATTTATCCGCGCCTGTTAAATGAAGATGCAAGCATTAGTTGCTATGCCTTGCAAGCGCATCCCGACAAGGCGTTACCGATTGCTGAAGTGAAATCGTTATGGCTCACCGGCAAAAGCCAACCCGATAGTTGCGGCGATATTTTTACGGCGGCATTCGCCAACGGCATCTTGACCGAAGCCGACGCATGGCAACGCTTTCGCTTGAGTCTAGAAGCGGGCAACGTATCTTTGGCGCGCGACATTAACGAACGTCTGGCAGAAGAGCATCAAGTCACCTCAGAACAACTTACCCGTGCGGCTGCGGATGCCGATCGCTACTTGAGTAAAGCCTTGCTGGATAAGGCGAATGAAGGCGAGCGCATGGTGGCGTTGTTCGCGCTGCAACGCTTAGCCAAACAATCGCCCGACCTAGCGTTAGCGAAATGGAAAACCTTAGCGTCGTTTTTCAGCGTACCAGAGCTTCAGTATTTTTACGCTGCGCTAGGCTATGAAGCCGCGCGGCAACAAGATAGCAGGGCGATGCAATGGTACAAACTGGCGGGCGCGCTGCCCTTAAATGAACTGCAATTAGCATGGCGCACGCGCGCCGCTTTGCGCCAGTTGGATTGGGTGGAAGTGTTACGCAGCGTGCGCGCGATGAGTGCCGAACAACGCCTCGACCCTGCGTGGCGATACTGGCAGGCACGCGCCTTGCAAGCCTTGGCTAAACCCAATGAGGCGATGAAATTATTCGCGCCGCTCAGTGACGAGTTTAATTTTTATGGACAACTCGCCAACGCTGAACTGTCCAGTGCCGCGAATTTAACCGCCAGTAAGCCGCGCTTTGAACCGAGCCAAGCGGAACTCGACAGCCTCGCCAAAAGCATAGGCGCACAACGCACGTTGGCCTTATATCGCATGGAAATGCGCGTCGATGCGCGACGCGAATGGATGTGGTTATTACGCAACTTTAACGACCAAGAATTACTCACGGCGGCAGACTTTGCCAAGCGCAACGAAATGTTCGACCGCGCGATTGGTGCAGCCGAAAAAACCGTGTTCACCCACGATTTTAGCTTGCGCTACCTCGCGCCCTACCGCGACGCGCTCAAAGAACACATCGTCGAAAATGGTCTTGAAGAAGCATGGGTGTTTGGCTTAATGCGCCAAGAAAGCCGCTTCACCACCAGCGCGCGTTCGCCCGTCGGCGCGGCAGGATTGATGCAAATCATGCCGAGCACCGCGCGCTGGGTTGCCAAAAAATTAGGGCTACACAGCTATCGCGACCACCTCATCGCACAACTCGACACCAACTTAAAACTCGGCACGTTTTACATGAAAAATGTGTTGGATTCAGCCGGATCGAGTCCCGTCATGGCAAGCGCTGCCTACAATGCGGGGCCCGGACGCGCGCGTAAATGGCGCGGCGATCAAGACTTAGAAGGCGCGATTTACGCCGAAACCATCCCGTTTGACGAAACCCGCGATTACGTGAAAAAAGTGATGAGCAACACCCACTATTACGCCACGCAATTTGGCGCGCCAACGCGCAGCTTGAAAGACCGCATGGGCGTGATTGCTGGAAAAACGGTGGAAAATCAGAAGGCGATTCCTGATGAAAAATAAATTTATAGATGCCAGCCAGATTTGCTTAGACGAGGGCATCGTGAAGACATTGTCGAATAGAAAGTCTGGCGCACCCGTTTTTTTTGATGTGGGCTATCAAGAAGCATGTGAAAGTTTGATGCATGAATTTGATGCGCTATTAGCGCAGAAAGCCGAACTCAAACAAAGGCTCGCTCATCATCTCGCCGAGCCTAGCGATGTCGTGCCGTGGCATGAAGTTAAAGCCGCCGTTCTCGCAAAGCTACGCACTCGCCATGACTAACTCCCCAAAAATTTATTGCGTCGGTGGCGCGGTGCGCGACGCGCTGCTGGGGTCGCCTGTGCACGACCACGATTGGGTCGTGGTTGGCAGCAGCCCCGAAGCGATGTTGGCACAGGGTTATCTGCCCGTCGGTAAAGATTTTCCCGTTTTTTTACACCCGCAAACTCATGAGGAATATGCCTTGGCGCGCACCGAGCGCAAAACCGCAAAGGGCTATCAAGGTTTCGCGGTATATGCCGCAGCGGATGTGACGCTGGAGCAAGATTTATCGCGCCGCGACTTCACCATCAACGCCATCGCACGCGCGGATGACGGCACGCTAACCGACCCTTACCACGGGCAATCTGACCTCAAAGCGGGCTTGTTGCGCCATGTCAGCGCGGCGTTTAGCGAAGACCCTGTGCGCATTTTGCGTGGCGCGCGTTTCGCGGCGCGCTTTGCTTTTACCATCGCGCCCGAAACGCTGCAATTGATGCGCGACATGGTCGCCAACGGCGAGGTTGATGCGCTGGTGGCGGAGCGCGTCTGGCAAGAATTGGCGCGCGGTTTGATGGAAAAAGCTCCTGCGCGTTTTATCGAGACGCTGCGCGAATGTGGCGCGCTACAGAAAATTCTGCCAGAGCTGGACGCCTTATTTGGCGTGCCTCAGCCGCCGTTGCATCACCCTGAAATCGACTGCGGCATTCATGTGATGATGGTGCTGAATGATGCGGCGCGACACGACTATTCACTCGCTACGCGCTTCGCCGCGCTGCTGCACGATCTCGGCAAAGGCAACACCCCAAGCGACATTTTGCCGCGCCATATCGGTCACGAAGCGCGCGGCGTGAACTTGGTAAAAGCGTTGTGCGAACGGCTGCGCGTGCCTGCTGAATGCCGCGATTTAGCGCTGCTCACCGCGCGCTATCACGGCGACATTCACCGCGCGTTTGAGTTGCGCAGCGACACCGTCATCAAATTATTTCAAAGCGTGGATGCGTGGCGCAAGCCCGAACGCTTTGCCGAATTGCTTCAAGCCTGCGCCTCGGACGCACGCGGACGCACCGGACACGAGGTCGACGACTACCCGCAAGCTGCGTATTTATTAGACTTGCTGATTCTGGCACGCGCTGTCGATGCAGGTGCGATTGCGGCAAGCTGCAATTCTCCTGCCGCAATTCCTGAGGCAATCAATCGCGCGCGCGTCGCCGCCATCCACGACGCGGTCGCCGCGCAACGCAAAACATGAGCGCGGTCATTCAAGCGCGCGGTTTGCGCAAAAGTTATGGAGATACGCTGATCGTCAACGACCTCAATCTCACTATTCAACGCGGTGAATGTTTTGGTTTGTTGGGGCCAAATGGCGCGGGCAAAACCACCACGCTGCGCTTGCTGCTGGGGCTGATTTCTCCTGATGCTGGCGAGCTAAGTTTGCTTAATCACGCTGTCCCACAACATGCTCGTGAAGCGCGGCTGCGCGTGGGTGTGGTGGCGCAGTTCGACAACCTAGATCCCGACTTTACCGTGGCGGAAAATTTGCTGGTGTATGGGCGATATTTCGGCATGAGCGACGCAGCAATCGAAGCGCGTATTCCGCAACTTTTAGAGTTCGCCAACCTCACCAACAAGCGCGATGCAAAAGTGCCGACGCTGTCCGGCGGGATGAAACGCAGACTGACGTTGGCACGCGCGCTGGTGAACGACCCCGACATTATTTTTCTCGACGAACCCACCACCGGACTCGATCCGCAAGCGCGCCACCTGATCTGGCAACGCCTGCGCGAACTCACCGCGCAGGGCAAAACTCTGCTGCTCACCACGCACTTTATGGAAGAAGCCGAACGCCTATGCCACCGCCTCGCCGTAATGGACCACGGCAAACTCATCCAACAAGGCTCACCGCGCGAACTGATAACAAAAAACATCGAAGCGCAGGTCGTCGAAGTGTTCGGCGAAACTTCAGCGGCATGGGCTGCACAACATGCTGCAAACTACGCCCAGCGTTTTGAAATCAGTGGCGAATCGGTGTTCTGCTATGTGCCAGACGCGCAAGCCCTAGTCGCTCATTTGCAAACGCAAACCGAGCTGCGTTATTTGCACCGCCCCGCGAATCTGGAAGATGTGTTTTTGAAATTGACGGGGCGGGAGATGCGCGAATAAAACCAGCACAAGCAAGCATGACCGACTGCTATCGAGCAAGCATGACCGACTGCTATCGCCCGCCGCAGCGGGCTTCTGTAACAGCATTACATGCGTTAAATTTTGCACAATAAAAAACCCGCCGCAGCGGGTTTTTTAGCGAGACTAACTCGATTACTTGAGTTTAGTTTCTTTGTACATAACGTGTTTACGAGCCTTAGGATCGAACTTCATCATTTCCAATTTTTCAGGCGTAGTACGCTTGTTTTTATCGGTAGTGTAAAAGTGACCAGTGCCAGCACTAGATTCTAATTTGATTTTTTCGCGAGCCATGTTTTACCCCTTAGATGCTGATGCCGCGCGAACGCATGTCAGCTAATACTGAATCAATACCATTCTTGTCGATGGTGCGCAAAGCGGCGTTAGCCAAGCGCAAGCTCACCCAACGATTTTCGCTTTCAACCCAAAAGCGACGACGTTGCAAGTTAGGCAAGAAACGACGCTTAGTTTTATTGTTCGCGTGAGAAATGTTGTTCCCACTCATTGGGCCTTTGCCCGTTACTTGACATACACGTGCCATGGTTCTACTCCAACCGAGTTTCAAAAGAGCGCGGATTCTACCGAATCAATCAGGAATGTTCAACCCTAATCTAGGATTTTTTATGAAAATGCTAAAACGCCTGACTGATCGAACATTATTTACAACCTAGCCTGAGATAGTTGTCCGCCATATCGTCGCTGTGACAAGCCCATTCCACACTACCATCGCCCATCACTGAGGGGGTGTAAATCAAGTGTTTGAGCGCAATATCACGCGGCAAATTGGCACTGGTCAGCACTTGCACTTCGCCCGTTTCGCTATCGTAGGCAAGCTGTTTAATCGCAGCGGGCAAGGTTCCGCTAAAACCAGCTTCAATCAACGTAGCAGGGGTTTGTTGGTGCGTCTCATAAAATCCACCCACGGCTTGGGTGGCTTGATTGGCACTCTGATACACCGCGACCATTTTCATTTTACTGGTGTAACTTTGATACGTTGGAATGGCAATCGCCGCAAGAACGCCGATGACGGCAAAAAATAACAACAGCCCAAGCACTATCGCAACAGCCACGCCTGCGCCACGATTTTTACTATCGGTTTCAATCACCACGGTGCTGCTGATTATGTCGTGCAACGCTTGTTTCTTTTCAGTGAAGGGTTGAATGAGGTAACCAATATACAAAGTGCAGTTGGTTATCCAGTGCCCAAACCAACGCCCCATCGCGCGCCCTGTGCTAATGCGCTTGCCCTCGGCATCGGCAACACGGATATTTAAGGCGCGTTTGCCGTAGGTTGCGCCACGCTCGCCTGCTTCCATCAGCGTGAAATAGGCGGCCGAAATCACAAAGCCGAGCAGATAAAATAAAGCAATCATTCCTAGCATCGCGCCCATGCTGGCTGCACCGCTTACTGCCATCGCAATGCCTAGCAGGACACAGACCAACAGCGTCGCCGCACCGACAATAAATCCGTCAATCAATAAGGCGGCGAAGCGTTGCCAGAAGCCTGCATAAATCAGCGTGGGCGTGCTCACTAATAGCGTTAAAGGTTGCCCACAAGCCGAACAAAATTGAGCATTATCGAGATTATTTGCGGCACATTTTTGACAAAACATTTTGCTTATCCTTGAGCTTTAATGAGCACTCACGAAAGGCTTTACGCCTAACCGCGCGTGCAATTTTGCGGCGGCGGCGCGGGCAACATCAGCATTGGCATAAGCCCCTAAGCGCACGCGCTGCAAACCTTGAATGTGTTTTATAACTAACTGCTGCTGCGACGCACCTAAGCGCGCCTGCATTTTGTGCATAAATTGTTGCGCCGCTGCCAGTGTACTGAACGCGCCTAGCTGCAAATAAACTTTACCGCTTACTGCGGCTTTAGCGTTTACGGCGGCGGGGGCGACAGGGGTCGCTGGCGCGACCGCAACCACCTCACTGGCGGGCAAAGGCGTACTCACCACAGCTTCTGGTGCGCTTGCGGGGCTGATTAGCACGGCAGCCGAACTACTATTCGCCGCCAAACTCTCCACTTTCACTTCGGCACTACCCGCGCCAACAATACCCAATTTATGCGCGGCGGCATAAGACAAATCAATCACGCGCTCGTGTAAGAACGGCCCTCGATCATTGACGCGCACGATGACTGATTTGCCATTGGCAACATTGGTAACTCGCGCATAACTAGGCAATGGCAAGGTGGTATGCGCTGCCGACATGGCGTACATGTCGTAGGTCTCACCTATCGAAGTGCGCTGTCCATGAAATTTTTTGCCATACCAAGATGCGATGCCAGTTTCTTGGTAATGCCCAGTGCTGGTCAGCGGCGTGTACTCTTTACCTAATGCCTTGTAAGGCCGATTGGCATAACGATGTAGCGGCTCATCGCGCACCACAGCATCAGGAATGGCATCTAAATTGGCAGGCGCATTTGCATCTGGACCATCGCCCGCCAAATAAGCACCACGGCTCGGCTCGGCCGCATCAGATGGTGCGCTGCTAGGGCGTTGCGGCACACTGCTACAAGCAACCACTAACACGCTGCTCAGAGCAAGAATAAGAAAATTGTTACGCATAGCGATTCCTTAAGATTTATTGAGTTTTTGGTGGGTTTCGATACTCATCAACATACCGAAGCCCAATAACAAGGTGACCATCGACGTGCCGCCATAACTAATCAACGGTAAAGGCACACCCACCACGGGCAAAATCCCGCTGACCATGCCCATATTGACGAACGCATAGGTGGCAAAAGTGAGCGTGATACTGCCCGCCATCAGACGGGTGAAATAAGTCGATGCGCCCGCCGTAATGGTGAAACCGCGATAAATCACAAAGCCGTACATCGCCAGCAAAATCACATTGCCGATCAAGCCAAACTCTTCGGAAAAAACCGCGAAAATAAAGTCGGTGGTGCGTTCAGGTAAAAAATCCAGATGGGTTTGCGTACCGTCCATATAGCCTTTGCCAACAATGCCGCCCGACCCCACCGCAATCATGCCTTGGATGGTGTGATAGCCCTTGCCTAGCGCGTCTTGCGAAGGATCGAACAACATTTCAATCCGATGCTTTTGATAATCGTGCAACGTCGTCCATAGCAAGGGGGCACTGGCTATGGCAGCGACAAACAGGCCACCGATAATGCGCCAGCTCAAACCTGCTAAAAACAACACATAAAAGCCACTCGCGGTAATCAACAACGCTGTGCCCAAATCGGGCTGGCGCGCAATCAGCCCCACGGGCACGATGAGCAAACAAGTGGCGATTAGGTAATTTTTCCAAATCAGCGTCGCTTCATGCTTTTCAAAATACCAAGCCATCATCAACGGCACGCCGATTTTCATCAGCTCAGAAGGCTGAATCGTCGCCACGCCGATATTCAGCCAACGCCGTGCGCCATGACTAATATCGCCAAACAACGCCACGCCAATAAGCAACACCATACCCAGCGCGTAAATCGGCACAGCGGTGCGCATCAAGTAATGCAAAGGTAAGTTGGCCACTACCCACAACCCCGCAAACGCCACCAAGATGTTCAAGGTTTGCCCACCCACCCGTCCCCAGTTGCCATCGCTGGCACTGAATAAAATCAGCAAACTGGTGAGCAGCAACAGCCCCACGCCTAAGGTTAATTGGCCGTCTAAATGCGCGGTGAAACGCAGCCACATTTGTCGCCTAGTCATGCGCTACCTCTTTCTCAACCAAGGGAGTTTTTAACGGCGTAGGTAATTTGCCCAACAAATAATAATCGAGCACTTTGCGCGCAATTGGTGCGGCCGTGCCACCACCATGTCCGCCGTTTTCGGCTAACACTACCACGGCAATTTTTGGCTGTTCGGCGGGCGCAAACGCAATAAACCAAGCGTGATCGCGATGCCGCTCGTCAATTTTGCTCGCGTCATATTTTTCGCCCTGCTTCATTGCCACCACTTGCGCCGTACCTGTTTTGCCCGCGATGTGATAAGGCGCACCTGCTGACGCGGCAACCGCTGTACCACCGGGCTGAGTGACCGCTGCCATCGCGCGTTGCACCAAGGCTAAGTGCTCTGGGTTGAGCTTCAAATCAACCCCTTCATCGTGATTGATGAGGCGCGACTCATTGCTCCCTGCACTGCGAATTTCTTTGACTAGATGCGGGGTATGCGCCACGCCATTGTTGGCGATGGTGGCGGTGGCAGCCGCTAATTGCAGCGGCGTAACCAAGCTATAGCCTTGCCCAATCCCGACCGAAACGGTGTCGCCGGGATACCAGATTTGTTTGTAACGCTTTAGTTTCCATGCGGCGGACGGCAACAGCCCTGACGATTCATCTTGTAAGTCGATGCCTGTTTTTTTACCAAAGCCAAACCGCGATAAAAAATTATAAATATTGTCGATGCCCATTTCGGTCGCTAAACCGTAGTAATAAGTGTCGCAGGACACCACAATGGATCTGAACAAATCGACCGTGCCATGTCCGCCCTTTTTCCAATCACGATATTGATGTGCGCTGCCGGGCAAAGTGAAGTAGCCAGGATCGCTAATCGTGCGCGCGGGACTACGCGTGCCATACGTTAAGCCCGCTAACGCCATAAATGGTTTGATGGTTGAACCCGAAGGATATTGCCCGCGTAGGGCGCGATTGATGAGGGGGTGATCTTCTGAGGTATTTAACGCCTCCCAACTGGTGGCATCAATGCCGTCAATAAACAAGGTCGGATCAAAGCCTGGACGACTGACAAAGGCCAGCACTTCACCATTAGCAGGGTCTATCGCCACCAACGCGCCGCGATAATCACCAAACGCTTGCTCGGCGATTTCTTGCAATTTGGCATCAATGCTCAACACCAAGGTATTGCCCGACACAGGTGCTGTGCGCGACAACAAGCGCACCGCGCGCCCCGCCGAATCGACCTCGACTTGTTCGATGCCTGCCACGCCATGCAGCTCCGTTTCGTAGCTTTGCTCCAAACCCGTTTTACCGATGTAATCCGAGCCACGATAATTACCGTACAACTCTTTTTCTTCTAAATCAGCCACATCATTTTCATTGATGCGACCAATAAAACCGAGTAAGTGCGCCGCCTTGTCGCCATAAGGATAATCGCGCAGCAACCGCGCTTTAATTTCCACCCCCGCAAAACGATATTGCTGCGCGGCAAAACGTGCCACCTCTTCGTCGCTCAAACGATTGCGTATCATCACCGAACCTAAGTCGTGATTTTCAGCCATCAATTTTTTGAAGCGTTTTTTGTCTTTGGCAGTGATGTTGATAAGCTCGCCCAAACTGTTCAGCGTGGCTTCTAAATCAGCCACTTTACTAGGCGTAATTTCCAGCGTGTAACCCGAATAGTTATGCGCCATTTCGATGCCGTTGCGATCCACGATTAAGCCGCGTCCTGGCACGATGGGAACGATGGAGATGCGATTACTTTCGGCGAGAGTTTGGTAGTAACTGTGCCGCACCGTTTGTAAATACACCAAACGTAACAACACAATCGCCAGCAGCGTTAAGGCAAAAGCGAAACCCACCGCCAAGCGCAAACGGAAGTGGAAGATTTCCCTTAGATGATTTTTGAGTTCGACATGATGCTTCATGTTTAGCGTTCGCGATTAACGCGAACTTGCTGCAAGCGTTGCAACAATAGACTCAGCGGAATCCACAGCAAGGTAGAGGTGAACACGCCCAAGAAGTAAGCCCAGATGACTTCGCCTTCCGCCAGCCAATGCACCAAGCCATAAGCTAAATAAGTGAGCGCAAAGATAATCAATACTTGACTAGTTTGTTGGCGCAAATCAAACATTTGCAAACGCCGATGCAACACCACACCACCAAACCCCAACAAAGTGTAAGTCAGCGCGTGCTGACCAAAAATACTAGCATCCGCCACGTCAGCAAAAATTCCCACCGCCCAAGCCAAGCCGATACCAATCCGCATCGGCTTGTACATACACCAATACAACAAAATCATCGCCACAAAATCAGGGCGCAACATTAAGCCCACACCATGCCAAGGCAATCCATTCAACAGCAAAGCCACGAAAATACTCAACACGATAAACATGTTGCCAACGGGACGCTGAATTTCTGCTTTGTTATACATAAGTTAAGGATGTCCGCGCTGCGGTTTAGATTTTTTCGCCTGCTCATTTACAGCCACTTCCGTATCAGGCAAGTCAGGCAGTTTCGCCAAGCTAGATAAAATAATCAGTTGATGATTCTTATCCACGCCCGCCAGTGGCAGACAAGTAATCCGCGCAAAAGGATAGGCTGGATCGCGTTCAATTTTGACAATTTTAGCGACGGGAATACCCGCTGGATAAGTACCATCTATGCCCGATGTCACCAGCACATCGTCGTTCTGCACATCGGCACTAATCGGCATATAACGGACACTTAATTGACTAGTATCGCCCGCACCAAACACGATAGTGCGCAAACCATTACGCAACACCTGCACAGGTACGACATGATCTTTTTCGGTAATCAGAGTCACTTCAGACAAGAACGGAAACACGCGCGTAACCTGCCCCACCACGCCACTATCATCTATCACCACTTGTCCCGCTGCAATTTGATCCCGTGCACCTTTGCTAATGATAATTTTGCGTTTGAATAAATCACGCTCGCTGTAAATCACCTCGGCTAATTGCGAGGTTTGCGTTTGCCGCAAGGGCAGGCTAGTAAGTGCGCGCAATTGTTGATATTCCGCTTGCAGTGATTGCAACACCAACAACTGCGAAACATCTATTAGATGCTGCGCTTGCAAGGCTTGATTGTGTTCTTTGAGATGTACCTGCAAGGTGAAATAATCACCCATCTGACTCAACAAACGCGCCGGCAATGTGGCAACCGCTTGCACTGGAGACACCAACAGCGACAGCACGCTGCGCGTCGATTCCAAATAGCGATAACGCACATCCACAAACATTAACAACACCGACAAAAACGCAAAAAATAGCAGCCGTGCCAAAGGGCTAGGGCCGCGATCAAAGAAGCGAAATGAATGAGTGCTGTCTATCATTAAATATGTGCTGGGTTGTATCGAGAGTTAGCGCGCGGCGGCGTGCTACTTGCCGTTGAGATTCGTCCGCGCGACTCGCGGCATTGCCATTACTCGGTGGTAAAAATATTGCTCGATTTATCAAGACTGTCCAGTGCCATGCCTGAGCCGCGCACCACACACGTCAAAGGATCATCGGCAATCAATACTGGCAAACCCGTTTCTTCCATCAACATGCGATCCAAATCGCGCAGCAACGCACCGCCGCCCGTCAATACCATGCCTTTTTTCGCAATATCCGCCCCCAACTCTGGCGGGGTTCTTTCTAGCGCAATTTTGACCGCGCTGACGATATTGTTGAGGGGCTCGGTCAACGCCTCCAAAATTTCATTGCTGGAAATGGTAAAACTGCGCGGCACACCTTCCGCCAGATTGCGACCTGTAACTTCCATCTCGCGCACTTCAGAGCCAGGGAAGGCTGAACCGATGGTTTTTTTGATGTTTTCAGCGGTAGTTTCACCAATCAACATACCGTAGTTGCGGCGGATGTAATTGATAATTGCTTCATCGAATTTGTCGCCACCTACGCGCACCGAACCAGAATAAACCGCACCACCCAAGGACATCACACCCACTTCAGTCGTACCGCCACCAATATCAACCACCATCGAACCGCTGGCATCTTCCACTGGCAAACCAGCACCGATTGCCGCCGCCATTGGCTCTTCAATCAGCTCCACACGACGCGCGCCCGCATTGATGGCAGATTCGCGAATCGCGCGACGCTCCACTTGAGTAGAACCGCACGGCACACAAATCACAATGCGCGGACTAGGACTAAAAATACCTGCTTTGTAAACTTTGCGAATGAACTGTTTGAGCATTTGCTCAGTGACAGTAAAGTCAGCAATCACACCATCCTTCATCGGACGAATCGCAGTGATATTACCTGGGGTGCGACCCAACATTTGCTTCGCGCCCATCCCCACTTGCTGTATGACTTTTTTACCATTTGGCCCACCCTCTTGACGGATCGCCACTACCGACGGCTCATTCAGCACAATGCCTTGTCCACGCAGCCAAATAAGCGTATTGGCAGTACCCAAATCAATTGCCAAATCGTTAGAAAAATAGTCGTTGAAAAATCTGCGCATAAATATAAATCCTGTTATCAAAGTGGTGTGCGGGTAAACCCTAATATGATAACCTATTGAACTTATTTCAAACATCAT
Organism: Gallionella sp.; assembly: GCA_036171695.1. Lineage (GTDB taxonomy): Bacteria > Pseudomonadota > Gammaproteobacteria > Burkholderiales > Gallionellaceae > Gallionella. The sequence goes on from JAVHRN010000019.1 coordinate 19,073, forward strand.
TTTTGCTATGTCTTTAACAACTTCAGATGTCCAGAAAATCGCCCGCTTAGCGCGATTGAGTATGACCCCTACCGAGATTGAAGCCGCGCGCACCCAATTGTCGGGAATTTTTGAACTAATCGCCGAAATGCAAGCGGTCGATACCAGCGGTATCGCACCAATGTCGCACGCGCAAGAATTATCGCAACGTCTGCGCGCTGACGAGGTCTCGGAAAGCAATCAGCGCGAGGCTTTTCAAGCGATTGCGCCACAAGTCGAAAGCGGTTTATATCTCGTTCCTCAAGTTCTCGAATAACCCATCATGCTGAATTTATCCCTGCAAAAAGTTGGCGACACGCTGCGCGCCAAAACAATTTCCAGCGTCGAATTGACCCAGCTCTATCTGGATCGTATCGCCACGCACAATCCCGTATTGAACGCCTACGTGACTGTCGAAGGTCACAAAAGTTTAGCGCAGGCAAAAGCGGCTGATGCCATGCTCGCCAACGGTTCAGCGCAAGCCCTGACTGGCATTCCCATCGCGCAGAAAGACATTTTCTGCGCGATGGGCTGGCGCACCACCTGCGGCTCCAAAATGCTGGACAACTTCATCTCGCCTTACGACGCGCACGTCATCACGCAATTCAACGCGGCGGGCGCAGTCAATCTAGGCAAGACCAATATGGACGAGTTCGCCATGGGCTCGTCCAATGAGACTTCGTATTTCGGCCCGGTACGCAATCCCTGGAATATCAAAGCCGTGCCCGGCGGTAGCTCAGGCGGAGCAGCTTCCGCAGTCGCGGCGCGCTTGTGTGCGGCGGCGACTGGCACGGACACCGGCGGCTCGATACGTCAGCCTGCTGCCTTGTGCGGCATCACGGGTATCAAACCTACTTATGGCACGGTGTCGCGCTACGGCATGATCGCCTTCGCTTCCAGCTTGGATCAGGCGGGCCCGATGGCGCGCAGCGCAGAAGATTGCGCGCTGATGTTGAACGTGATGACGGGTCACGACCCGCGCGACTCCACCAGCTTGGTGCGCGACAAAGAAGATTACACCCGTGAATTGAACCAGCCTTTGGCGGGGCTGCGTATTGGTCTGCCGCGCGAGTTCTTCGCGGCAGGTCTGTCGCAAGACGTGGGTCAGTGTGTGCAAGCCGCCGTCGCGGAATATCAGAAGCTGGGGGCGACCGTGGTGGACATCAGTCTGCCCAATGCCAAGCTGGCCGTACCGGTCTATTACGTGCTGGCACCCGCCGAAGCGTCGAGCAATCTGTCACGCTTCGACGGCGTGCGTTACGGTTATCGCGCACCCGACTACACCGACCTCACCGATATGTACGAGAAGACCCGCGCGCAAGGGTTCGGCGCGGAAGTGAAACGCCGCATCATGATCGGCACCTATGTTTTGTCGCACGGCTATTACGATGCCTATTATTTGCAAGCGCAAAAAATTCGCCGCCTCATCGCGCAAGATTTTGTCGAGGCGTTCAAACAGTGCGATGTCATCATGGGACCGACTAGTCCCTCCACCGCATTTAATCTCGGCGAAAAAGGCGACGATCCAGTGCAGATGTATCTGTCCGACATTTACACCATTGCGGTGAATCTGGCTGGCTTGCCTGGCATGTCCATCCCCTGCGGCACCGGCGCGAACGGCATGCCGGTCGGCTTGCAGATCATCGGTGACTACTTCAAAGAAGCGCAGATGCTAGGCGTTGCGCATCAATACCAATTGGCGACGGACTGGCACAGCCGCGCACCTCAAGGCTTGTAAGGAAACACTATGAAATGGGAAATCGTTATCGGGCTGGAAGTTCATACTCAGCTTTCTACTAACACCAAGATATTCTCCGGCGCATCCACCGCGTTTGGCGCTGAGCCCAACACTCAGGCGGATGCGGTGAGTATCGCGCTGCCGGGCGTGTTGCCAGTGCTGAACAAAGGTGCGGTAGAACGCGCCATTAAATTCGGTCTGGCGGTCGGTGCGCACATCGCGCCGCGCTCGGTGTTCGCGCGCAAAAATTATTTTTATCCCGACTTGC
>JAVHRN010000020.1:0-20999 GCA_036171695.1 Gallionella sp.
GTACGTTGATTGATAGTGAGCGGTATCTGCTGACGTGTATGCGTTACATTGAGATAAATCCCGTGCGGGCGGAGATGGTGGCGCATCCGAGTGAGTATCCTTGGTCAAGTTATCATGGGAATGCTCAAGGAGTTGCGGATGTGCTGATTGCGCGGCATGAGTTGTATCAGCGGCTTGGGCGCACGGATGATGAACGGCAATCTGCTTATCGGCAGCTATTTCGCGCGCAGGTTGCCAAGGCGGATGTTGATGCGATTCGTGATGCGACGAATAAAGGCTGGGTATTAGGGGATTCTAAGTTTGGCGAGAAGGTGAGCGCGCTGACAGATAGACGGGCAATGCCGATGGCGCGCGGACGACCTAAAAAAGCAGCGGTAGATTAAATCGAGTCTGACCCTAATTACTCTGTAGGCTCAATCCTTGCTCGAACTTGAGTTGACATTCTGCGCTACTCGCAGCGAGTGTTTGTGCTGCACTATCTAAGGCTAATTGTGGCACGGTAAATTGACCTGCTTTGCGCGGCACAGGTTTTTGATTGGCGGCTAGAAAATCAGTATTGGCTTGTTGTGCAACATCTAGACAAGTTTTTAATTCAGTATTGAGCTTGGTTTCCAATGCGAGCTTGGCAGCGAGTCGGGCTTGTTCTGCCGCAGCGGCTTGCGCACGATTTTTTTCGACGCTAAGACGCAACTCTTGTGCGGCAATTTGTTCTTGTTTATTGAGGTAGTCCAAATAAAACCAGCCTGTACCTGCGGATACCAGCAATACCACTGCGACGATTATTTTTAACATGTCTCATTCCCCTATAAAAGTTATGACTAGCCTTGTATGCCTTGCTGACGCTGGCGAATCATAACTTAACTTCTATTCGCGCTGGCAGCTAAAAATATCTAGTTACTGGCAATTTTTAGGCAAATAAAAAGCAGCCGCAATTAGCTCGGCTGCTTTTTATTTAACGGTATAGCACGTTATTTTACGAATTGGTCAATCACGATATTCAGTCCTTTTGTCCCAGGTTTAATCGTCGCACTCAAACCTTCCACATCACCTGCTTGTGCCATTGGCGTGCCTGATTTGGACACGCGTGCCACGACCACCACTTGCGCAAATCCCGATAGTTTTAACTGCGGCTGCATCGCCATGCTGTCGTCCAAACTAAATTCCAACGGTAAATCTTTCACTTGTTTACGCAACACCGCCAACGGCATTTTCGGGCCTTCCGCAGCGCGCGCCAAGATGAACACGATGTCGTCAGGAGCAACTTTACTCAACAGGTCAGGACGAATGGAAACCTTGCCGGTAATGGCTTGCGCGCTGCTCGCCACTTTTGCGGCTGCCACGCCTTTATCCAATTGCGCTAGTTTGGCTTTGCCGCCCGCTTGCATGGACAAAAATTCGCGCGCCTGTTTCACACCATCTTTAATCATCTGAATATCGGGATAGTCAGCGGGCAACAATGCCACCAACTTTTGCCAATGCGTAATCGCCGCCACATAGTCGCCGCGCTCCATCGCCGCCGAGCCTGATAAAGCTAAAGCAGTGGTATTTTTTTCATCTAAAGCTAAGGCTTTATCTAAAAATTTCGTGGGCTCGCCTAACAGGGTTTGACCATGCTCCATCGCATAGGCATCTGCGTAGTCCGTCCACAACTGTGCTTCGTTCGGCACTAATTTAACTAACTGTTCATACGCACGCGTGGCATCGCTGTAGCGTTTTAATTCAGTATATGAACGTCCCAGTTGCAACCAACCATCGGGATTTTCTGGGAATTTAACCAGCTTCGCCTCTAACGCTTGTAAGGCAACTTCTGAGCGAATCACGCCGAAACCATCTGCCACACTCAACTCAGCTTGCTGCGGCATAAGTGCTTTGCTGTTACCTAACTTTAAGTACAGTAATACCGCGCTTAATGGCAACAACACCGCCAACACCACAGCCAATACTTTAGCGGGCTGGCTGGGTAGCGCAGCGGCTTGACTAGGTTGCACTTCGTCCAATAAGCGCGCTTGCAACTCGCGCTGACCTTGCAAAAACGAGGCTTCGTTCAATAAACCATGAGCTAAATCAGCGGACATTTCAGCAGATTGATCGCGCAAAATTTGCAGATTAGCGGCATCGCGCAACACCGCATTATTGCCAATGTTTTTGCGCCATAAAGGAATCACCACAAAGGCAATCGCAATGAGCAGCAAGCTCGCTGCCAGTATCCAAAATAAGGTCATGGTTGAGTATCTTTCGAGTTCAAAAGGGTGGCAGCACGTTGCAATTCTTCAACCGTCAAAGTGTTGTCAGTCTGTTGCGTTTTGCGTTTGCGTAATTGCATCAGCAAAAATCCCAAGCCCACAAACAACAAAGCAAATGGAGCTAACCACAGCGGCATAGTTTCTTTATCCACGGGTGGATCAAACAACACCGATTTACCAAAACGCTCCACCAATAAATCCATGATTTGTTGATCGGTCGCGCCCGCTTTCATTTTGTCGCGCATGATGGCGCGCACGTCATTCGACCAATCCGAATGTGAAGTTGAAACAGGTTCGCTTTGACACACCAAGCAGCGCACTTTTTCCGCTAACTTAATCATGCGCACTTCAATCACAGGGTCATCGGCTAAGTCTTGCGCCTCGCCCGCGCAAGCAAAAGCTGGCACACACAGCAATACAGCTAAGAATAATTTTTTCATGGTTGGGCTTGTAACTGCGCCACTAAGGGCAAGATTTTTTCGCTAAGATTTTGTGAGTTCACCGCACCGATTAACTTGTAAGCAATCACGCCGTGCTTGTCGATGACATAGGTTTCTGGTACGCCGTACACACCGTAATCAAAGCCCACTTTGCCGTCCGCGTCGGCAATCGTGAGCGTGTATGGATCGCCTGCTTTCGCCAAGGTTGCCTCGCCATCGGCGCGCTTGTCTTTGTAATCCAAACCGACAATCGGCACGAGATTTTGCTTGGATAATTCCAGCAAAATTGGATGTTCGTCTTTACATGCGCCGCACCAAGATGCCCACACATTCAGCAACCAAACTTTGCCTTGCATATCAGCAGGGGAAAACTTTTTCGCTTCATCATGCAAGGTTGGCAACACAAAAGCAGGCGCAGCTTTGCCCACTAAAGGCGACGGCACTTCGCGCGTGTCGCGTCCTAAGCCTTGAAACAAAAACCACGACAAACCGAGGAATAACACCAAAGGCAAAATAAAACGCATCATGCTGAAACTCCTTCTGGTAACGCAGATTTAACCGTTTTGTGGATGCGATAACGACGATCTGCCACCGCCAAAATGCCACCTAAGCCCATCAACAATGCGCCAAACCAAATCCAATCCACGAAGGGCTTGATGTAAATTCGCACCGCCCACGCGCCTTCCGCTTCAGGAATCGGCTCGCCTAACGATACATACAAATCTCCCACAATACCCGTGCGTATCGCCGCTTCCGTCAGCGGCATTCCCGTCACGTTGTACAAACGTTTTTCAGGGGACATGTCAGCAATCAACTGACCGTTTTTATGTACGCTGATATGCCCTACGCCACCCACATAATTTGGGCCCGTCAAATCAGTCACGCCGTTAAAACGGAATTCGTAACCGCCCGCCTGCACCGTGTCGCCAACATTCATGCGCACATCGCGTTCGGTCTCGAAACCTTTTACCAGCGTCACGCCGATGATGAAAACCGCCACGCCTAAGTGCGCTAACTGCATCCCGTAGTAGCTCAAACTTTGTCCACGCACGCGCTGCATGAATGTCCCCGTGCCTGTCCAACGGCCACGCAAACTAATCACTAATGAGGCAATTACCCAGAACGCCATCATCAAACCTAGTGCAATAAACGGTGTCCAGCGTCCTAATACTAGCGGCAACAACAACGCCGTCACCACTGCCGCACCAAAGCCCCAACGCACGCGTTTAGCTAACTCAGGCGCGGCCATTTTTTTCCAGCGCGCTAACGGACCTAAGCCCATCATCAAAATCATCGGCACCATCAACGGCACGAATACCGCTTCAAAATAAGGCGCGCCAACGGACAACTTGCCGTAGCCCAGCGCGTCCATAAACAGCGGATAGAGCGTACCGATAAACACCGAAGCCGCTGCCACCGCCAACAGTACATTGTTAGATAACAGCAACGATTCGCGCGACAGCAAATCGAACTTGCCGCCTAAGCCGATTTTTGGTGCACGCCAAGCAAACAACAACAGCGACGCGCCGATGACCAACACCAAAAAGCTCAAGATAAAAATACCGCGCTTAGGGTCGGCGGCAAAAGAATGCACCGAGGTCAACACGCCCGAACGAACTAAGAATGTGCCGAGCAAACTCAATGAGAAGGCGGCAATTGCCAATAAAATTGTCCAGCTCTTAAACGCGCCACGTTTTTCTGTTACCGCAAGCGAGTGAATTAAAGCGGTGCCGACTAACCAAGGCATGAAAGAAGCGTTTTCAACGGGATCCCAAAACCACCAACCACCCCAACCCAATTCGTAATATGCCCAACCGCTACCGAGCGCGATGCCGAAGGTCATAAACACCCATGCCACCGTCGTCCAAGGACGCGACCAACGCGCCCACGTTGCGTCTAATTTGCCGCCGATTAACGCCGCAATCGCGAACGCGAACGCCACCGAGAAACCCACATAGCCCATATACAACATGGGTGGATGAATCACCAAACCAGGATCTTGCAACAATGGATTCAAATCGCGACCGTCTAAAGCGGCGGGCAATAAGCGTTCAAACGGGCTGGAGGTAAACAGCATAAACAACAAGAAACCGACCTCTATCAAGCCCATCACTGCCAACACACGCGCCACCATTTCTTGCGGCAAATGTTTGCTAAAGGTTGCCACCGCCATCGTCCACACCGACAAAATTAACGCCCACAACAACAACGAACCTTCGTGTCCGCCCCAAATTGCGGAGAAGCGATAGTGCGCGGGCAGTTGCGAATTGGAGTGTTGCGCGACGTACAACACCGAAAAATCATTGCTTAAAAATGCGTAAGCCAGCGTGCCAAAGGCGCACGCCATAAACAAAAATTGCGCATAGGCCAGCGGACGTGCAACGCCCATTAACACAGGGTTATTGCGTGCCGCGCCCCACATCGGCAGCGTGCCTAAAGTTAAGGCAATCGCGAGCGCGATGATGAGCGAAAAGTGACCGAGTTCTGGAATCATGTTTGAGCTTTCTAAATTATTGGCTGACGGCAACCGCCGAGCTAGCCGCGATTGCAGAAGTTGCAACGACACCCGATGCGGCAGCGGCTTGCGCACGTTTAATCGCATCGGCGGCTTCGGGTGGCATATAGTTTTCATCATGTTTGGCAAGCACTTCAGCCGCGTGCATCACGCCATCCGCTTCCATCTTGCCTTGCGCGACCACGCCTTTACCTTCTTTGAACAAGTCGGGCAAAATTCCCGTATAGGTCACAGGCAAACTTTTCACCGTATCGGTAATGACGAAACGCACTGACAAACCGCCTGGGTCGCGTTGCACAGAACCTACTTCGACCAGACCGCCAATGCGAAAACTGCGACCTTGCGGAGCTTCTTTATTCATCACTTGGGTCGGCGTGAAATACAAACTCACGGTATTGCTTAAGGCGTTCAACACCAACGCCGCCGCAACCCCTACGCCCGCCAAACCCACCAAAATAAACATCAAGCGTTTTTGGCGTGGCTTCATTTTCGGTTTCATTTCAGTGGTCATGCTTCGTCTCCGGCTTCACGCATCAAGCGTAATTGTTGCAACGTTAAACTGCGTTTATGGCGCACTAAAGCAATTTCAATCAGGAAGGCGGCGGCGGTTACACCGAACGAACCCCACACATAAAACGCATAGCCACCCATGTTCAAAAACTCTGCCGCGCTCATGCTTTTACCTCACTCAATTCACTCACCCATTGCGTGTTGCGTTCACGCTCTAAAATAATCGAGCGCACGCGCAACAGCGTGATGCTAATGGCATATAACCAACACGCCGCCAGCGTAATAAACATGCCTTGCTGCATCGCAACGTGCATGGTCGAACCCGTAAATTTAATCGTCGAACCTTGATGCAAGGTGTTCCACCACTTCACCGAAAAATAAATAATCGGCACGTTCACTGAGCCCACAATCGCCAGCAAGGCTGCGGCTTTATCGGCGCGGCGCGCGTCATCAATCGACGCATGCAGCGCAATAAAACCAAAATATAAAAACAGTAATATCAATTCAGAAGTTAAGCGCGCATCCCACACCCACCATGCGCCCCACATTGGCTTGCCCCACAACGCGCCCGTCCACAACGAAATAAACGCAAACAACGCGCCTGTTGGCGCAATTGCACTCGCCATCATCGACGATAAACGCGTGTTAAAAATCAAGCCCAGCGCGGCATAACCTGCCATCACCAAATATAAAAACATCGAAATAATCGACGCGGGTACATGAATGAAAATAATCCGATATGCCTCGCCCTGCACCGCATCCACGGGGGCGACGAAGAAGCCGATGTACAGGCCGAGCACAAATAAAATCGCCGCTGCAATCGCGACGAATGGAATGAGCTTGCCAGCCAAGGCGTAAAACGTGCTGGGTGCTGAATACTTAAACCAATTGATTGCCATTTAACCGTCCTTACTCTAAAGAGATGCGCAATGCTTGCGCGGTGACCCACGGGGTAAACACTAAACACATCATCAACAACGCTGCGATGAGCGACAAATTAGCCGTAACGCTCAAGCCACTCGCCACCGCATCAACCGCACTCGTGCCAAAAATCAATACTGGAATACATAAAGGTAATACTAATAACGATAACAACACGCCACCGCCGCGCAAACCGAGTGTCAACGCTGCGCCGATCGCGCCCAACATGCTCAAAATCGGCGTGCCTAACAACAAGCCCAACATCAAGACCGCCAAGGTTTGCACTGACATATCAAATTGCACCCCTAACACTGGCGCGACTAATACCAAGGGCAAGCCTGACACCAACCAATGCGCCACCATTTTGCCCAACACCAACACCGCTAAAGATTGTGGATTGAGCATCATTTGCTCTAACGTGCCGTCCAAATAATCGGCCGAAAACAATCGCCCCAGTGACAACATCGAAGCCAGTAACGCCGCTACCCACAACACGCCTGGAGCCATTTTGCGCAACATACTCATCTCAGGCCCAACACCGAGCGGAAACAAACTCACCACCATCACAAAGAACACCAAAATCGTCAGCACATCGGCGCGGCGGCGCATCGCCAACAGCAAATCGCGGCGTATCACCAACTGCAAGAGCTTCCAAATCGAGAGCTGATTCATCGCAACTCCAAATAACGCATGGCTACACCTTCGATTTCTAAGGGCTGATGCGTGGTAAAAATCACCATACCGCCCCGCGCTAAATGCTCCGCGATGAGCTCTTGAATCAAAGCCACCGCTCCGACATCAAGTGCGGTGAGAGGTTCATCCAACACCCACAATTTCGCGTCGCCCACCAACAATCTTGCTAATGCGACCCGACGGCGTTGTCCTTGCGATAACACTTTAGTGACTAAGCGTTCACGCCCTTTCAAGCCCATCCGTCGCAACGCGGCTAGGGCAGTTTTTTCATCTAACTGAATACCCGCCAGCCCTGCTGAAATCTGTAAATTTTCTAACCCTGTTAGCTCATCTTTAATCGCGTTGTGATGACCTAAATACAGCAAGTTGGCGTAAAAGTTTTCCGCCAACTCACTCACGTCGGCACCGCCCCAACTGATTTGCCCCGCATCAGGCAAATGAAAGCCGCATAGGGTACGCAGCAAGGTCGTTTTGCCCTTACCGTTGGCACCTTGCACCTGCATGATTTGCCCTGCTGCCAAGCGCAAATTCAAAGCAGAGAACAACTGCAGGTCACCGCGACTACAAGAAAGATTGCTGACTGCCAGCATGGAAATTTCGCGCCCAAATTAAAGCGGCGGATTATATACGAATGCCTGACTAATTAAGTGTCTGATAAACCGCTATGCCACGTCAGCCGCCGCATCCAAAGCCATTTCCAACTCAAACCAAGCCTCTTCTTGCGTAGTAATTTTGTTTAGCAACGAGTCGCGTTGCACATTGAGTTCAGCAAGTTGCGCGCTATTTTTCGAGGTGTAAGTGGCGGGATCACCTAGCTCGGCATCGAGTGTAGCGAGTGCGCTTTGCGTCTTATGCAACTCGGCTTCGAGCTTGTTTTTTTTGCTTTGCAAAGCCTTCACATTGACGCGCACGGGGGCGGCAACTTTTACTTTTTGCACCACGCTGCTTTCTTTAGGGCGACGCGTTTCGATCCACACTTTGTAGTCGTCTAAATCGCCGTCAAAAAGTTTCGCCTCACCATCCGCAACTAACCACAATTCATCGGCGATGGCACGAATCAAACTGCGATCATGCGACACCACGACCACTGCACCCGTGTATTGCTCCAACGCCAGAGTCAGCGCGTCGCGCATGTCTAAATCGAGATGGTTGGTCGGCTCATCTAACAACAAAACATGCGGCTTTTGCCAGGCCAATAATGCCAACGCCAAACGGCTTTTCTCACCACCCGAAAAGCTGCTGACAGGACGGTCTTCGCTATTACTACCTAAGCCAAATCGGCCTAAAAAAGTCCGCAACGCCAGCGTCGTCTCTTGCGGCGCAGCGCGCTCCATATGTTGCAGCGGCGTGGCATGACTATCGAGATTTTCGAGCTGATGCTGAGCAAAATAGCCGATGCGTATATCGGGGGTAATGGCTAGATTGCCACTGGTAGCCGTCAATTCGCCGACCAGCAATTTAATCAGCGTGGATTTACCCGCGCCATTCGGTCCTAACAAAGCGATGCGCGCACCCGCACGCAGCAATAAATTAACTTTATTGAACAGCGATTTTTCACCATACGCAAAACCCATTTCACTGGCGCGCATGAGCAAATCAGGGCTACGTTCAGGAGCTTCAATCGCCAACTGAAAACTGCCATTGGCAAGCTGCGCAGGCGCGATGCGCACGATGCGCTCCAAGGCTTTGATGCGACTTTGCGCTTGCCGTGCTTTGGTCGCTTGTGCACGAAATCGGCGCACAAAATCTTCCAGATGAGCAATTTGTTCTTGCTGCTGCGCATGAGCTTGATTTTGCTGCGCAGCACGCTCGGCACGAGCGCGCTCAAAATCGTCGTAGTCGCCCGTATAGCTATCAATCACGCCATCATGCACATGCGCGATGCGATTCACCGTGGCATTCAAAAATTCGCGGTCATGTGACACCAACAAAATGCTGCCCGGGTAGCGCGCCAGATACTCTTCCAGCCACAAAATCGCTTCCAAATCGAGATGGTTGGTGGGCTCATCTAACAGCAATAAATCGGCTCTACACATCAGCGCGCGCGCCAAATTTAAGCGCATCCGCCAACCACCTGAAAAGCTATCCACAGCACGATTTAAGGTATCCGAGGCAAAACCTAAGCCGCTCAATAATTGTGCCGCACGCGCTGGCGCGCCATACCCATCTATCGCCTCAAAGCCTTGCTGCGCTTCGTACCAAGCGGCATCGTGTTGCGCACTCGCGAGAATTTTTTCATATTGGCGTAACGCCGTATCGCCATCTAAAACAAACTCCAACGCGGCGCGTTCCGAGTTTTCAATCTCTTGTTCAACAAACGCCAAAGTCTTGCCAGACTGCAACGACAACTCGCCACCATCAACCTGAATCTGTCCGCGTATCAAGCGAAACAAAGTCGATTTTCCGCACCCGTTATGCCCTACCAAGCCCACGCGTTGATTGGCAAAGACTTGCAATGAAGCGTTGTGCAACAACGGCTCGCCGCCTTGTAGATAGGTAATGTTTTGGATAGAGAGCATCAGGAAAATTAAATGAAAAGATTATAAAGAAGCAACTTGCTAACGCGCTAAATAGCGCAGTGCATCATACCAACTAGCTAGCTGACGAACTCAGCACAATCGACGCACCCGCCGACACCACCCACTCTTCGTAATCTGCCATCACCAGTTCAGCGCGTTTTAGCAAGGGTTCGATGAAGGCTTTGCGATGCGCGTGCATATAAATTTTCGGGTTGAGCGTCGCCGAATCCAACAAGGTTTTGAACATCGCGTAACGGTCTTCCCACGCAAAATCTGCGCCCGTGTGGTGCATAGCCATGACCATTTTGCGATGCACATCTTGATTCACATTTTTACCCACCGTATCAACCACGCCAAACAACACCTGCAAAAATGCTTTGAGTTTTTCTATCAGCTCTAGCTTTTGCTGCTCAGTCAAACTTAATGCCGCGAGCAAAGTAATCGCGTCGAGTGATGCCGCTAAAGCCAAGGCGGATTGCGGTGTGCCAGGGGGCGCAGCGGATTTTTTCTTGTTATTTTCTGACGCAGTCGGCAACTCATCCCAACCAAAACCTTCCGACTCCGCAACTAAATCGACATCAAAAACAGCCGCCACGCGGTTATCTACTTCTTTAGTTTTTGCTGCCAAATGGCGCACCACTTGTTCGGCAAATTCAATGCGCATCGGCTCGTCATGCTTGTGCAATTCAGGCTTAGTAAAATCAAGAATGATGCGCAATTTTTCACGGCTACCCAGCCATGCCGTACCTAATTTTCGTAATGATGCGGCGCGTAACAAACCCTCTTCAGAAGTCATTAAAGTATCTAAAAAATCCGACAGCTCTTTCGCGCCTTGCGCCGTTTTACCCGCGCCGCGCGTGGCTTTCCAGGTTTTCCAATGTTGGGATAAATCCTTATCGCGAAAAAACTGATTAAACGCCTCATCCATCTTGTCGCGCAGCGACATCGCATCTAAATCCGACACCGTAATACCGCCGTATTTTTCAAACACTTTAGGCAAATTTTTCGACACCACGCCTTCGTGCGAAAAATCCACCAGCAAACAATCTTGCTTATATTTACAAGTGCGATCGACGCGACACGCGCTTTGGAACAACAGCACATCATCCATGCCGCGATCTAAAAACAAGGTGTGTAAAGTCGGCTCATCAAAGCCCGTGAGCAGCTTATCCACCACCACAATAATCGCGTTGAACACCTGCAAACCTGCTTTTGCCGCCTCACCTTTGCGGCGAAACTCATCCAAAATCGCATCCTGATTTTTGCCGCCATTAAATGACGCACACGAATCTTCGCCTTGTTTATCGGTGAACAACACCAGCACGGGCGTGGCACGCAAGCTATCGCCATACTCGGCAAAGCGCGGATCAAACGCCAACTCATCCAGCTCTAAACGCAACAATTTTTGATAGCTAATCGCTGCCCGAATTGAATCCGCTGCGAACATTGCCTTGCCGTCGCCGAGGGCGCGATTAGGCGGGCGCACAGCGCGTATGGTCTTCGCGGCAAACACCAACGCGGCATGTTTTGCAATTAAACCTTGGCGTACCGCATTGCTGTAAATCTCAGTGGTGCTCGGCTCGCGCACTTCTTGCCCGTGCTGAATTTTTTGTATCGTATCGGTGGCTTTGAAAATCAAATGATCTTCATAACGCAGGATATTTTGGATCGGATTGAGAATGATTTTTTCGCGTATCGCCTGCGCCATGGTGTAAGCAAAATAGGGCACCCAGCGGATGTTATCGCCCGGTGCACTAGGCGAACGCCACTCACCAAAGCGCGCCAACACCTCATCGCGTGGCGTAGCGGTCAGCCCAATAATCAGATTCCGTTTCACCCCTTGTGGACGCAAGCTGCCCCACTGGTCGAACACCTCCACCGTGGCATCGTGCAACTTGCCATTTTGGCTGCGATGCACCTCATCAATGATGAACGCCACCCGCTTAGACGTAAGCAGCGCGTTGAGCTTGGCATCTTGTTCGGCGAGTTTTTGTATCGACGGGAATTTTTGAATGTTCACCACCACAATGCGCGCCCCGCCATCCAGCGCGTCACGCAAATCGGCAAAGGTTTCCGCCTCGGCGGTGATATTTTTTACCCCCTTGCTGCGCTGTGCCTCACTCGCCACGTTCTTGCGCAACTCAGTGCGGTCAGTCAACAAAATACACAAATCAAACAGCCCTGCCAACGCGCCACTCGCCTTGTCCACCTTGTCGGACAAGGCTTGCGCCAACCATACCATCACATTGGTTTTGCCTAATCCTGCTGCGCCTTGCAGCAAAATCGTGTGCGCCTCCGCACCGTTGCGATGCAGCAAGGTATCGTTGACGATGGCATCCGCCTTAGCAGGGGCGAGGTCGGGCAAAGCAAGTGTTAATTGCGCACGAATATCTGCCTCATTGATTTTTGCCACGCCTTCGTTGGCATACAGCTCATCCACCCGACACATCGCCTGATACAACATCGCCCGTTGCGCAGGACGCGGACGCAGCATTTCGACTTGACTGGTGGTGCGACTGGCGCGCAACTGATTAAAAAAATGAATCTCACGGTCGATACCGTGCGCGGGGTGAAACATCGAAGCCAGATGTTCTTGCACAGCAGTCGATGGCGACTTATCGCGCATCTCAGGCGCACGCGCAAAACACTCAATCAACTTGTCTGGAATCGTCGCACTCAAAGCAATCTGATGGTCTTTTAACAGCGCGTCATCCACCTCACCCAACAGCCAATCCGTGTCCGACACAATCATCAAATTGCCCATATCAATACTGCTGATATGCGTGGCACGTTCATACAAACAAATATCCTGACGAATACGATGCCGCTCTGCCTCTTGCAAATTACGGCTACGAAACCCCGGCCACACCCCGCCCTGCGCGGCATAGCGTTCACGCGCTTCGTTCAGCGCGCAAATCGCCGCCTCAATGCAATTATGCGCAATCTTCTTACGCCCATTGCTGGCAGCGGTTTGCCCCGTTTGTGCGGTCTTGAGTTCGGCATAAGCAAAATACAAACCGTTCACAAAAAAAACCACATCAGGACGACGCTTGATACGCTTGTTGGTGAGCGGAAAATGCCGCTCAAAGGTAGCCTCGGCAATCACCCGCAAACGATTGGTTTCAAACAATGCCTGCGCCGATTTATCCGCCCCCGCGCGTGGTGCTTCATTCCACAGCACAAAAGTCTGCCCCTGAAACACCAAGTTATCGCGCAACACCACCGCCGCATTGGCACTGTCGCGCAGCTTTTGCGCCAGCACACTTGCCCACAACTCATTCAAAAATTCCACGTCGGAATCGAACGGCTTACTTGCCTGTTTGAACGCCGCCGCATTCTGCGGGCAACCGTTCTTCAAAAACTCCAGCAAGTCGGCAGGAACTATCCACTTGTCGCGGTCGATGTCGGTAGGCTTACCTTCCATCCAGTTCAACCCGGCAGGCTCGGGCGCAGTGAAGAACGGCAGAAACACCCCGTGCTGAAAATCGTTTTCCTTGAATCCGTAAGCCATAGCAAATCCCTGTGTATCCATATAGTTAGTTAGCAAACTGCGTCATTCCCGCGCAGGCGGGAATCTAGATGAAT
Source organism: Gallionella sp. (assembly GCA_036171695.1). Classification (GTDB taxonomy): domain Bacteria; phylum Pseudomonadota; class Gammaproteobacteria; order Burkholderiales; family Gallionellaceae; genus Gallionella. Next base: position 13,427 of record JAVHRN010000020.1, read on the forward strand.
CAACGATCCTTGCGTAGCAAGACAAAACATTGCGTTGTCCGCTTCGCGAAATATTCTTCTTGCTGGATTCCCGCCTGCGCGGGAATGACGGGACTCAAGGACTATCTGGGATTAAACCAACGCCCAAACCATCCGCGCTATTACCCCAACTATTACCCTTACTAAAGGGTAATTACCCCTTCTTTTTCCACCGCGCCGCAGGCCCTCGGCCTTGGCACTCCACCGCACTGGTAGTTTGTTGCTCGCGCAAAACGCGCCGCACCATGTCTTTGCTCACGCCGGGGCAAGCCTGCTCCACCTGCGCCACCGTAAACTCACCCGCAAACCGGTTGATCGCCGCCAACACCAGATCCGTCTTCGAGCCGCGCGGCGCTTTCACCTCACCCACGCGCTCGGCGAATTCGCGGTAAGCCATTTTCAGAATGGACAGCACATAGTTGATGAAAGGCCAGGGATCATGCTTGCCCTCATGCCAGCCTTGCGAGCTTTGCTCCAACGTCTCGTAATAACGATCCTTGTTTTCCTCGATCAAACGCTCAAGGCTGATGTAACGCCCCGCCTCGTAGCCCAACTGATAACACTGAAGCAACAACGCCAGCCGCGACACACGCCCGTTGCCATCGCGAAATGGATGGATGCACAAGAAATCCAGATTGAATGCCGCCATCGCAATCAGCGGATGCACCCAACGCTCATCAAGGCAATGCTGCCAATCGGCCACCAACCCTGTCATTGCGGATGGCGTGCCCGCCGCAGATACCGGATGAAAGCGCACCCGTTCGCGACCATCCGCATAACGCTCGATGATGTCGCCGTCTTTCTCCTTGTACTTGCCCGCATCCCAGATTTGTCCACGCGCCAGCCTGTGCAGCTCGCATAGCGTCGCCTCGCTCACGAACATGCGTTCAGCACCCTCGTGTATCAGTTTCAACGCATCGCGATAACCGCGCACTTCCTCTTCGTCGCGATCACGAAACAAAGGCTTGGGCGCAACCAACACATCGCGCACCCGCGAAGGATCAACCGACACACCTTCGATACGATTGGAAGAAACCGCACTCTCGATCAGCGCATGCTCGCGCAAAGTCTTGAGCCGCTGCGGTGACTGCTGCGTATAGAGCTCCTGCTTGCCGCGAAACTCGCCAAGGTCAGCCAAATACCAGGACGTGCTGGCGGGAATGGAGAAATCCTTGGCGGTAAACAGGCGCAGCGTGTTCATCTCTTTTCCTTTCCTGATACGACCCCACTCAAATCAATCTTGCCTGTTACCGCCTCGTGAATGATGGCTTTGCGCAACTCTTTCAACACCAGTGCTTGCTCGTCCAGCGTGGCGAGTTGCGCGTCGATTTGATGAGTTTGTTGGTCTAAGTGGTTTGCGATGGCTAGTTGTTCATTTGCTGGCGGCAACGAAAACAAGAGCTCTGCCAAATCTGCAAATTTCATGGACTGACGAACTCCGCCACCTAGCCCATAAAATAGTTTTTGAATGTCACCAACATCGTGCAACAGATAGGCCGAATAGCGATCATTGAGTATTCGGCTAGATACACACAAATATGCGGAAGTAATTATTCCTTTTGACGTTGCACGTCCAACACGCAAGCTCTTCTGATCATTTTGCAAATCAGTCAAGCGCAAAACAACATCTCCAGGATGAACTCCTTGATAGGTATCGTAACTATCGGGAGTAACACCTTTTTTTTCAGTCACATTCTTAACAATTACTTTTCCGTAACTCAAGGACAGAATCGTGCTGTTAGGTTGGACTCTATTGTTTGAGATGTAACAATCTTTCATTCGCCGCACATCCCAGCCCTGCGGTATCTCACCAATCCACGCAATACCCGATTCTTTCATCGGGGCATTTTTGTTCAAGCCTTTAGTGACAGCCTCGTGGATGGTGGCTTTGCGCAGTTCGGCCAGCACGGTCTTCTTCTCTTCCAGTGTGCTCAAGCGTTGGTCAATCAGCGCGGTTTGCTGGTCGATGTAATCAGCGATGGCGAGCTGTTCATCAAGTGAAGGCAGTGGAACGGGTATCGCCTTGAAGTCGTCATAACTCAAATCCCATTGATTCACGCGAACGCCGCTAGATAGGGCTGCATAACGATCAATATAGTTTGGTGAACGCAATAGATGATGAACAAAATCTAAAGACATTTTTACGAGCGGCCTCGCAACATAATAAGCTGGGCTGACAATACCTTCGTACTTGGAAACGGCGATAGAACCTTGCCAGGTTTTCATTTTATTAAGCACAAGGTCGCCAACTTTAACGAATTGATATACCGACAAATCATCACTTGGTCTATTCATATTGTCGTCGCGTGATGCCTTAGGAATAACGCCATATTCGCGATACACCGAAAGTAATTCGGCATCAGCACGGCCTGTGGTTTTTGTTTTTCGGAACAGGTCACATGCTCTTACAAACTGCCAATCAAGCGGTATCTCACCAAGCCAAGCCACACCCGAATCTTTCATCTTCCTAGTCACGCTCACGCCCCCGCAAGGCTGGCTGTGAAGGCCGCTTCTTGTGTTGCGCCTTTAGCATTGAGTTTGTGCAACTCGACCAGTAAGTCTTTCACGCTGCGCACTTCGCTTTGTTTGGGGAATTGTTTGTTGAAGTTGATTTCGCATCCAATCTTCACACCACCCGCGACGCGCTCGAACGGTTCTTTCACCCACTTAGCTAAAAACTCGGCGATGATTTTCTCGTTGGCTTTTGCATCGGAGGCGTAGGCGATGGTTTCGGTGTCTTTCTCTTTGAGTGAGCCGAGAGTGACTTCGACTTTGAGTGTTTCTACACCTTTGGCTTTGGCGACTTTGGCTTTGACGGTGAGGGTGCCTAGGCCAAGTTCAATGGTTTCTTTTCCGTTGCTCATTTGTATTGCGCCAGTTTCATTGTCGCGGGTATAGCGATGTTCGCCCGATTGCACGATGAGGGTTTCGGCTTGTTTGATGGCTTCATTAAACGCGGCGGCGACGGCTTTAGCGGTAGGTGGTTCGACAGGCTGACCACGAACGGACTGATGAGTAGCACGAACGTGCTGCGGCACATTCACCTCCTCCGTTCGCCCTGAGCTTGTCGAAGGGTGAAAAATTTCCAGTACGTCATTTTGAATAACCCAGCTTTGCGCATCTGCCGTTACGGTCATTCGTTCATGGCTAATTTTTTGATCTTCTTGTACTGCGCGCCCCGCTTCGTCGTGGCGATGCAAAATAATTTCAACTTTGTTGTAGAGCAGTTGCTCAATGCTCAGCACTTTGCTAATCGGACCGTCGGTGTAAGCGCGAAAGGCTTGCACGATTTGGGCGCAGTTGGCGGCATCAATTTTGCAGTTCTTTTTGTTGAGATTTTTTTTCAGTTTGACGAAGTTGTTTTCGGCGTTAATCAGCAGCACGCGGCCTTTGCGCGCTTTGGGTTTGTTTTTGTTGAGCACCCACACATAAGTGGATATGCCCGTGTTAAAAAATTCGTTTTTAGGCAATTGAATAATCGCTTCAACCATGTCTTGTTGTTGTAGCAGCCAGCGGCGCGTTTCAGATTCGCCGCTGCCTGCGTCGCCAGAAAACAGCGTCGAGCCAGAATGCACAATGGTTGCCACGCCATTTTCTTTAAGGTGGAAGGCGGCGTGTTGCAAAAACAATAATTGTCCGTCCGAGGTGGGCGGCAAACGGTTCGCGGCAAAGCGGCCTGTGGCATCGGCTTCAATCGCCGTTTTGAAGTCTTTCCAGTCCACGCCGTAAGGCGGATTCGCCATGATGACATCGAATTTTTCACCCAGAAAACGATCATCGGTGAGGGTGTTGCCCCATTCGATTTGGGCATCGCTGCGAAAGCGCGCTTCAATCGCTGCCAGTGCGTACAAGGCATCGTTGAGCTCTTGTCCACGGGCGCACACGGAGAGCTGGGGAAACGCGGCGCGCAATTGGTCTTCAATGGCATATACAAAGTTGCCGCCGCCGCAGGTCATGTCATATACGTCGGCGATGCCTTGGGTGTCTTTGCCTTCTTTGAAGAGCTCGACTATCAGCGCGCCTGCCATGTCCATCACGTCCGACGGGGTGTATTGCTCACCTGCGGTTTCGGCTGAGATGTCCGCCCATTTACGTTTGATGTGTTCTTCGATGGTGGTGACTTCAGAGTTATCAAAACACGTCAGGTCGATTTTTCCCCATTTTTGCGTGAACGAAAATAAGGGCTGATTCGCCAGTGCAAACAAGGTTTGCGCCTTGCCTTGAATGTCCAAAAACTTGGGCTGCCCCGCCACATAACCTAAGCCTAGCAAGCGGCGCGTTTCGGGATCGTATTGCTCAAGATAGGTAATGAGGCGATTCAAGAAATGCCCGCCTGGCACTTGGCAGGTTTCTTGTAAGCCTTTTTTATGCAAAATCAAATCGGCGTGATAGCCCTTGCCAGCGGCTTTTACCGACATGTCTAACCAAGTGAGATGCTCGCTATTTTCTTCATCAAAAGCTTGCTCAGTAGCGGCTTGATATTCGGCAATTTTTTCGGTGCGCAGACGACGAATGCGCGACTCAACCAACATCAGCGCGAAGAACGGCATCATGTAGCTCGGCCATTCGCTTTCTTTAATGCCGCAACCGCGCAAGGTGTCGGCGGTTTTCCAAATGTCCGCTTCGTAAGTAATTAAGGCTGCGCCGAGGCTAGGTTTCATTCGCTACTTTCTGGGATTGATTCGTTAGGTGTCGCGAGTGAGTACGCAAGCAAAAGTTATTTTTATTTCAGGGTGCTAAAGCGATGAGGGGTTCTATGGTGAACCCGTTTGTCGTGCCGTGAATTTATCCCACAGGCTGTGCTTGAACCATTGCGGCATACGCGCGGTTTTAATTTCAAGTAAGCGTCCATCGGTTACTTCGGCTAGCCAAATACATTCATGGCTGGTGTTGTCAAAAATGTAGGCGCGGTCAGTCAATTGCACCGCGTCCATTAGCAACGCCAATGAACGGTGATAGCGGCTGACAATTTTATCTTCGGGTACGGGATGCCCACCCATTTTGACGCGATGGCGCACCCGCGAAATGTTGATGACAGGGTCTTCTGTGGCGACGTAATACAAATAAATGCGAAATCCTTGTGCGCGGGCTTTGGCAAGAAAGGCAACTTTGTCCGCTGATGACATGACGGTTTCAAACGTAAAACTGGTGCGCGTTTCCAATAATTTGTGGCGGATAAAGTCTGCTGCAACCGAGGCGAAATAGGAATTAACAGATACGGAAAAGAAGCTCAAGCGATTATCGTTAAAGCGCAATTCGGCAGCTTCATCAAGCAAATCGGCGTGTTTCAATAAAGTGGAGTTTAGAAAAAACGGCAGTATTTCCGCCGCTGTGGTGTTCACGCCGTAAGCGCGTAAATCTAGCGCATCACCCCGCTCGCGAATTTCTTTTTCGATGTCATCGGGGTTGATATAAATCCCCAACAATTCACGACTGATCACCGCTTGAATGCTGCTCTTGCCCGAACCGTTTGGGCCAGCAAACATGCGCAGTCTAGGCACTTGCCCGTTCATGCGAGCTGCAATCGTTGACCAGGTTGTGTCGTGATTTGGGCGGGCAATGGTTTAATAATTTTGTGGCTGCCATCTGGGAACACTTCGACCAAGCTATCGTTGGCGCGCTCCAACACACTGCTACCAGCGGCGAGTGCTTGCCAGTAAGCCTGTTTGATTGCAGCATCCGCCAACTCTGGAATGTGTTCTTCTTGGTAACGAATCGCTTGTTCCTGCGTGTTCATGAGCTTCTCCTTGGGGGGGCGGCATTATGATGAGTAGAGCTTGTTGCTGCAACAGTTGTGACAATTTTAAGATGGATAACGACCGTATCATTGCTTTCCCTACGGCGCGAAGCCGATGGGGCGTTTTGTCTGGGTTTCTGGTTGGGTCATCAGCTCGTGTATCGCTTCAAACACGGCTCTAAATTTGATGTCGTAATTCTTTTCCAACGCGGCAAGTTCGCTGGATGCATAAGGCAAGGTAGCTGAATACTGGAGCTTAGCGAGGTGGTCACAATTTGTGACCACCTCGGTTTTTATAGCTTTTATTGTGGCGAATTTATGCAGCTAAGCCACGCACCACAGCGGCGATTTTTTGCGCGCAGGTTTCGACTAAAGCGCGGTCTTCACCTTCAACCATCACGCGTAGCAACGGCTCTGTGCCAGAAGGACGCAACAGCACGCGACCTTTGCCGTTTAAGGCGGTTTCGGCATCTAGCACGGCGGCTTGGACAGCAGCGTTTGCTAACAACGTGCCCGCACGAGCGACTTTCACGTTAATCAAAACTTGCGGATACATGCGCAATTCGCTGGCAGCTTGTGCCAACGACAAACCTTGTGCGCGCAAGGCGTGTAACACTTGCAGCGCGGCGATGATGCCATCGCCCGTGCTGTGTTTATCCAAGCAAATAATGTGACCTGAATTTTCACCACCGAGCTGCCAGCCTTGTTCTTGCAACACTTCCATCACATAACGATCACCAACCTTGGCGCGCTTAAACGGTATAGCGAGTTTTTGCATGGCGTGTTCAAACGCCAAGTTAGTCATCAGCGTGCCGACTACGCCACCACTCATCGTCCCCATCGCCTGACGATGCCGCGCAATTACATACAGCAATTGGTCGCCGTCATACAACACGCCTGCCGCATCCACCATCACCAAACGATCGCCGTCGCCATCCAGCGCAATGCCCACATCCGCGTGATGTTCCAGCACCGCAGCTTGCAAATTTTTCGGTGCAGTCGCGCCGTAGCCATCGTTGATATTGGTGCCGTTCGGAGTCGCACCAATCGCCACCACGTCCGCACCAAGCTCGTGAAACACTTCGCGCGCAATGTGATAGGTCGCGCCATGCGCGCAATCGACGACGATTTTTAAGCCACGTAAATTCAATTCAGAAGGGTAGGTACTTTTGCAAAACTCAATGTAACGCCCCACCGCGTCGTTGATGCGGCGTGCTTTACCTAAGGCGTGTGAGTCGTTGCACTGCATGGCTAAATCGAGCTGGTCTTCAATGGCATGCTCAACGCTGTCGGGTAATTTTGTGCCTTGCGCGGAGAAAAACTTGATGCCGTTATCTTGATAAGGATTATGCGAAGCAGAAATCACAATGCCCGCTTGCAAGCGCAATGTGCGCGCCAAATACGCCACAGCAGGGGTAGGAATTGGCCCAGCCAAATACACATCTATGCCTGCGGCAATTAGCCCTGATTCAAGCGCGGACTCAAGCAAATAACCGGAAATGCGCGTGTCTTTACCGATAATCACAGCGGCGCGTTCGCCCTCGGTATGTTCAGCGGTCGCCAAAATTTTGCCTGCGGCGTAACCCAAGTGCATAACGAATTGTGGGGTAATCGGATCAGTGCCCACCCGTCCGCGCACGCCATCTGTACCAAAGTATTTTTTGCTCATTTTTTTCCCTTAAAAATAACGCGGATTCAGGAACAAGGATGCGGGATTAAAAACCGCCGCGCTCCCGAATCCCGAATCCCGAATCCTGAATCCTGAATCCTGAATCCCGAATCCTGAATCCTGAATCCTGAATCCTGAATCCTGAATCC
>JAVHRN010000021.1:0-20803 GCA_036171695.1 Gallionella sp.
TTTGAAACCCCACCGCGCTCTGACACACCCCTCCCCACTCAAACCACACCACTAACCACTAACCACTCACCACTCACCACTCACCACTCACCACTTAACATGACCGACCGTTATGCCGTCATCGGCAACCCCATCGCCCACAGTCAATCCCCGCTGATTCATCAACTGTTCGCCGCACAAACGGCACAGGACATGCGTTATGAGGCGATAGCCGCCCCGCTCGATGGTTTTGTCGCGACCGTGCAACGCTTGCGCGCTGAGGGTTACAAGGGATGCAACGTAACCGTGCCATTTAAGTTTGAGGCGTTTGCATTAGCCACGGCAAAACACCCGCGCGCGAGCAGTGCTGGCGCGGCCAACACGCTCATGTTTGCGGCCGACAAAGTGAGCGCGGACAACACCGATGGCGTGGGTTTGGTGCGCGACATCGAACAAAATTTACACATCAATTTGCAGGGTAAACGCGTGTTGTTGATGGGCGCGGGCGGGGCGGCTTACGGCGTGAGTTTGCCTTTGCTCAATAGCGGCTGCACGCTCAGTGTGGTGAATCGTACCGTTGCCAAAGCACAACAACTTGCAGCGCATTTCGCGCCATACGGCAGCATTGCCGCTTATGCGTATGAGGATTTAATGGGATTGCAATTCGAGGTCGTTATCAATGCCACCGCTAGCGGTTTAAGCCATGAACTCGCGCCACTCCCCGCCAGTATTTTCGCGCCTGATGCACTCGCCTACGACATGATGTACGGACGTGAAACGCCGTTTATGCAGTTCGCTAAACAGCACGGCGCGCAAGTCGCAGATGGCTTAGGCATGTTGGTGGAACAAGCGGCGCAAGCATTCTTTATGTGGCGCGGCGTGCTGCCCGCCACCGCCGCCGTAATCTCACAACTACAGCGCGCACGATGAAAAAGTTTTGGCGCATGTTGTGGAAAATCGTCTTGCTTGGCATCGCGCTAGTGCTGTTGTATCAAGTCTGGTTATTCGCGCAAGTGTGCTGGTGGGTAAAATTTAATCCTGACAGCAGTGCCTTTATGGACACGCGTTTGGAGCTGATGCAAGACAAAAATCCTACGGCAGCCTTGCAACATCAATGGGTGGATTACGGCAAAATTTCCAATCATCTCAAGCGCGCCTTAATCGCCTCGGAAGATGCCAAATTTGTCGATCACGAAGGCTTCGATTGGGAAGGTATTCAAAAGGCTTACGAGAAGAATCTCAAGAAAGGCAAAATCGTCGCAGGCGGTTCGACAATTAGTCAGCAACTGGCAAAAAATTTATTTCTATCTAGTAAACGCACGCCGTGGCGCAAGGCAGAGGAAGTGCTGATTACCTTGATGCTAGAGGCGGTAATGGACAAGCAGCGCATCTTGGAAATCTATTTGAACAGCATCGAATGGGGCGACGGGGTATTTGGCGCAGAGGCAGCAGCGCGTCATTATTTCCAAAGCAGTGCTGCGCAATTATCGGCTTATCAAGCTGCCAAGCTCGCTGCGATGGTGCCCAATCCGCGCTACTACGATAAGCATCGCGAGGCGGTGGGGCTAGCGAAAAAGACCGCTATTATTTTGGGTCGTATGAGCGATGCCGATATTCCCTGATTCCCCCGTTATTAAAGACCAAGTTATTTTGCATTGCCTAAGCGCGGAATAATTTTGTACAGTCTCAAAGTTTTATACGGAAGATAAAAATAATGTGTTCAAGCATCCAAAGTGATAATTCTAAGGCCGTGGCGTGATGGAAAATCATGACTCTTTTTTGCGCTACGCACCTGATGTCGTTTTCATTACCGAGGCAGCTGGGCGCATCGTTTTCTTCAATGACAATGCCGTAACAATTACGGGCTATAGCAAAGCAGAACTGCGCAGCATGACGGTGCTGGATTTATCGCCGCCTGATTGGCGCGACATTTATCGGCAACGCTTGAATAGCGTTACCGAAATCGGCGTACGCGAACTTATGGAAATCCGTTTAATCAGTAAAACGGGACAGAAAATTCCGATGGAATTAAATCTGCTCAAAATGCCGAATGGCTTACTGTTTGGCTTGTGCCGTGACATTAGCGAGCGCAAGCAAGCTGAAAAATCGCTCCATCAACTCACTTACCATGACGCACTCACGCAACTCCCTAATCGTCTCGCACTACTGGGCGCGCTCCAACAAAACCTACTAAGTACCGTCAGCAACTTACGCTTCGGCGCGCTGCTAGTGATTGACTTAGATCACTTCAAATCCTTCAAAGCCGCAATCGGCGATGCCTTACTGGTACAAGTAGCGCAACGCTTACGCGCGATGCAGCGCAGCAATCACACCGTGGCATGTTTGGGTGGCGACGTGTTTGTGGTGATGTTAGATCCCTTCAGCACCGAGCTGCCCATCGCCGCTGAGTTGGCCGACTTATTGGCACATGAAATCAGTCGCACACTCAAGCAACCCTTTCTGATTAACGCGCAAGAATTCCGCATCTCAGCCTCGATTGGTATCGCGCTATTTAGTGGCGATAAAGAGTCGCCCGATGAGCTATTAAAGCAAGCGAAGTCCGCCATGGATGCGGCAAAAAAAGCGGGGCGCGACACCCTTAAATTTTACAATCCAGACTTGCAAAATTCGCTCGCGGCACGCCATGAGTTAGAGCAGCAATTACGTATCGCCATCGAGCAACAACAATTCACGCTACATTACCAAGTGCAAGTCGATAGCCAAGCCCGCGCCATTGGTGCCGAGGTATTAGTACGTTGGCAACACCCCAAACGCGGCATGATTTCGCCCGCCGAATTTATTCCTTTAAGTGAAGAAACTGGACTCATTGTGCCGCTTGGTTTGTGGGTGTTGCAGCAGGCGTGTAAGCAACTCAAAGCCTGGCAAAAATCCGCGCAATTACGCGATTTAGTGTTGGCGGTGAATGTCAGCACCAAACAATTGCAAGCTGCCAATTTTGTTGCCGAGGTACAAAACATCTTGCTCAACACGGGCGTAAAAGCCTCGCAACTCAAGCTCGAACTGACCGAAAGTGCGGTGCTAGAAAATATCGAAGATTCGATTAGCAAAATGCGTGCGCTGCAATTATTGGGCATCCGTTTTTCACTGGATGATTTCGGCACGGGGCATTCCTCTTTGCAGTATTTGAAACGCTTACCGCTAGACCAGATAAAAATAGATCAATCGTTTGTGCGCGACATCACCACCGATGCCAACGATGCAGTGATAGTCAAAACCATCATCTCGATGTCCGAGGCAATGGGCTTGAATGTGATTGCCGAAGGTGTGGAAACGCAAGCCCAGCGTGATTTTTTAGAGGCGCATGGTTGCCATATTTTTCAAGGTTATTGGTTTGGTAAACCGCTGCCAGTGGACGCATTTATCGCCGCGCTCGGCGCGCTGAAATAGCTGCGCCTGCACCGCTTAATTTCTTTACAATGCGCCGCGCTTAAAACTCCCTCTCGCCATGACAGCTCAAGAAAATTCTCACTACAGCGACAACGTGCAAACTCACCTCAAACAGGTTGAGTCTTTGCTGGAGAAACACACGTTAGTTGAAGAGGTGGCGCACAAAGAAACCATACCGCGTGTTGATCGGCATGAGCTCATCGACCGCTTGTTGCACAAGCAACATCTCTCGCTGTTACGCAGCAAACTAGATGGTTTACACGCCGCCGACATTGCCTATATTTTGGAAGCCTTGCCCATCGAGCAACGCTTGTTGGTATGGGATTTAGTTAAGTCAGATCGCGATGGTGAGATTCTGATTGAAGTGTCCGATGCGGTGCGTGAATCGCTGATTGCGACCATGAATCGCGCCGAACTCAGCGCGGCGGCAGGGCAACTCGACACTGATGAAATCGCCGACTTAGCTCCCGATTTGCCACAAAACGTGATGCGCGATGTGTTCAAATCGTTGTCGGTGGAAGAGCGTGAACAACTGCGCTCGGCGATGACCTATAGCGAAGATTCAGTCGGCGCGTTGATGGACTTCAACATGGTGCATATTCGTGACGATGTGAGCTTAGAAGTGGTGTCGCGCTATCTGCGCCGCTTTGACGAACTACCCGATCACACCGATCAAATTTTTGTGGTTGATCGCGACGAACATCTCAAAGGCGTGTTGTCCTTAAACAGCATCGTGGTCAACGAACCCGAAGTCATTGTGAGCAGCTTGATGCGCACCGATGTTATCAAACTGCACACCGACGAAAAAGCCACGCAAGCCGCCCTCGCGTTTGAGCGTTACGACTTGGTGTCCGCGCCAGTAGTGGATGAAGACGGCAAATTAGTCGGACGCGTGACGGTCAATGTGGTGTTGGATTTTGTGCGTACCGAATCGGAAAGCGACTTGCTCAATCAAGCGGGTTTGCTGGAAGAAGAAGACGTGTTCGCGTCAGTGTGGAAATCGGCAAAAAACCGTTGGGTATGGCTAGGCTTAAATTTATGCACGGCATTTTTCGCCTCGCGCGTCATCGGTAGTTTTGAAGGCACGATAGAAAAATTCGTCGCGCTCGCCGCGTTGATGCCCATCGTGGCAGGCATCGCAGGCAACTCCGCAAATCAAACCACCACCATCATTATTCGCTCGCTCGCCTTAGGGCAAATCACTCAAGGCAACGCCAGTCGCTTGCTGTTCAAAGAGCTGGCAATTAGTGGACTAAATGGCTTGGTGTGGGGCGGCGTGGCGGGCTTATTCGCGTACTTTTTGTATCACAACACAGCACTCAGCGTGGTGATGATGGGCGCGATGTTGCTCAATTTAATCGCAGGTGCGTTAGTCGGTTTGCTCATTCCCCTCGCCATGCACCGCTTAGGGCGCGACCCCGCCATCGGCTCTAGTGTGTTGCTGACTGCCATCACCGACAGCGGTGGATTCTTTATTTTCTTAGGCTTGGCAACGATATTCTTAATGAAGTGAGCCATGCTTTAAGCTCACCGCACGCGCATCTGTAGCAGGGGTTATCGAGCGATTTTTAGTGTGACTAACCCCGACCAATTCGCCTGCTAACCCTCCTTAAGCTAGTGACACGCCACGCTCTTCAGCTCGCTGCTGGCAAATTCTTTTTGCAAGACTTTCAATTGCTCAACTAACGCGTCATCGACTTGCTTGAAGACAAACACCGTGGCTTTTAATTTGCTGGCACGCTCGCCCGTTGTTGCACTATGTACGCCGAGCTCTTTGATGCTTGCCAAATACTTTTGCGCCTTATCTTCACTCCTGAACACCCCCAGCGATATGGCATGTAACCATTCGCCAGGTTCTTGCACCACGAAGTATTCTTCCACGCCGCGCGCTTTGAGTTGCGCCACTTTTTGTGCAACAGCGGCTTTGTCTTTTAGCGGCGGGATATACACCCAAAAGCCGCTGTTGTACTCAATCGGGTGCTGGCTTAATTTATTGCCCAACTTTAGGTTTGCTAATGCCGCACTGGCATCTTTCAAGTCCTGCCCTGAAAAATCACTCCACTCCCAGCAACTTAATGGCGCAACGGGCGGCTCTGCCGAAGGGGCTGATGCGATAGGAGTTGCGGCTTGCGGCGCGCTGACAATCAGCAGTTTCTCCGCATGCAAAGCAGGTAAAGCGGGCAACTTGTTCGCGTCATTGAAGCTAGTGCCACCCCACTGAAGATAGGCAAACAACAAGCCATTTGCCAACAACAAGCCACCTAGCCAAATTTTTTTCATTTTGAATTCTCCTGCGCAATTCGCGCGATTCCTTGCAACACTAAATTATTTACTCGCTGCACAGGCAGCTCTAAATGCGCTTGCAACGCCCCCGCCGCACCGCCCGTCAAAATCACTTGCGCAGCACTATTTTGCAATGCGGCATATTGCTGCAACAGCGCACCGAGCGTGGCTTGCAGCGCGCCAGTGCGTATGGCATCCGCCGTGTTGCGCGGGAATTGCACATAACGACCGGCCGCACCACTCAGCTGTGCCGTAGCAGATTGCAAACTGTTAATCATCAAGTCTAAGCCTGGCAAAATCAGCCCACCCAAAAACTCACCACGCGCATTCAGCGCATCTAGCGTGGTCGCGGTACCACAACTCACCACCAAGCAATCCTGCTGACACAGCGCGCGCGCCGCCAGCAACATTGCCCAGCGGTCGCTGCCTAACTGCGCAGGGCGGGCATAGCCATTGCTCACACCACATTGTTGGCTTTGCGCCTGAATAAAATGCAGCGGCACAGCATGCGCGGCGACGGCACTGCGTAGCTGCACAGCCACGCCCTCGCCCGCCACATTGCTCGCCCACACCGCCGTGACCCGCGACCAATCCAGCTCGCGGCAATGCTGCAAATGCGCAGCCAGCTCGGCAATTTTGTGGGTGGCTAAGGGCGTTAAATCACAGCAACTCGTCCCGTCGCTGAGCGCGAATTTAAGCTGGCTATTACCCGCGTCTATGAGTAGTTTCATACGCGTCGCGTCGCTACTTCGCCAGAATTAAACTGGCGAATTTGCGTACCGATTTGCACGCTCAATTCGCCGCGCTCGGTGATGCCGAGTGCTGTGCCAGTGACCATGCTGCCATCGGGTAAAGACAAGCTGATCGGCTGATTTTGGTAAGCGTGATAGTCGTGCCACTCGGCGCGTAAATTGTGCAAACCATGTGCGGCAAATTCTTCCAGTACGTTGGCTAATTCGCCAAGCAGCATCGCCAATAATTGATTGCGGCTAGGCGGTGTGCTGCTGAGATGAGCCAACGCACTCGCGGCTTGGTCGATGCGCTGTGCAAGTTGCATCGGTAGCGAACAGTTGATGCCGATGCCGATGACCACGGCACAGGGTCCCATCATGTCGCCTTGCGCCTCGATTAACACCCCGCCTAATTTGCCCTCCGCGCACATCACATCGTTCGGCCACTTTAATTGGGCTGCGTCAATTTTTGCCGCGCGCAAGGCACGCACAATCGCCACACCCACCGCCAAACTCAAGCCAGACAAGGCATTTAGGCCGCAGTCAAATCGCCATAACAGCGAAAAAGTCAGCGCGTTACCCAGACCTGTGTGCCAAGTGCGACCAATACGACCGCGTCCTGCGGTTTGCAATTCCACCGCCAACACGCTGCCGCTGGGCGCATGGGCAGAGGCGCGTTGCAGCAGTAGTGCGTTACTAGAGGTGGCTTGCGGCAAAATTTCCAAATGAAATTGTTGCTGCGCACTGCCTAATTCGGCGGCAACGGCACCGGCATCCAACGCCGTCCACGCTTCGCTTAAACGATAACCGCGTCCGTTGCCGCGCTGCACCAACACACCCGCTGCCTCGGCTTCTTGTAGCGCGTTAAACACCGTGGCGCGCGACACCTTTAAGTGCGCGGCAAGAGCTACGCCCGAATGAAATTTTCCATCAGCGAGGAGATGCAGAAGTTGCCAGGTGCGGGAGGATAAAACGGTCTTCACGTCGTAACAGCAGGCGAGGTGTCGTGTTGATAATTGATGAACTTGAGCAGCTCATCGCGCTGCGCCAGCGCATCGCGATAACCTAAGTCGATTAGCGCGTTGCAGAATTTTTTTTCCGACAATAAATAGCTCACCAAAGAAGTGCCACGATGATTACTTGCACCGATTAAACGCAGCAGCAAACGAATCGTCCAAGGCAATTCTTTACTGTACCGTTCGGCCAGTTTTTCGATGGAAGCACTCGGCACAATCGACAGCACTTCAATATGGCGCAAGTTCATACGCGCACTCACTTCGCTAGGCATAGACGACACCAAGGCGTTGATTTGCCGCACGCGCTCTAAATCCACTTCCATGCTATCGAGAAAAATGCTGTTCAAGGCGTGTCCTGCAATTTGTGCCAGCGTGGGGTAATCGTTAATGTTTTCGCGCTTGAAATTGACTGTATCTTCATCGTTGTTCACCCCGATGACTAACACCTTGGTCGCGCCTAAATGCAGTGCGGAACTAATCGGCGCAATCTGGCGCATCGAGCCATCGCCAAAGTATTCGCGGTTGATTAAGGTGGCGGGAAACACAAACGGAATAGCGGAGGAGGCGAGTAAATGTTCGGTATTTATTTGCGTAGGAATACCAACACGACGCGCGCGTTTCCACGGCATGATTTCTTTGTCGCCCTGATAAAACGTCACGGACTGTCCCGTACCATAACCCGACGCAGTCACGCTTAGCGCGAATAGCAGCCCCGCGTCGATGCTGTCCTGAATTCTTTCACAAGGTAAAACTTGTTCGAGCAGCTCGACTAAAGGCGAATTATCCAACAAGGAAATTTGCCTGGGCATACGAAACCCCAAGCTGCCGATTAACACGCCCGCAATCCACAATATGCTGTTATTGAACACGCCGATGGCATCGGTGCGATATACCTGTTTGGCGTGAAAATCACGCCAAATGGTGTGTAGCAAACGTACGCCTTTACGAAAATTTTGCGCGTTGATGGCGAGCGTCGCAGCATTCAGCGAGCCTGCCGAAGTCCCACAAATCACAGGGAACGGATTATGTGCATTGCGCGGCAGCGATTCGGCAATTGCCTTGAGCACGCCGACTTGGTACGCCACGCGCGCACCGCCTCCGGTTAACACTAATCCGACGCGTTGTTTCATAGCGGCTTTATTGACGTTGGCGTTGTACCGCTTTGAGCGCGTCTTGCAAGGTTTCTTCGGGCAAGGCATTCAAGGCTTCGGATAACATTTCTGCCGCGCTCACTGCCGCATCGGGAATGTTTTCAGGTTCGCTATTGGCAATCAAAATGGCGGCTGCGCCGACCGCTTTGAGCAAGATGCCACGCTCTTTTACCAGCATCTCGACTTCGCGTCTTAACAAATCAATTTCTTGCTTAGTCATCATTTTTCTCCCTCGTTACGCAATGCGCGTTTTACAACAAGACTCGCCAAGCCACTAAAACATAGCGTTCCAGCACATACAGCAAAGCAAATACCGCCAACAACACCACGCTGATACGGGCAATTTGCCAAGCTAAACGGTAATAGCGCGGATTGCGCGTGAGCAAAAACATGGCGATATTCAATACCAGCAGCAGTGCCACAGCGATTAAAAATATCCGCACGATTAACATTTATTCAGCCCCTCACTACTCAGCAATATAGTTCTAACACGAACTATATTTAGCTTGCCTGCAACTGTAACTTCACAAAAGCAGGCAGCGTTTGTTCATCTTCAAAACTGACGTATTCCCATGCCGAAGTATCTGCTTGTAAGGCGCGCACCAAAGCATTGTTCAACGCGTGTCCTGACTTATAACCTGAGAATGCGGCAATCACAGGATGTCCTAGCAAATATAAATCACCAATCGCATCCAGCACTTTGTGTTTGACGAACTCATCTTCAAAACGCAGCCCATCGGGATTGAGCACCCGATAATCGTCCATCACAATGGCATTATCCAAGCCGCCACCCAGTGCCAAGCCTTGCGCACGCAGGTATTCGACCTCTTGCATAAAACCAAAGGTACGCGCACGACTGACTTCATGCACATAAGAATGCTCATCTAAATCGACCACCACATGTTGTTTGGTGGTGGCAAAAACAGGATGCGCAAAGTTGATGGTGAAGCTCAATTTATAGCCGTGATAGGGATCGAAACGCACCCACTTATCGCCGTCTTTAACCTCCACAGGTTTGAGCACGCGTATGAATTTTTTTAACGCGTTTTGGCTGACGATGCCTGCCGATTGCAACAGGAAAATGAACGTCCCCGCACTACCATCCATAATCGGCACTTCGGGGCTATCCAAATCCACATACAAATTGTCGATGCCCAAGCCCGCCAAGGCCGACATCAAATGTTCGATAGTTGCCACGCGCACCCCGTTTTGCAACATGCAAGTGGACATGCGCGTGTCATTCACCAAATGCCCCAGCGCGGCGATTTGCTCAATGGGTTTTTGATCGACGCGACAAAACACAATGCCTGTATCAACCGCAGCAGGGCGCATTCCTAGCGTGACCTTTTGACCACTATGCAAACCAACACCCGTGACTTTTACTGGCGTTTTGATGGTGCGTTGATTAACCATATCGAGTTCGATGACCTTAAACAAAAGCGCGCATTTTATAGGGAAACAGCGCGCGAACCAGTAGGCGGTAAAATTTGGCAATGACTTGTGGTTGCCCCTTCGTCGCTGCTTATGCAGTGCGCATTAAAAGATAACGACACTCGACCAACTGCACTCGATAAATCGAGTTCCACCAGTTTGCTGTTACTACCCGCTGCGCACTCGCGACGGGCTGCCCTCAACTCAATCCGCTTGACGACGCAAAAAAGTGGGAATATCAAACGGATCAGTGCCTGATTTTTCCATTGCTTCAACTTGCTCGCGGCGGTTAGAACGAAACGCGGTAGGAATATCCAACTCGCTGTAGTTAATCGGGCTACTCGTAACAGCTTGGTTGTCCGTACCCGTGCGTAACACGGATTCTTCACGATACACCACCTCTGGTTTCGCCATTTTTTTTGCCATCGGCGAACCCAAGCCAGTCGCCACTACCGTCACACGCAGCTCATCTCCCATGCTTTCGTCGAATACCGAACCGACAATCACCGTAGCTTCTTCCGCAGCAAATTTCACACATTCCATCACCTCATCCATTTCACGGATTTTTAAGGAGCTAGATGAAGTGATATTGACCAACACGCCACGCGCGCCTGACATATCAATGTCTTCCAATAAGGGGCTAGCAATCGCGCGCTGTGCTGCGATACGCGCACGATCCGCGCCACCCGCAATCGCTGAGCCCATCATCGCCATGCCATTTTCCGACATCACGGTGCGCACATCAGCGAAGTCCAAGTTAATCAAACCTGGCACATTGATCACTTCCGCAATCCCAGCTACCGCACCTTGCAACACGCCATTGGCAGCTTTGAAGGCTTCTGGCACGGTGACATCATTACCCAGCACTTCCATCAATTTCGCATTCGGCACGATGATTAAAGAATCCACCGATTGCCCCAACGCTTCGATACCCGCTTGCGCAAAACGCATCCGATTACCTTCATACTTGAACGGCTTAGTCACCACCGCCACAGTCAAAATATCCAGCTCTTTAGCAATTTGCGCCACGATAGGTGCTGCACCCGTTCCCGTACCGCCCCCCATCCCTGCGGTGATAAACACCATGTTTGCACCCACCAATAATTCTTTGATGCGCTCGCGATCTTCTTCCGCCGCCGCCTGCCCCACTGAAGGTTTCGCACCCGCGCCCAAACCTTTGGTCAAGGTCGCACCAATTTGTAATTGCGTTTTTGCGCGGCTGCGTTTGAGGGCT
The DNA here is from genome assembly GCA_036171695.1 of Gallionella sp. Lineage (GTDB taxonomy): Bacteria > Pseudomonadota > Gammaproteobacteria > Burkholderiales > Gallionellaceae > Gallionella. Next base: position 11,234 of record JAVHRN010000021.1, read on the forward strand.
TGCGCATCGGTGTTAATTACTACGAATTCAACACCTTGTACGCCTTGTTCTATCATGTGATCAACCGCATTGCCGCCACAACCACCCACGCCAATTACTTTAATAATCGCATCTTGATTTTGTGCTTCGAGGACTTCAAACATGTTTATCTCCTTCAAAAAATTAAACTCTAAAAAAATACTCTAACGACGACCTAAACTAAAAATTATTACTCAACCATGTTTTCATTCTTGCCCACACATCCGCAAAAGAATTGGACTGCAAACGTGACTCTTCATTCTTAAAATGATGCTCTAAGCCAAATAAAATAAGCCCCACTCCCGTTGACATACGCGGTGTCTTAACCACATCCGCGAGCCCACCGATATATTTCGGCACACCTAAACGCACTGGCATATGGAAAATTTCCTCACCCAATTCCACCATCCCTTGCATCGCACTACTGCCGCCCGTAATAACAATTCCTGACGACAGCAAATCTTCAAAACCGCTGCGCCGCAACTCGGCTTGCACCAAGGAATACAGCTCATCAATACGTGGCTCGATAACCTCTGCCAAGGTCTGCCGCGACAACATGCGCGGACTACGTTCGCCCACGCCGGGCACTTCGATTTGCTGATCGTCGGCCAGTTGACGCAAGGCACAACCGTGTTTCATCTTGATGTCTTCGGCATCTTGGGTGGGCGTGCGCAACGCCATCGCAATGTCATTGGTAATCTGATCACCCGCAATGGGAATCACAGCGGTATGGCGTATCGCGCCACCCGTGAACACCGCAATGTCAGTAGTGCCGCCGCCAATATCGACAATGCACACGCCCAGTTCTTTTTCGTCATCTTCTAAAATTGACTTAGCGGATGCCAACGGTTGCAAAATCAAGTCGTGCACTTCCAAGCCGCAACGATGGATGCACTTCATAATGTTTTGCACCGCAGCCACCGCACCCGTAACGATGTGCACTTCCACATTCAAGCGTCCACCGCTCATGCCAAGCGGCTTTTTAATGCCGTCCTGTCCGTCGATGGAAAATTCCTGTTCCAAGATATGCAAGGTTTGTTGGTCGCTCGGCAAGCTAATTGAATTAGCTGTTTCTAAGGCGCGATCGATGTCTGACTGCGTAACTTCTTTGTCTTTAATTTTCACCATGCCCTGCGAATTGCTGCTGCGAATATGGCTGCCCGCAATGCCGGTATAAACGCCGGTAATTTTGCAATCCGCCATCAGCTCGGCTTCTTCGAGGGCGCGCTGTATCGCGCCTACCGTGGCATCAATGTTCACCACCATGCCTTTTTTCATACCAGCTGATTGATGCATCCCCATGCCGATGACTTCTAGCGAACCGTCTGCTTTAACCTCGCCCACAATCGCGACGATTTTGGACGTGCCGATGTCTAGGCCGACGATTAGGTTTTTGCCATCATTATTTTTACTCATCACGCACCCTTACTTAAACTTTGCCTACGCAAGCCGCTTACCGCAAAGCCATTGCGATAACGTAAATCAACCGTCTGCACCGCGCTGTGCTGCGCTGCCAAACTATAGGGATAGACCTGTACAAAGCGCGCCAAACGCGCTTGCATCTCCGCACTTCCCAACTCCAAAACCATGCCGTTATCCAAGCGCACTTGCCAAGCAAAACGCGGCGACTGAGCAATGCTTTGCACTTGCAAATTGATGCTGCGCAACTGCGTATTACACAATGCGTATTGCTCTGCGACTTGCGCTGAATTGCCCACTTGACCCGAAAAATCTGGCAATGACAGACTAGTAGCTGCGCTAAACACTTCACCGTAGCTATTCACCAAGGCCTGATTATTCCAATGCGCCAAGGCTTGATGCTCGGCCAATTCCACACGCAAACGATTCGGAAATTCACGACGGATACTGACTTGTCGCACCCACGCTAATTTTTCTAGCTCGATGCGCAACTGCTCAATGTCCACAGTAAAAAAATTACCGCGCACCTTGTCGCGCACAACTTGCAACACTTGTTCGCTATCCACATTGATAGGCTGCGCGGCTAATTTCACACTGCGTATCGGCAATACCTGCGGCAAATGCAGCGCGTAATACAGCGCGCTATAAAGCAGCAACAAGACACTCACCGCAAACAACGCGGTGCTGGTGTTTTTTAGCCAGGTGGGGTTATCCCACATGCGCGCTCCCTAACACTTGCAACACTAATTGCTCAAAACTAATCCCCGCATGGCGCGCTGCCATCGGCACTAAACTATGGTCGGTCATGCCTGGCGAGGTATTGGCTTCCAGCACATAAGGCTGACCGTCTGCACTCATCAGAAAATCTACGCGCCCCCAACCTTGCCCACCGATTAACGTGAAAGCTTGTTTTGCCAAACTTTGCATCTCGCTTTCTTGTGCAGCGGTAAGTTCGCAAGGACATAAATAGCGCGTGTCATCGCGCAAATACTTGGCCTCAAAATCGTAGAACTCATTGGCGGGCACGATACGAATCACGGGCAACGCGACATCGCCCAGAATCGCCGCCGTAAACTCGCCGCCACCGACAAAACTTTCCGCCATCACCAAACTGTCGTGGCGTGCGGCTTCTTGATACGCTGCCGCCAAATCACCCACCGTTTTAACTTTACTAATCCCGACGCTAGAGCCTTCACAGGCGGGTTTGACAAACAACGGCAGACCTAAATTTTTTACCACCTCAGTCGCATCGAAATCAGCCTGCAACATGACAAATTTAGGCACAGGCAATCCTGCGGCTTGCCACACCAGCTTGCTGCGCCATTTATCCATGCCCAACGCCGAAGCCAACACACCGCTGCCCGTATAGGGGATGCCCAACAATTCCAACGCGCCTTGCACTGTGCCATCCTCACCAAACCGTCCGTGCAGCGCGATAAACGCGCGCGTAAAGCCATGATCTTTGAGCTCTTGCAAATTGCGTTCGGCTGGGTCAAAGGCGTGCGCATCCACGCCGCTGCGCAGCAACGCTGCCAACACTGCCGCACCACTTTTTAGCGACACTTCGCGCTCAGCGGACTGACCGCCAAACAACACCGCAACTTTGCCCAATTTATTCATCATTTCCATTCAACACCTCAAGCTAGCCACCGAGCGCACAGAGAACACAGAGAAAACCTCTGCACGCACTCTCTGTGACCTCTGTGTTCTCTGTGGCTAAAGTTTTGCTTCTCCGATAATTCTCACTTCAGGATGTAAGTCCACCCCAGTTTGTGCTGCGACCGTTGCACGCACGACACCAATTAAATTTTCGATGTCCGCCGCCGTTGCCTCGCCCACATTGACAATAAAATTAGCGTGTTTTTCCGATACTTGCGCGCCGCCAATTTGCTTGCCTTTTAAGCCACACAATTCAATCAAACGTGCTGCGTAATCGCCTGCTGGATTACGAAACACCGAACCTGCATTGGGCAAATTTAACGGCTGCGTGGCGATACGCTTACTCAACCAAGCCTTAATAATTTTCCGCTCGATGTCGCCTTCACCTGGGCTAAATTGCAAGGTCGCCGAAACGAAAACATTTCCCATCGGAAGTGTTTCCGATAAACCTGCTCTGCGACATACCGAGCGATAACCAATCTCATAGTCACTGGCACTGCGCGTCAGCAATTCACCGCTGCGCGTCAGCACTTGCACACTGACCACATGCTGCCAAGTGTCCGAGCCATAACAACCCGCATTCATCGCCAACATGCCGCCCATCGTGCCGGGAATACCTGCAAAAAATGCCGCACCTGCCAAGTTATGTAAGGCAGCGAAACGCGCCAGCTTTGCACCCGCAATACCCGCTTCGACATAGAGCGTGGTTGTTGACGCTTCAGCGTCTTTACAGCCACGGCCTCCCCCTTGCGGGGAGAGCGTCGCAGCATCAAGACAACGCAACTCGGTGAGTGCGCCATGCAGCAAAATGACCGTGCCGCGCAAGCCGCCGTCGCGCACTAATAAATTACTGCCCAACCCCACCGCATAAACCGTTTCATCGCTAGGTAAACTGCGCAAAAAAACTTGTAAATCCGCCAAATCCGCAGGTTGATAGACACAATCAGCCACCCCGCCAACACGCCAACTGGTGTGCTTACGCATCGCCACGGCGCGACGCAATTCGCCGCGTAAAGGAGTATCAGAAAAATTGCGGATTTCGCTCATATTCATTTCAAAAAATTTTAGCCAGTGCGTTCACAACAACAGCCTCTGCACCGACTCGGTATGCGCTGTGGCTGTTTTGCTTTGCAGTTTTCATTTTGTGTGCGCCGCCAAAATCGCAGGCACATTACCTATCGTGCCCGCGCCCATCGTTACCACCACGTCACCATCACGCGCCATTTGCAGAATCGCGTCGGGCATGTCGCCGATGTTTTCAACAAACACCGCTGCCGTTTGCCCAGCGATGCGCAAGGCTTGCATCAGCGCACGCCCATCCGCCGCAACGATGGGTGCTTCGCCCGCTGCATACACTTCGCTCAAAACCAGTGCATCCACCGTGCCTAACACTTTGACGAAATCGTCGAACACATCCCGCGTGCGCGTATAGCGATGCGGCTGAAACGCCAGCACCAAACGCTTGCCGGGGAACGCGCCGCGCACAGCCGCCAAAGTTGCCGCCATTTCGACGGGGTGATGGCCGTAATCGTCGATTAAAGTGAAGCTGCCGCTTGCGGCAGCGGCGTTTGCTCCTTCCCCTTTTAAGGGGGAAGGTTGGGATGAGGGTAAAAACTCCAAAGCACCGCTTAACTTAACCTCCCCATAGCGTTGGAAGCGGCGTCCCACGCCTTCAAATTCCGCTAATGCCGCAACAATCGCTTCCGCTGACACGCCGACTTCTAACGCCACCGCAATCGCCGCGAGCGAGTTCAACACATTGTGCAAACCCGCTAAATTCAAAGTGATGTCTAAATCCTGTGGTACGTCGTTTTGCCGACATTGCACGGTGTAGCGCATCTGTCCGCCTTCGTGGCGCACATTCACCGCGCGAATTTGCGCATCCACACTCAAGCCGTAAGTACAAACAGGCTTGCTAATGCGCGGCAAAATTTCACGGATGTTGGCATCGTCCACACACACCATCGCCATACCGTAAAAAGGTAGATGCTCGACAAAATCAATAAACGCTTGCTTGAGCTTATTGAAATCGTGTCCGTAGGTTTCCATGTGGTCGGCATCAATGTTGGTGATGACCGACAAAATCGGTTGTAAATACAAGAACGACGCGTCTGATTCATCGGCTTCGGCAACGATGTAATCGCTTTGTCCCAAACGCGCATTCGTGCCGCTGCTATTGAGTTTGCCGCCAATCACGAAAGTCGGATCAAAGCCGCCTTTCGCCAAAATGCTGGCGGTCAAAGAAGTCGTGGTGGTTTTGCCATGCGTACCCGCTACGGCGATGCCCTGACGCAAGCGCATCAGCTCCGCCAACATCATGGCGCGGGGCACGACAGGAATGTGACGGGCGCGCGCCGCGAGGACTTCAGGGTTGTCCGCACTCACCGCTGTGGAGACCACCACCGCATCGGCAGCGCGCAAATTGGCTTCGGCATGACCGCGATAAATGGTCGCGCCTAATTGTTTAAGACGCAGCGTAGCGACGTTTTCGGCGAGGTCTGAACCACTGACTTGATAGCCAGAATTAAGCAGCACTTCGGCAATACCGTTCATGCCCGCCCCGCCGATGCCGATGAAATGAATATGTTTAATTTTGTGTTTCATTGCGCTAATTCCTCACAGACTTTCGCCACGCTGATTGCCGCATCGGGTTTTGCTAACGCGCGTGCGGCAATGGCCATATTTAATAATTTGCTGCGCTCTAAATCTTGTAAATAACGCGCCAAAGTCACTGCGCTGAGCGCGCTTTGCGGCAGCAAAATCGCCGCACCTTGCGCACTCAAAAATGCTGCGTTGTGGGTTTGGTGATCGTCCACCGCGTAGGGGAAAGGAATCAAAATACTCGCTACGCCCGCTGCGGCTAATTCGGCTACCGTCAATGCGCCCGCGCGACAAATTACTAAATCCGCATCGGCATACGCGCCTGCCATATCATCCACAAACGCGACTATTTCTGCCGCCACACCCGCCCCGCTGTATAAGGCTTGCACGCTATCAAAATGTTTTTTACCAGTTTGATGAATCACATTCGGACGCGTCGCTTCAGGAATTAACGCGAGAGCTTGTGGCATCGCTTCGTTCAAGGCTTGCGCGCCCAAACTGCCACCCACCACCAACACCTTTAGCTTGCCGCTGCGTGCGGCAAAACGTGTTGCTGGCACAGCAATTTGGTTAATTTGTTCTCGCACGGGATTGCCACACCACACCGCTTGCGGCAACACATTCGGAAAGCCGCTCAGCACACGCTGCGCAATTTTTGCCAACACTTTATTGCTCAATCCTGCGATTGAATTTTGTTCGTGGATAACTAATTTTTTTCCTAGCAAACGCGCCATCACACCGCCAGGGAAAGTGATGTAACCCCCCAAGCCCAACACCACATCGGGACGCACCGCGCGAATCACGGCAGCACTTTGGCTACAGGCGCGTAATAGTTGCATAGGCAATGACACCAAGCGCAGCAAGCCTTTGCCGCGCACCCCTGAAAAATTCACCAACTGAATCGGATAACCGTGTTTAGGCACTAACTCCGCTTCCATGCTATTCGGCGCACCCAACCACACCACGTTCCAACCCTGTGCGCGCAACACATCAGCCACCGCCAGCGCAGGGAAAATGTGTCCGCCTGTCCCACCGGCCATAATTAAAATTGTCTTAGCCATAAGACACCTCCATGCTCGACACCTTTTCGGTGCAGGCTAATATGAGCGCAGCGAACGTTAAGCGCGTCGCGCGGCCGTAGCCAAAAATGTGTCCGCCTGTCCCACCGGCCATAATCAAAATTGTTTTGCTCATAACGGCATTCCTCGCGCGGCTATATGCGTTTTGGCTACGACCGTCCCGTTGGGACTTAACTTGCTTGCGCAAGTTTCCCCTTGCGAGGACAAGAGTCTTCGCCGAAACAGAAAAGCCGAAAATATTCGCGCTCATAACGGCATTCCTCGCGCGGCTTTTCTGTTTTCATAATCCACACGCAGCAACACGGCAGCGGCGATGCAATTGACCACAACGCCGCTGCCGCCAAAACTCAAAAATGGCAAGGTCAGCCCTTTGGTCGGTAACACCCCCATATTCACGCCGATGTTAATGATGGCTTGCACGCCGATCCAAATGCCGATGCCTTGCGCGACTAAGGCGGCGTAGTTGCGTTCTAAAAAGGCTGCTTGGCGACCAATTTGAAACGCGCGTACCACCACCGCCATAAATAACAACAACACTGCGGCGACCCCGACTAAACCCAATTCTTCAGCGATGACGGCCATCAAAAAATCGGTGTGCGCCTCAGGTAAATAAAATAATTTTTCGACACTCGCACCCAAGCCCACGCCCAACCATTCGCCACGGCCAAAGGCAATCAGGGCGTGGCTTAATTGATAACCTTTGCCGTACGGATCCGACCAAGGGTCGAGGAAGCCAATCACGCGCTGCAAGCGATATGGCGAGGTAATCACCAACACCGCAAATGCGCTAGGCAAAGCAATCACCAGCAGTCCGAACACTTTGAGATTGAAGCCGCCTAACCACAAAGTGCCAATCGCAATCATGGTGATTACGCCTAACGCGCCCAAGTCGGGTTCAAGCAACAGCAACGTCCCAATCACGCCCATCACCAAAAACATCGGCGCAAAGGCTTGCAAAAATTTGTGTCCGACATGCGTTTTGCGCACGGTGTAATCGGCGGCATACAGCACCGCAAATAATTTCATCAGCTCGGAAGGTTGCAAATTGATCACCACCAAAGACAGCCAACGTCTGCTGCCATTGACTTCACGACCGACATGCGGAATCAGCACCAATACCAGCAGCACCGTACCAATAACAAATAACGGCAGAGCTAAGTTTTGCCAGCTTTGCACAGGAATTTGAAACGCAGCAATACCCATTAGCACGCCCGCTGCGATAAAAATACCATGCCGAATGAGATAGTAGCTGGCGTTGTAGCCTGTGAATTTACTGGCTTCAGCGGTGGCAATCGAAGCCGAATAAACCATCACTAAACCGATTGCTAAGAGCGCGACAAACACGCTCAGCAACAGCTCATCGAATTGCGTTTGTGGCGGACGCGCACCTGTTTTAACTAACGAGACCATGCGCCCTCCGCTGGCAACTCGCGCACCGCTGCGATGAAAACTTGCGCGCGATGTTCATAGTTACGGAACATATCGAAGCTCGCACAGGCCGGCGACAGCAACACCGCATCGCCTGCTTGCGCCAAGCTGGCAGCGGCTTGCACGGCAGCAGCCATATCGACAGCATGCTCAAGCTGGATGCCCGTGGTGCAAATTGCCTGTTCAATTAAATGGGCATCGCGTCCGATTAACACCACCGCACGCGCATGGTTTTTAACCGCATCCGCAAGCGGCGCGAAGTCTTGCCCCTTACCTTCGCCACCGGCAATCAACACCGCTTTGCAACCTAAGCCCTGTAAGGCGGCAACGGTTGCGCCGACATTAGTACCTTTAGAGTCATCGTAATAAGTCACGCCAGCCCTATCGGCAATTTTTTCGACGCGATGCGCTAACCCTTTGAAGCTGCGCAACCCAGCCAATAACGCCGCCATCGGTAAATTGATGGCGCGACACAACGCCAAAGCGGCCAAGGCATTCGCCACGTTATGCAGCCCGCTCAATTGCAACTCATTGGCGCGCATCAAGCGTTGTGTGCCTTGCAGCAAATACAACTCGCCGTTGTCATGCGCTACGCCAAAATCTTGCTCACGCGTCGGCGCATCTAAACCAAACGTAACCGTCGCCGCATCTTGCCGCGCCAGTTGCAAAGTTGCCGCATCGTCGCGATTCAGCACTTGCACTTGGCAACCAAGCAGTGCGCGCGCCTTCGCCGCGATATAGCCTTGCATACCGTCATAACGATCCAGATGATCTTCGCTAAGATTCAAAACTGTTGCCGCCGCCGCATGCAAACTCGCGGTCGTTTCCAACTGAAAACTCGACAATTCCAACACCCATACTTCAGGCTGTGCATCACCGCGCTGCATCATCACGTCCAACACGGCGGGCGAAATGTTGCCCGCCGCCAGTGCGTCCAAACCTGCGGCTTGGCACAAATGCGTGACTAATGAGGTAACCGTGGTTTTGCCGTTGCTACCCGTAATGGAGATAACCTTAGGGCAACGATTTGGGATGCGGGATGCGGGATTAGACAGCGCACTCCGCTTGTCGAGCGTGGCAACAGCCTGAAGCCCGTATCCTGAATCCTGCTGTAGCTGTTGCGCGAACAATTCGATGTCACCCACCACGGCGATGCCACGCGCCACCGCGCGTGCCACCACGGCATCGGCGAGCGGCACACCAGGGCTAATCGCAATGCAATCTATGCCGTCAAACAACGCGTCGGTAAATGCACCGCAGAAAATTTGCGCAGGCTGAACAAACTGCGCCGCTTCAGCCAAGCTCGCTGGTGCAGTGCGACTATCCGCCGCGCGCAGCCGCGCGCCCTGCGCACTTAAATAGCGCA